>JACQVW010000325.1 GCA_016209535.1 Planctomycetota bacterium | reverse complement strand
GGGCAAGGTCGAGGCGGGCATCCCCGAGGACGACCCTCGCAACCCCGCGACCATCGCCGACAACGTCGGCGACAACGTGGGGGACGTCGCCGGCATGGGCGCGGACCTGTACGAGTCGTACTGCGGCAGCGTCCTCGCCACCGCCGCGCTGGGCGTCGCCGCCTATCCCGGGAGCCTCTCGTCGCAGTTCGACGGCGTGATCGCGCCCATGCTCCTGGCCGCGGCGGGGATCGTGGCCTCGGTCCTCGGGATCCTGGCGGTCTCGACCAAGGAGGGAGCGACGCAGCAGGACCTGCTGCGCTCCCTGGGGCGCGGCATCCACCTCAGCTCCGTCCTCACGGTCGTCTTCTCGTGGGGCATCCTTCAAGCCCTCGACCTCCCCAACCGCTGGGGCCTCTGGGGCTCGATCGTCGTGGGCGTCATCACGGGGGTTGTGATCGGCAGGGCCACGGAGCTCTTCACCTCCCCGGCGTACTGGTCCACGAGGAGGGTGGCGGAGGGTGCGAAGACGGGGCCGGCGACGGTGATCATCGCGGGGCTCGGCACCGGGATGGAGTCCACGCTCGTCCCTGTCGTGGGCGTGGTTCTGGGCACATCGAGGAGGGCAACCTGGGCGGCCGCGGCTCGGCGGCGCACAAGGCCTCGGTGATCGGCGACACCGTCGGGGACCCCTTCAAGGACACCGCCGGGCCGCGCTTGAACATCCTGATCAAGCTCATGAGCATGGTGGCCATCGTCATGGCGGGGGTGACGGTGGCGTACTCGGTGCTGTAGCGGCGGTGCGCGGCCCCGATGATCCGTTTACCAAATTTCACTTGCAGCTAAACCTGCCCTCGGTAGACTCGCAGGCATGAACGCCGAGGCGATCCGCGAGCTCCTCCATCGCAGACCCTTCGAGCCCTTCGAAGTGCAGCTCTCGAGCGGCGAGGTGCATCCGGTGCAGCATCCGGACTACGCCATGCTGCTCCAGTCCCGGCTGGTCATAGGCTACCCGGGCACGGACCGGATGGTGATCTGCTCCCTCTTGCACATCACGCGCCTCGACACGCTCCAGAGGGCTTGACTTCGCCGCTCACTCCTTCGGCCCGAGCCCTCGAGCCGCCGCGTCCTTCCGCACGTCCTCGGCGCTCCGCCCGCCGCTGAAGAGGCGCACGCTCTCGACGAGGCCCACGAAGGGACCGGTGCGGTCGTCGCCGAGGACCTGGCTCCCGCGGTCGGCGCCGATCTCCATGGCGTCCGAGGGATCTCGAGCGACGAAGGCCTGGAGGGGCCCGCTCGAGGCGAGGGCGCCGTCGACGTAGAGCCTCACGACCCGGTCCGCGCCGGCCACGGCCGCGAGGTGGACCCACCGGCCCGTCACGGGTGTCTCGGCGCCGATCGTGGTGCGGCGGTCCCCCGCCCTCACGGTGAAGAAGGGCACCCCGTCGCTCAGGAGAAGAGCGTATCCCTGCGCGCTCCCGCCGCGGGCGAGGACCACGCCCGAGGGCGCCTCGGCCTTGACGACGGCCTCGATCGTCCAGGGGCCCACGGACGGGTCGAGGGTGGGGGACTTCGGCACGTCGATCCAGCCCTTGCCGTCGAACCGGCGGGCCTTCCTTCCCTCGCGGCCATCGACGACGGGAGCCGAGCGCGCCGTGCCGTGGTTCCCCTTGCCGCTCGAGTCGAGGATCCGGTCCCCCTCGTCCTTTGAGAAGTCGTACTCGAGGACGAAGGCGTTCGAGGGGCGGGCCGCGGCGGGCCCCGCCTCCCGGGGCCTCGCCTCGTCCGGCCGATCGGCTCCCTCGGGCACCCTGTAGCCGAGCTCCTTCGAGAGGCGCCCGTGCTCTGCCGCCAGCGCGTCGCGCAGGGCCTTCGCGGCGGAGTCTCGGGCCAGGTTCCGCGTCTCGTACGGATCGAGCTTCAAGTCGTAGAGCTCCGTCCAGTCGCCGTGTCCGGGGTACTCGATGAGCTTCGCCGACTCGGTGCGGACGGCCGTCACCGTGGGCGTGAAGAAGTTGCGCTCGTAGAAGTACTCGTAGAGGAACGACGTGCGCCAGGCCAGAGCGGTCCCGTCGAGCTTGCCTTCCAGCAGCGGGCGCCAGCTCCTCCCGTGCATCTCGGGCGGGACCGGCAGCCCCGCGAGGTCGAGGAGGGTCGGCGCGAGGTCGATGTTGAGGACCATGGCGTCGGCGACCTTGCCTCGGCCCACGAGCCGCGGATAGCGCAGGAGGAGCGGGATCCGGATGCTCTCCTCGTAGGCCGAGCGCTTGTCGCCGAGGCCGTGCTCGCCAAGGTAGAAGCCGTTGTCGCTCGAGTAGACCAGGACGGTATCCTCGGCGAGCTTGAGCTCGTCGAGAGCCGTGAGGAGGCGGCCGAGGTTCTCGTCGATCCCGGCGACGCAGCGGAAGTAGCCCAGGTTGACCTCGACCTCGGCGGCCTTCGGGTCGATGGTCTCGGGTGCCCTGCCGCCCCGCGGGAAGGGCGGCAGGCTCCCGAGGTTCGGCGCGGGGCGCGCCTTCGCGCCCGCGAAGCGGTCCTTCAGGCGCGCCGGCGGATCGAAGGGGCCGTGGGGCGACTTGTACCCCACGACGAGGAGGAAGGGATGCTCCTTGCTCTTCAGGAGGAACTCGATCGCGAAGTCCGTAGAGACGTCGTCGACCCAGCCCCGGGTCTCGCGCTTCTCGCCGTCCACCTCGAAGGGCGCGTCCTGGTAGCGGGCGTGGCCGATGAAGCTCGCCGAGAAGTCGAAGCCCGGACGCTTGCCCGTCTGGCCGTCCATGTGCCACTTGCCGGTGTACCCTGTCCTGTAGCCCGCGGCGCGGAGGAGCGTCGCGTGCGTGACGGCGCCGTCGGGGAACGGCGTGTGGTTGTCGATGACCTCGTTCGAGTGGTTGTAGCGCCCCGTGAGGAACGCGGCGCGGCTCGGCGAGCAGAGCGCGCAGACGACGAAGGCATTCCGGAAGCGCACGCCCTCCGCGGCGAGGCGGTCCATGCTCGGCGTCTGGAACCAGGGGAAGCGGCCGCGCTCGCCCTGCTCCCGCTGGACGACGCCCATGGCGTCCCAGCGCTGGTCGTCGGCGAAGACGAAGAGGAAGTTGGGCCGGCGGGCTGCCTGGCCCTGGGCGGGCGCGGGCCAGCCCACGAGGCCGAGGGCAAGACCGAGGACGGCGAGGAAGGACGGCGGTCTCGAGAACCGGAGCGCGTTCATGGCCGCCATCGTCTCGCGCCGGAGCCCGATTTGCACGCCTCTTTCTCGCTGCGTGGGCGGCGCGCCGGCAGCTTCAGGACGCGGCGCCGGCCGGCGCGCCAGGTCCGGTCTGGCCCTGGAATTGGCTGTCGTTTCTCAAGGGGTATCCCTTCACCTCTTCGACGATGAGCTGGCAGACGGGCGTGGCCGGGTAGAGCACGATCGTCGTGGGTCCCAGGTTGATGATCTCGAGGGTGATGGTCCCACGGAAGCCCGCATGAATCGTGGGTGCCGTGAAGTGCACGAGCATGCCGCAGCGGGCGAAGGAGCTTCTCCCCTCGATCCGGGCGGCGAGGCTGGTTCCTGACTCCTGGATAGGGAGCTCGACATACTCCAAGGTCTGCGCGAGGACGAGCGTGTTGGGCCTCAGAGAGTACGGCTGGTCTTCCCTCAAGAAACGCTCCTCGAAGTTCTCAGGGGTCACCAGGTCCGCGAACTTGCCCTGCTGGAGGTCGATGTTGAACGGGCGGGCTCCCCTGGGGATCAGAATCTGCGAACCGAGACGCAGGTCGACCGAGGAGGTCTGGTACGGGCAGGCTGCCTCGTTCTGTCGGAACCGAGGCTCTGGCTCCGGAGTGATGACCAACCGCCGCTCGTCGATCGCCCTGTGGATCTCAACGTTGGAGAGGATCACGGACAGACAAGCTCATCGTTGCATGGCTCGACGTCCTCGGCTCGAACCGGCTCCGGGTGGTAGGGGTGATCGGTCGGCAAGCATGCCCATGTCACGCCTTCCCGTTCGAAGACCTCGACCGCCACCCTCCCATCCTCGCGAATGAAACGCTTGTCGATGAAGAACGACGTGATCGAGCCGGTCCTCTGCGTCACCCGGACGATCCTCTCCGTGCTGAACATCCCAGGCTCCACCTTGCAGACCAGCCAGGCTTTTCGCATGGTTCCTCCTTGGTGCAGACTCCCTGGGCTCCACCGGCCCAGACGGCCCGCAGGCCACAAGACAAGATAGCGGAAGCCTCAGGGAGAGTCAACGATAAACCATTTTGTGACCGAGCGGTTTATGTTTGACTTGATTGCCGTGTACCCGAAGCGGCCCTCGATGGTTGTCCTCCCGCCTGCGAAGGTCGTACCCCGACGCCCATTGCTGTCGACCCTCCTCCGCCGGATCTGCGAGCAGGTGCTCCTTGCTCGCGGCGAGGTCGTGATCGGCCCCCTCGGTGAGCGCTTCTTCCGGCCGAGGAGGATTGACTCCCGGCCGCGTTCCGCCTACCCTGGATTGTGCGGGTTTACCAAGCAGACAGGTCGTCCTGGGGTCAGCTTGTCAGGAGGAGGCCATGAAGCAGAGCAACCGGCGTGAGTTCCTGGCGGACGTGGGGCGGGGCATGATCGTGGCGAGCGTCGGATACGGCGTGGCGGCGGAGCTCGATCTCCTCCCCGGGGCCCTTGCCGAGGACGCGCCCGAGGCGCTGGCCTTCGGGCCCCTCGAGCCCCTCGTCGCCTTCCTGCAGGAGACTCCTGCGGAACGCCTCGTGCCCGCCCTCGTCGAGCGGCTGCGCTCGGGGACGAGCCTGCGGGAGCTGGTCGCCGCGGCGGCCCTGGCCAACGCGCGCACCTTCGGGGGCGAGGACTACGTGGGGTTCCACACCATGATGGCCCTCGCGCCCGCCTACCGCATGGCCCTCGAGATGCCCGAGGCCCGGCGGCCCCTCCCCGTCCTCAAGGTCCTGTACAGGAACACCGCCCGGATTCAGGAGCACGGCGGGCGGAAGAGCGAGGTCCTCCGGCCGGTGAAGCCCGCTCCGCTGCCCGAGGGCCGCCCCGGGGGCGAGACGCTCCGGGACGCCGTCCGGCGGAAGGACGCCGCCGAGGCCGAGGGCGCCTTCGCGGCCATCGCACGGGGCCCGGCCGAGGCCGCGTTCAACGGCCTCCTGTACGCCGTCGAGGACGCCACCGAGGTCCACCGCGTGGTGCTCCCGCACCGTGCTTGGGACCTCCTGAGCCTGATCGGGAAGGAGCATGCGCACACGCTCCTGCGCCAGTCCGTGCGCTACTGCCTCAAGAGCGAGGTCCGGTCCCCCCCCGAGCGCTACGCGCGCTCGAGGACGCTCCTCCCCGAGCTCCTCGAGAAGCACCGGCTCCTGGGACGCTCTCCCGGGAGCCGCGCCGCCGACGACGCCTGGGTCGAGCGGATGAGCCGCACGATCTTCGAGGCGAGCCCCGCCGGCGCCGCCGAGGCCGCGGCCGCCGCCCTCGCCGAGGGCATGGCGCCGGACTCGGTCGGCGAGGCGATCGCCATCGCCGCGAACCAGCTCGTGCTCCGCGACCGGGGCCGGACGGAGCGGGAGGTCCAGCCGGGCAAGCCCCTCGGGAGCGTCCACGGCGACTCGATCGGCGTCCACGCGAGCGACTCGGCGAACGCGTGGCGCGGCATGGCGCGCGCCGGCGACGCGAGGAACGCCTTCGCCTGCTTGATCCTGGGCGCGTACCAGGTGGCCCTCGACCGCGTGGACCGCGGTGGCGACTTCCTCAACTGGGAGCCCTACCCCCGCGCCGAGCACCTCGAGGCGGTGAAGGCCACGGGGCCCGCGGAGCTCCTCCGGGAGGCCGAGGGGGCGATCCGCGAGAACGACCAGGCCCGCGCCTGCGCGGTCGTCCACCGCTACGGCGAGCTCAGTCACCCCGCGCGGCCCGTCTTCGACCTGCTCCTGCGCTTCGGGACGAGCGAGGACGGCGCGCTGCACGCCGAGAAGTACTACGGGACGGTCAGCGAGGAGCTCGCCGCGGGCCGCCCCGCCTTCCGCTGGCGCCAGCCCGTCGCTCTCGCCCGCGTCACGGCCAGCGAGTTCGGGAAGCCGGCGCCGGGCTACGCGCAGGCCTGCGAGCTGTTGAAGGTCTGAGGCGGCCGTGTCGATCGCCGCTCGAGTCGCCGTCCTCGCCTCGCTCGTCGCCTTCCCGGCGCCCGGGGCCCGCGCCGCCGCCGACTTCCGTCGCGACGTCAGGCCTATCCTGGCGAGGCGCTGCCACCGGTGCCACGGCGCGGCGAAGCGGGAGTCGGGGCTGCGCCTCGATGCGGCGGGCGCGATCCTCCACGGCGGCAACCGCGGCCCCGCGGTCGCTCCTGGGAAGAGCTCCGCGAGCCTCCTCATCGACGCCGTCCTGGGCCGCGGCGAGGCGCCCGCCATGCCGCCCGAGGGCGCACGCCTCGAGCGCGAGGAGGTGGCGGTCCTGGAGCGCTGGATCGACGAGGGCGCGGCGGCGCCGCCGGGCGATGAGGCTCCGCCGGACGATCGAGCCCGCGCTGGGGCCGCGCACTGGGCGTTCCAGCCGGTGCGGCGCACCGTTCCTCCCGCCGTCCGGCGCACGGCGTGGGCGCGCGGCCCCATCGACGCCTACGTGCTCGCGCGCCTCGAGGCCGAGGACATCGCTCCCTCCCCGGAGGCGCATCGCGCGACGCTCATCCGCAGGCTGTCCCTCGACCTCACCGGCCTGCCGCCGTCGGCCGAGGAGGTCGAGGAGCTCGAACGGGACGAGAGCCCCGACGCCCTCGAGCGCGCCGTCGATCGGCTGCTCGCCTCGCCGCACCAGGGCGAGCGCTGGGCTCGCCACTGGCTCGACCAGGCGCGCTACGCCGACTCGAACGGCTACACCATCGACGGCTCGCGCTCGATCTGGAAATACCGTGATTGGGTCATCCGGGCGATCTCGAGCGACGTACCCTTCGATGAGCTCGTCGTGGAGCAAATCGCAGGCGACATGTTGCCGGACGCCACGGTCGACCAGAGGATCGCGACGGGCTTCCACAGGAACACGCTGCGGAACGAGGAGGGCGGCACGGATCAGGAGCAGTTCCGCGTCGAGGCCGTGGCGGACCGCGTGAGCACCACGGGGAGCGTCTTCCTCGGCCTCACGGTAGGCTGCGCGCGCTGCCACGACCACAAGTACGATCCCCTCTCGCAGCGCGAGTTCTATCAGCTCTTCGCGTTCTTCAACGGGGCGGACGAGCCGGCGCTCGAGGTGCCGACGGAGCAGCAGGCGCGCGAGCTGCCGCTCCTCGACACGGAGATTGCCGCGGCGGAGAAGCTCCTCGCGGAGAACGAGCTGGCGGTCGCGAAGCGCCAGGTGGAGTGGGAGGCCAAGCTGAGGCCCCTCCTCGCGTCGGCGACGCCGCCTCGCGAGCTGCTCGAGGTCCCCGAGAACGTGCGGTGCGCCCTCGCCAGGGCCCCCGGAGAGCGGGCGCCGGAGGAGGTCCAGCTCGTCGCCGATCACTACAAGTCCATCGACAAGGACCGTATCCCCCTCGCCCAGCGCGTGGCGGACCTGACGAAGCGGAAGGAGCAGCTCAAGAGGTCGATCACGACGACCCTCGTCCTCGCCGAGCGTCCCGAGCCGCGCCCGACGCACATCCACATCCGCGGCGACTTCCTCCGGCCGGGGGCTCGCGTCGAGCCGCGGACGCCGGCCGTCCTCCCTCCCGTCGAGCCTCGCGGGCCAAGGGCCGACCGCCTCGACCTCGCGCGCTGGCTCGTCGGCCCGCGGAACCCGCTCACGCCGCGCGTGACGGCGAACCGGGTCTGGCAAGCCTGCTTCGGAAAGGGCCTCGTCGAGACGGAGAACGACCTCGGCGCGCAGGGCTCGCCGCCGACTCACCCCGAGCTCCTGGACTGGCTCGCGGCCGAGCTCTCGGGCGGCGGGTGGAGCCTGAAGCGGCTGCTCCGCGCCATCGCGACCTCGGCGGCGTACCGGCAGTCGTCGCGGGCGCGGCCCGACCTCCTCGAGCGGGACCCGCGGAACCTCCTTTTGGCCCGCCAGAGCCGCCTCCGCCTCGAGGCCGAGGCGATCCGCGATGCGGCGCTCGCCGCGAGCGGGCTCCTCTCGCGCGAGATCGGCGGCCCCGGAGTCTACCCGCCGCAGCCCCAGGGCCTCTTCCGGTTCACCCAGACGGCCAAGTACTGGAAGGAGAGCCAGGGGGCCGACCGCTACCGCCGCGGGATGTACACCTACTTCTGGCGGTCGAGCCCGTACCCGCTCCTCGCGACCTTCGACGCCCCCGACGCGACCACCGCCTGCACGCGGCGCGCTCGCTCGAACACGCCGCTCCAGGCCCTGACCCTCGCGAACGATCCGGCCTTTTTCGAGATGGCCCAGGCCCTCGGCGCGAGGCTCCTCCGCGAGGCGCCGGGACCCGACGAGGCCCGCGTGCCCCGCGCCTTTCGGCTCTGCGTGGCCCGGCAGCCCTCCGAGCGCGAGCTCGCGCGCGTGCTCGAGCTCGTCGAGGCCGAGAGGGCTTTCCCGGACTCGACCCCCGAGGGCGTCTGGACGGCCGTGGCGCGGACGATGTTGAACCTGGACGAGCTCATCACGAGGGAGTGACCCCATGAGACCGCCAGCCGATCCCGCCCTCCTCGAGAGGCGTCTCCTTGACATCACCAGGCGCCACTTCTTTCGCCAGTGCCGCCTGGGCCTCGGCTCCATCGCCCTCGCGTCGCTCCTCTCGGAGGGCCTCTTCGGGCGCGGCGCCCCCGCGGCCCCGCGCTCGCCCTTCGCGCCGCGGCCCGGCCACTTCCCGGCGCGCGCCCGGAACGTGATCTACCTCTTCATGGCCGGCGGCCCGAGTCAGCTCGAGCTCTTCGACGAGAAGCCGAAGCTGCGCGACCTGAACGGCCAGACCGTGCCCGGCTCCTACGTCGAGAAGAAGCGCTTCGCCTTCATCGGGAAGGACGCGAAGCTCCTGGCCTCGCGGCGCGCCTTCGCGCGGCACGGCCGGTCGGGCGCCGTCGTGAGCGAGCTCCTCCCGCACGTCGCGTCCGTGGCCGACGACATCTGCATCGTGCGCAGCATGGTCACGGACGTCTTCAACCATGGCCCGGCGAAGCTCTTCGCGAACACGGGCTCGAGCCGCTTCGGCCTGCCGAGCATGGGCTCCTGGGTCACCTACGGGATCGGGAGCGAGTCTGAGGACCTGCCGGGCTTCGTGGTGCTCCAGTCGGGCCCCCGCGGCCCGCGCGGCGGCTCGCCCCTCTGGGGCAGCGGGTTCCTGCCGTCCGCCCACCAGGGCGTGCCGTTCCTCGCCGGCCCCGAGCCCATCCTCAACCTCTCGACGCCGGGAGGCCTGAGCCGCCAGCGGCAGCGCGCGTTCCTCGGGGCCGTCCGCGACCTGAACGCCGAGCGCCTCGATGCCGTCGGCGACCCGGAGATCGCGGCCCGGACCGCGGCCTATGAGATGGCCTACCGCATGCAGACGAGCGCGCCCGAGCTCATGGACATCGCACGCGAGAGCCCGAGGACGCTCGAGGAGTACGGCGCCGAGCCCGGGGCGGTGTCCTTCGCGAACAACTGCCTCCTGGCGCGCAGGCTCGTCGAGCGGGGCGTGCGGTTCGTGCAGCTCTACCACACCGATTGGGACCACCACGGGAACCTCGACACGAACCTCGGGAAGCCCCTCGATGACATCTGCCGCCAGGTGGACCGGCCGGCGGCGGCCCTGGTCCGGGACCTGAAGCGCCGCGGGCTCCTCGACCAGACGCTCGTGATCTGGGGCGGCGAGTTCGGGAGGACGCCCATGGGCGAGCCGCGGGACCTGATCGGCCGCGACCACCACATCGACGGCTTCACGATCTGGCTCGCGGGCGGCGGTGTCCGTGGGGGCCAGACGGTGGGCACGACCGACGAGCTGGGCTTCTACGCCGTCGCGGACCGCGTCCACGTGCACGACCTGCAGGCGACGGTCCTCCGCCTGCTGGGCCTCGACCACAAGCGCCTCACCTTCCGCTTCCAGGGCCGAGACTTCCGCTTGACGGACGTGGCGGGCGAGGTGGTGGGGAAGATGCTGGCGTGAGGGCGCCCTGACTTGCCAGTCACGGCTTGCCGAGTCACGACTTGATGAGTCGTGACTTGACGATCTATCTTGGGCGTAGTAACCTCTCTTGGCATTCGCCGGGATGGTTGTGTGCATCCAGGCCGCGTTTAGCCCAAATGCAGGAGTTCATCGGCAGATCCCAGGAGCTCAAGGCCTTGGAGGTGGCCTACGCCGCTCCGGGAAGCCAGTTCATCCCCGTCTACGGGCGCAGGCGGGTGGGAAAGAGCGAGCTGATCCTGCGGTTCCTCGAAGGGAAGCCATCGCTCTACTTCCTCGGGAAGAGGGGGCCTGCCCAGCTCCAGTTGAAGGAGTTCTTGGCGACGGCGGCCAGGGCGCTCGGGCAGCCGCTCCTCGCATCGTTGGCGCCAAACGACTGGAAGGCTGCGCTCGCGGCGGCCATGGAGCACCGTACCCGCGGGCGGAAGTTCGTCCTCGTCCTCGATGAGTTCCAATGGACGGCGCAGGCGAGCCCGGAGTTGCCCTCGGTTCTCCAGGAGCTCTGGGACCTCCACTGGAGGAAGCAGGGAGAGATCCACCTCATCCTGTGCGGCTCCTACTTGGGCTTTATGGAGCGAGAGGTTCTGGGTCAGGGGAGTCCTCTTTTCGGCAGGAGGACAGCCCAGATCCTGGTGAAGCCGTTCAACTACCTCGAAGCCGCCGAGTTTCATCCGCGCTGGTCCGTCATCGACAAGGCGAAGGCCTATTTCCTCTGCGGCGGGATACCGCTCTACCTGCGATTCTTCTCCCCTGCGGACTCCATACGGACAAACATCGAGAACAACTTCTTGAGCGAGTTCGCGGCGCTCTATCGTGAACCGGACTTCCTCCTGCGGGAGGAGCTTCGGGAGCTCGAGAAGTATTGCGGCATCCTCATGGCCATGGCCGGTGGGCGGCGCCGCGCGGCGGACATTGCCGAGGCGGCCGGAGTCTCGGAACGAAACCTCGGCTACTACCTCGACCAGCTCGTCGACCTGGGATACGTTGCGCGCCGATTCCCGCTCGCGGGGGCGAGGCCGCCAGCCCGGTCGGTGCAGCTCGTCATCGCGGACCCCCTGCTCCGGTTCTGGTTCCGATTCATCTATCCCAACACGAGCTTCATCGCCCAGGCCGGTCCCAGGCGCTCGTTCCAGGATGTCATCCAGCCGGAGCTCGAGAGCTACTTCGGCGGGTGCTTCGAAAGGCTGTGCCGCGAGGCACTGCCCTACCTCTACGAGAGGGAAGGAGTCAGTGGCGTCTACGAGGTGGGCGAGCACTGGGACCGGGATGTCCAGATCGACGTCGTCGGCCGCAGGAAGGACGGCTGGATCGACGTCGGCGAGTGCAAGTGGGGGCGCGTGAGGTCTCTCGTGGCCGTCCTCCGTGAGCTCGAGGAGAGGGTCGCCCGTGTGCCCAACCCGGGCGACCTCACCGTCCAGGGGCGCCTCTTCACGCAGCACAAGCTCCGCGGGGTCAATCTGCCCGCTGGCGTGCGCCTGCACGCGCTCGAGGAGCTGTACCGCACGCGTTGATGCCCGTACAATCGCCGCTCCTGTCTCACGAATCACGAGAGGCGTCGATGGTACGGTACAGAGCGACGGTGATCTTGTGCGCGCTGGGCTGCAGCTCGCTCTCCGCCTGCGCTTGCCCTGCCGGCGGTCCGGGCCGCGTGGCGCGGCTCGGGGCCGCGGTGCGGGCCGTGGGGCCCGAGGGGCGCGGGCACCCGGAGGCCCAGGCGGCCGTCCGCGAGCTGTCGGCGCTCGAGCCCGAGGCCCTTCCCGAGCTGCTCGCGGCCATGGACGGCGCGGGCCCCGTCGCGCTCAACTGGCTCCGGGGAGCCGCGGACTCCGTGGCGGAGCGAGCCCTGCGTGGCGGGCGGCCGCTCCCGGGCGCGGCCCTCGAGGCCTTCGTCCTCGAGCGGAGGCACGCCCCGCGGGCGCGGCGGCTCGCGTACGAGCTCCTCGCGAAGGCCGATCCGTCGGCCCCGGAGCGGCTGGTCCCCGGCATGCTCGACGACCCGTCCGTCGAGCTGCGCCGCGATGCGGTGGAGCGGGAGATGGCCCTCGCCGAGAAGGCCCTCGAGGCGGCAGGCAAGGAGGCCGGCCTCGCGGCCTTCCGCCGCGTGCTGGCCGCGGCCCGCGATCCGGGGCAGGTGGACCGCCTCGCGAAGAAGCTCGAGTCCCTCGGCGAGAAGCCCGACCTGCGGCGTCACTACGGCTTCGTCCGGCGCTGGCGCGTCGTCGGTCCCTTCGACAACGCGGGGCAGGCGGGCTTCGCGGCCTCGTACTCGCCCGAGGAGGCCGTCGACTTCGCCTCCGAGCATGCCGGGAAGATCGGCCCCGTCCGCTGGGTCGAGCACCAGACCGAGGATCCGTCGGGCGTCGTGGACCTGAACGCGCTCCTCGGGAAGGCGAAGGGGGTCCTGGCCTACGCGGCTTGCGAGGTCGAGTCGCCCGCCGAGCGCGAGGTCCACATCCGCTCGGGGACTCCGAATGCCATCAAGATCTGGCTTAACGGTCGCCTCCTCTTCCAGCGCGACGAGTACCACCACGGCATGAGCATGGACCAGTACGTGGTCCCGGCCGTGCTCCGGCCGGGCAAGAACCTCATCCTGCTCAAGGTCTGCCAGAACGAGCAGACCGAGGACTGGACCGAGAGCTGGACCTTCCAGCTCCGCGTCTGCGACCCCACGGGGGGAGGGATCCTCTGATGCGCCGCGCTCTGCTCGTCGCGGCTGCGCTCCTGGCCCTCTGGATCGCCGGCGGCGCAGGCGTGCTCGCGGGCGACTGGCCCTCCTGGCGTGGCGGCCGCGGCGGAGTCTCCGACGAGGCGGGCCTCCCCGAGCGCTGGAGCGCCGAGGAGGGCGTGCGCTGGAAGGCGCCGCTCCCGGGCCGCGGCGTCTCGAGCCCCGTGGTCGTCCGGGGCCGTGCCTTCGTAACCTGCGCGAGCGGACCCGGCGAGGAGCGGCTCCACCTGGTCTGCATCGATGCGGCGGGCGGCGAGGTGCTCTGGGAGCGCCAGCTCTGGGCCACCGGCAGCACGCAGTGCCACCCGAAGACCTCCATGGCCGCGCCGACGCCCGCCGCCGATCCGGAGCGCGCCTGCGCCCTCTTCGCGAGCTGCGACGCCGCCGCGTTCACGCGCGACGGGACGCTCCTCTGGTGCCGAGCGCTCTCCCTCGATTACCCCGACGTGAGCAACCAGGTCGGCATGGCGGCCTCGCCCGTCCTCTGGCGGGGCCTCCTGATCGTGTCCCTCGAGACGGACAGCGATGCGTTCGTGCTTGCCCTCGACGCGGGGACGGGCGAGAACCGCTGGAAGCTCCCGCGCGAGAAGGGCATCAACTGGGCGACGCCCGTCCTCCTCGAGGCGGGCGCGACGGCCGCGCTCGTCCTCCAGTCGCCCCGAGGGCTCGCGGCCCACGAGCCTTCGACGGGAGCGCTCCTCTGGAGGCACGCCGCGAAGCTCGACTCGATCGCCTCGGCGGTGGCCGGCGAGGGCGAGGGCGGGGCCCTCGTCCTCGCCCCCGGGGGCGAGACGATCGCGCTCCGCCCGCCGCGGCCCGGCGGCGAGCCCGAGGTCGTCTGGAGGTCCAACAAGCTCCGGACCTCGACCGCGTCGCTCACCTGCTACGGGGGCCGCGCCTACGGCGTCAACTCCGCCGGGGTCCTCACCTGCGCGCGCGCCGAGGACGGCGAGGTCCTGTGGCAGGAGCGCCTCGAGGGCCCCTTCGCGGCCTCGCCGGTCGCGGGCGACGGCAAGGTCTACTGCGTGAACGAGGCGGGCGTGGCGGCGGTCATCGACGCGCGGCCGGACGCGCCGGTGCGCGTCCTCGCGACCTGCCCTCTCGGGGAGCCGGTCCTCGCCTCCCCCGCGATCGCGGGCGCCTCGCTCTACATCCGCACGGAGAGGCACTTCTACCGGATCGGCGGCGGCGGGCAGGGTGCGCGCCGGTGAGAGCCACCAGCCGGGCGTGTAGCACCCGCCTGGACGGGTAGATCTGCACCCCCGGGGCCAGCCATACGAGCACGCCGTCGCCTTCCTTCGTCACCGCGCGTCCGTGGTCCTCGAAGCGGTAGGTCGCGAGCAGCTCGACCACGCCGCGGACCTCCAGCCGCTGCTCCTCCGCCGCGAACTCCGCGGGGTAGAGGCGGAACCATTACGCGAGGTTGCCGCTCAGCTCGTCGCCAAGCTCCACCCTCTCGTGTGCCAGCCGGTGGCGGTAGAAAAGGCTCTTGCGAAGCGACCGGCAAGTGCTGCGGCTTCTGCGAGTGAGGGGACGAGTGAGGGGACCCGGGCAGCGGGCCTCCCGCGTCCGCCCGCCCGGCACTCTCCTCCCGGCGTGGTTCAAAGACCGCGATGACGCGGCTTGAAACCACGCCCTCCTCCAGCGAGGTCGTACGGCAGGACAACGAGGTGGCCCCATGCTCTTCCACCATCTTGCTCCTCTCCTGGTCCTTAGCCTTGGCTCGGCGCTGGCAGCCCAAGCGAAGACGCCGCCATTGCAGCCCAACCAGAAGTCCGTTCCCCTCGGCGTGATCCAGGCCAAGGTGTTCCTCGGCGGTGAGTTCACCTGACCGCTGTGCTGAGGCTCGACGGGAGCCCTCCGGCGTCGGTCCGACGTCGATCAAGTCATCGTCGACAGCAAGGGGGGAGGCTTCGAGATCACCGCCAAGCGCGGCAAGTCCCTTGACTACCGGGGGGTTGCGAAGGTCATCGAGGGTCAGCGCAAACCCCAGTGGGTCGAGGTGACCGTGCGCGGCGAGTTGACCCCTGCGGGCGACAAGCTGCTCTTCAAGGCCAGTGCTACCGGGCAGCTCTTCGTCCTCGCCGAGCACCCCGACTGGAAGGACAAGAAGGAGCCCAGCCCCTTCCAGAAGCTGCAAGCCGCAATCAAGGCTGGCGGCAAGCTCGACGGCGTCAGCGGACGGGTTGAAGACCCTGAGGTCCCGAAAGGCAAGCCGAGACCAATCGCCACGCTCTACGTGATCGGGTTCGAAGAGTCGGCGGGTACGTCGGAGTAGGCTCCGGCGCGAAGGGCGCCCGCGGCCAGGAAGAAGAAGAAGGACAAGGACGGCGCATAGAAGGACGCCGGCGGCCCTCGGCGCGCCCTCAGGCCCCGCAGGGAGGATAGAGCTCGCAGGTCAGGTCGTCGGCGCTGCCGTCCCTCCCGCAGGCGCCGAAGGGCGGTGCGGGAGGAGCGGAGCCAAGGAACAGGAAGCCGAGGATGCCGATCGGGTCGGAGATGTCGACGATCCCGTCGTCGTTTGCATCCGCCGCGTCCTCGCAGAGGACCTCCGCGCTTCCGAGGAAGAGGTACGAGAGGATCCGCACCGGGTCCGAGATGTCCGTCACCCCGTCGAGGGTTGCGTCTCCCCGCTGGAACCGCGACTCGAGCCCCCGCGTGTGGAAGCGCCAGACGGGGCCGGCGGTCTCACCGGCGGCGCTGCGAGAGACGACTTGCCAGAGGTACGCGGCGGCCTCGTCGAGGAGCGTATCCATCATGTGCTCGGGGCGCCTCAGCGCAGAGACGGTGGGAGATACCGGACGGGACTCATTCTCCTTCCAGAGATAGAGATCCTCTTCCTGGCTGCAAGGTCCAGCTTCCCAGGCGAGGCGGGAGATCCGCGAGATCCCGGGTGAGCCGTCGGGGGGAGAGGGCGACGATGCCGGTCCCGGCACGTTCGTGGCCACCGTGAAGAGCCTCCTGAGGCTCTGCTCCTCTCCACCCTGCAGGCGGTAGCCGATCTGGAGGAAGTAGGCACCGGGACGGAGATCGTGCCGCAGATCGTAAGCCTCCTCCTGCCTCACCCCCGGCGCAAGCCGGAGCGCTCTCTGAACCTCCAGCAGGACCTCTCCACCGAGGTCCTCGACGCTGACGGTCGCCTCCACGTCGATGACCGCACCTGTGCTGAGATTCCGCCACTCGACCGGCACTCGGGCGACAGGCACGTCGCACTGGAGCTCGAAGGCCCCCGGCACCGCCCTCACCGGAAAACGCGACCTCAGGACGTACGGATCCGCCTGGAAATCCGTCAACGACCCATCCGGCTCGAGGAACGACAGCACGGGGCCTTGGCAGGGCAGGCTCTCCCCGATGGGTACGATCGGCAGCACCCGACACTCAAAGCTCACCTCGCCGCCAGCGGGCAAGCATGCCTCCCAGCGCAGTAAGCCGGCCTCGAGAATCGATCCTGGAGCATCGAATACCTGGAGATCTCGCGGGACGGGGAGCCTTAACGTGACAGGCCGCGGAAGCTGGTCGAAGTTCCTCGCCTCGATGGCGAGGTGCCATCCGGTGTCATCAGGGGACGGCATGGCATCCAGCCGCACCGGATACGCATACGGAGTCCCGCCAGTTTCAACTTCCCCGCCGCCAGCTCCCCCCCCTTCCGACTCCGTCGAAGCGCCCCCTCCGCCAATTCCCTCAAAGATGGGCCGGAAAGGCACGCTTCTCGACTCCAGCTCCTCGATGCCATCGTCGAAGACTCCCAGGATGTGGAGGTCCAGCACCGTCCCCTCCGCTGGCCTCGCGTTCCACGCGTCGCCTCTCCTGGGATCCGGCTCGAACCCGAGGATCAAGGTGCCCGCCTCGCCGGGCAGGAGCTGGATCGCAGCTATGGGCCTTCCTTCCTGCTCGTTCTGCACGTTGATGTGCTGCCGCTCGCCACCGTACCGGAGAACCGCAAGGAGGCTCGCGACGCCGTCGCCGGTGTTTCGAACGCCCACTTCCAGGCGCGAGCTCCGGATGTGCGGCACAGAGGCCACACAGCCGAAGAGGGTGCGACGGTACCAAGGACAAAAGTAATAGCCGACGTCCCTCGCGTCGACACTTTCGATCCTCGCCGATCGGACCCCGGGCCTCCTGCCGTCAAGCTGGAGCAAGGCGTCGTGCGCGTTTCCGTAGATCCTCTGCGCGTGGCCGTAGGCGCCGTGCGCCACCGCCAGCGCATCCCCGTAGAGTTGATATGCTTCGCTCAGTTCCCTGTAATCGAGCGCGATATCAACCAGCGAGGCGACGGCGCCTACTGCCACCGCCGGCAGTGGACCCAGGAAGAGGCCAAGGCCGAGACTGAAGCCGCTGGCGATCGTCGAGATCAAGGAGCGCAACACGGATCGATTCCTGAAGCTCGCAATGCTCTCCTCCAGAGCATTGCTCTTGAAGATCATGGGAAGGGTCAGCACGCTGTTGGCCGCCGCGCGGCGGGAGAGGAGCAGCCGGTACTGAGTGAGCGTCTCGGAGGACACGACCGGAAGCGCGGCGAGCTTCTCCTCGAAGGCGGCCTCGAGGAGACCTTCCAGACGCGAGATCCCCGGGAAGACGAGCCGCTCGTAGGTGCCCTCGAGGCCCCTCTCGTTGACGCTCTGGAGCACCTTCTCGGCGGAGTTCACCGTCAACTCCCCGTAGACGTAGGTGGCCCCGAAGACCGAGAGGTCATAGAGGACCTCTTTCGAGCTCGGGATTCCCTTCCAGATGGACCTTCCGAGCTCACTGGCCGAGGCCGGGAAGTGCCAGTTTGTCGCGAAGCGAAGACTTTCCCGTGAAAGCACGGGAAGCACCTCGCCGATGGCGCTCGCCCAGGACGACAGCAAGTTCACGATGACGTTGACCTGAGCAACCTCCGCATCCGCGATGAGCTCGTCACCCTCACGAGCGGCCAACCGGCCATCGCTCGTTATCTTCTGAAGCTGTGTCCGGACCCCGTCCCGGAAGGCCTCCACGTGGCCCAGAAGCTCGCTGACAGCGCCGCTCGCCTCGAAGCTTGCCCGGCTCTCGGCCGGGATGAAGCCATCGGACTCTGCTCGGTAGACGACCTGGTACACCCCTGCAACAGGCGGCCTGAACAACGCCGCGAAGCTGTCCGCGTCGAGGTCGTACTCGAGGGGCAGCTTCGTCCTCGGGCCTTCGGGCCCCGTAACCTCGGCCCAGATGCTCCCGGTCTCGGGGAAACTGCCCACGTAACCCATGTCAGCTCGAAGCGTGACGTCCTGGAGGACTCCGAAGGTCCCCTCGGGGCCCAGGGAGACAAGGTGCAGCTCGCCCCTCCAGACAAAGACCTCGAGCCATGCGTAGGCTGGTTCCAGACCGCTTTCCTCGGACGGCACCGCGTGGACGGTGACGCGGTGCGCACCAGCCTCCGAGGGCTCGAAGTTCGCCGTGAGGGAATCCCCCTCTCTCTCTCGGAGCTGGAGGGTCCGCGTTCCCTGGCCGTCAGGGCGCCGGACCTCGGCGCTCGCCTTGGCTAGCGGAGCTGGCGTCCCGTCGGGGAACGATGCGCGGGCGCGAACCTCGAGCCTGCGGATCAGGATGATCTCCTCCCCCGGAGTGGGCCAGGTGTCGAGGCTGACCTCGACGTGCGCCCGCTGCGGCGCCTGGGTCCCGGTCCCTGTGAGCCCCAGCGCAACGGAGCCGGCCCCGAGTGCGGGGATCCCGCCGGCGAGGACGGCTTCCGCCTTGACCCTGAGGACGGCGCTAGTTTCTGGCCAGGGGGGCACGGTGGCCGAGAGGGTGAAGAGCCCATCTCCTGGCTGCCGGTCGCCGAGCCCGCCGTCATCCCGCAGCGCGCCGAGGGCGAGGGAGCCGATCTCGCCGGGGCGCGAAAGGCTGGCGGAGACCGTCCTGATCGTCGAGCCCGGCGCCGCCGACACCCGCACCTCGACGAGGAGGTCGCCGCCGCGCCGGAGGAGCGTCTGTGCCGGAGGCCTCACGATGTCGACGGCGAGCTCCTGTCCCCCTCCAAGGCGGAACTGGTACTGGACGCTGCTCGCGGCGAGGACCTGGCCAGAAGCGGAATCCTCGGCGCTGAGGGTCCAGGTGTAGGTGCCCTCCTCCTCCCCGCCCGTGAAGGTGTAGTCGTTGAGGACGAGGCCAGTCTGGCCCTCGAGCCTCGCGCCCCGCAGGACGGGGACCTTCTCCTCGCTGAAGGCGAGGAGCTTCCCCGGCGGCGCCCAGGTGCCGTCGAGGTAGAAGGCGTGGCGCTGGCGCCCGTCAGGCCAATCGACGAGGAGGTAGAGGTCCGCGGGCTCGCCTTGCCCGAGGAGATCGACCCGGGTCACCTTGCGCTCGCCGGTAGTATAAAGTGGCCTCTCGACAACCAAGCGGATGGAAGGACCGGCGGCGCCGCCGACGTTGGGAAGGACCGAGACGTCGTCGCCGACCAAGTTCGCCGTCACGATGTCGAGCCGCCCGTCGCCGTCGAGGTCCCCGAGGGCGACGGACCGCGGATACGCGCCCGCAGCGTAGCGCACCTCTGCCTCGAAGCCGCCGCCCGCACGACCCAGAAGGACCGAGACGTCGCCGTTGCCACCGTTCGCCGTCACGATGTCGAGCCGCCCGCCGTCGACGTCCCCCAGGGCGACGGAATGCGGCAGGCGGCCGGGAGCGTAGGGCACATCTGCCTCGAAGCCGCCGCCCGCACGACCCAGGAGGACCGAGACGCCACTGAAATAGTT
>JACQVW010000324.1 GCA_016209535.1 Planctomycetota bacterium | reverse complement strand
CGTTAAGGACGCTTTGCACGGTCAACGAGCAGTACCGGACGAGGTTCCAGTCCTACTCGACGAGCCTCGGCAACCTGAGCACGACGGGGTACATCGACAGCGTGCTCGGGTCGGGCACGAAGTCGGGGTACGGGTTCGCGTACTCGGGCGGGACGAACACGTGGACCTGCGCGGCCACGGCCTCGACGGCCGGCACGACGGGCGACCGCGGGTTCTTCGCGAACCAGACGGGCGTGATCCGCTTCTCGGCGTCCGGCACCGCCACCTCGGCGAGCGCGCCGCTCGACTGATACCAGCGGATGGGGTGGTGCGGGGGCGCAGGCGATCCTCGGGATCGCCCGAGCCAGGCGCGGGTCTGGCTCGAACGCGGGGCGGCTCTCCGGAGCCGTCCCGCGTTTTTGTTTTTGCGCGCGATCTGGCCCGAGCCTACACTCTCGAGCGTATGCGGCTGAAGGTCGCTCCCTCGATCCTCTCGGCGGCGTTCGAGCGCCTCGGGGAGGAGGTCCGTGCCATGGAGGAGGCGGGGGCGGACCAGATCCACGTGGACGTCATGGACGGACACTTCGTGCCCAACATCTCCATGGGGCCCGTGGTCGTGGAGGCGCTCCGGCGAGCGACGCGCCTCCCGCTCGACGTCCACCTCATGATCACGGACCCCGAGCGGTACCTGGAGCCCTTCGTCGCGGCCGGCGCTCACCACATCACGTTCCACATCGAGGCCTGCGGCGATCCCGCCGGCCTCGCGCGCCGGCTCAGGGAGCGCGGGATCGGCGCGGGGCTGGCCTTGAACCCCGCGACGCCCGCCGGAGCGGCGCTCGACCTCCTGCCGCACTTCGACCTGCTCCTCGTGATGACCGTGAACCCCGGCTTCGGGGGGCAGCCTTTCCTCGGCGACAACCTGGGGAAGGTGAGGGCGATCCGCGAACGCGAGCGCGGCCTCGGGCCTTCGAGGAGGCCCGCGGCCGGGCCCCTGGACATCGAGGTGGATGGCGGGATCGACGCGAGGACGGCGCGCCTGTGTCGCGAGGCGGGCGCCAACGTCTTCGTCGCCGGGAACGCGATCTTCCGCGCCCCGGACCCGCGAGCTGCCCTGCGCGAGCTCCGGAGGAGCGTCGCGGATGGAGCCGAGACGGAGTGAGGAGGGACCCGCGGGAGCGACGGTATGCAGGACGAGAAGGCCAAGGAAGCAGGGGGTGGCGAGCCCCCGAAGGACGCGTTGGGGGACCCGGCGCGCCGGCGCCGCGATATGCCCACGAATCTCTGGATGCAGTGCGAGGGTTGCTCGCGTGTCGTCTACCGGCCCAAGGTCGAGGCGAAGCTCCACGTCTGTCCCGAGTGCAACTTCCACTTCGAGATCACGAGCTGGCAGCGGATCGAGATGCTCCTCGACCCCGGGAGCTTCGAAGAGCACTTCACGGGCCTCTCGCCCATGGATCCTCTGGGCTTCCGGGCCGTCAGGGCGTACACGGACCGGCTCGCGGATGCCCAGGGGCGGACGGGTCTCGCGGACGCTTGCGTGGCCGGCACGGGGAGGATCGAGGACGTCCCGGTGATCTTCGGCGTGAGCGATTCGAGGTTCCTGCGCGGCAGCATGGGGTCCGTGGTGGGCGAGAAGATCTGCCGTGCCACGGAGCTCGCCCGGGACCGGAGCCTGCCCTTCGTCTTCGTGAGCGGCTCCGGCGGCGGAGCTCGCATGGATGAGGGGATCCTCTCCCTCATGCAGATGGCGAAGACGAGCGCCGCGCTCGCGGATCTCGACCGGCACGGCGGCCTCTTCATCTCGATCCTCACGAACCCCACCATGGGAGGCGCCATGGCCAGCTTCGCGGCCCTGGGGGACGTGATCCTGGCCGAGCCCAAGGCCCTCATCGGCTTCGCGGGGCCGAACGTCATCCGCGAGACCATCAAGTCCGACATCCCCGACGGTTTCCAGACCTCGGAGTTCCTGCTCGAGCACGGGTTCATCGACAGGATCGTGAACCGCGAGGACCTCCGGGCCACGGTGGCCTACTTCCTCCGCATGCTCGCCGGCCGGCTCTGAACCGGGGGCGAGGGCCGCGGCGGCCCCGCGGCCGGCGCGCTTTCCGGACCTCGCGCTCCTTGTGCCCAGAGCGTGAAGAAACCGCGGCGTGCAGTCGATACATCCTGCGACACCCACTGGACAAGCAGGCAACGCAGCCCCGGGCCGGGACCGCCTCCGCGTTCGGGCCGAACCCCATGAGGTGCTATGGATCGAGGCCGCATCCTGATCTTGGGGCAGACGAAGGAGAACACCTACGAGATACGGAACCTCCTCGACAACCGCCACTTCGAGCTCGAGATCGCGCTCTCGCGCGAGCTCGGGAAGATGGTGCTCGCGCAGCGCCGGATGAACCTGCTCGTGATGCACACCGAGGCGATCGATGGCGACATGGAGGAGTTCTTCGAGTTCCTGGAAGAGCGTGGGATCGACATCCCGATCCTGATCCTCGGCGAGGAGGCGAAGAGGTTCCGGGACTTCGCGCCGTCCCGCGCGACCGTGACGTGCTTCGAGAAGCCGTATCCCGTGGAGCAGATGCTGACGGCGATCCAGGCGCTCTGAGGAGGCCGGGGACGCCTTCGAGGCTTCTGGGAGGACTGGGAGGACTGGGAGGTGGGGCGGGAGCTGGGTAGGGTTGGGTGAGCAGGCCGGAGACGACATCCTCCGGCCTGTTTTTCTGGGTGTGCTCGGGGCCTTTCACCGCTCTCCGCCGACCGATAGAATGGTCGGGCATGAGCTACTTCAAGGAGCTCCAGGACCTCGAGGACCAGGGGATCGACCTCGTCGAGGTCCTCGGACAGGACCGCCACCTGGAGTCGCCGGAGGCGCTCCAGAAGATCGTGGTGCAGCTCCATCGGAACGGGGAGAGCCTCTACAGCGAGCTCCTGTACTACCTCACGTACAGGCGGTTCAGCCCCGAGCAGGCGGAGTCGATGTGGCGGGCCATCATGAAGCACAAGCACCGGATGTCGGAGGCCCTCGGGCGCAGGGTCTCGTTCCGGGTGGCGGCCCTCGACCACCTCTCGGCGCGCATGAGCGTGCTCAGGAACGTGCGCCTCATCGCCAAGCCGGAGTTCGAGAGCATCTTGAGCTACGTGAACGTGGACGAGGTGACTGCGGTGTACAACCGCAGGTACTTCAACGAGACCCTCGTCCACGAGGTCCGCCGGGCGCGGCGCTACGGGAACCCCCTCTCGCTCCTCATCGTGGACATCGACGACTTCAAGCTCGTCAACGACGCGTGGGGCCACCTCGAGGGGGACGCAGTCCTCCGGAGGCTCGGCCGGCTGCTCCGCGAGAACACCCGGCAGACGGACTCCGTGTGCCGCTTCGGAGGCGACGAGTTCGCGCTCCTCCTGCCCGAGGCGAGCGGCGCCGAGGCCTACGCTCTCGCGGAGAGGATCCGCAGGGCGCCCTCCCGGTCCGGGCTCGTCCCGGGGAGAGAAGAGAAGGTGAGGCCAGGGCCGAGCCTTGTCGAGAGCTCGGGGGAGGACGCGGGAGCCGAGGGGCGCGAGGCCTCTCGCGTCCTCACGCTGAGCATCGGAGGCGCCACGTATCCGACGGACTGCGACGAGGCCGAGGAGCTCGTGGCCCTCGCGGACCAGATGTGCCTCGATGCGAAGCGCCTGGGCAAGAACCGCGTCCAGATGACGCAGGGCCGCCAGGGCCTGTCGCGCACGGCGGAGTAGGCACGTGTTGCGGCGCAGGGCCGTCCTCAAGAGCATCGCCTGTGCCGGTGTGGCCGCCGCGCTGCCGGGGCTCGAGCCGCAGCGGGCGCCGGGAGCTGCCGCTCGGCCCGAGGGCGCCGGCGCCGGCCTGCAGGCGGATCGGATCCGCAGGGAGAACGAGCGGCCCGGGACGAGGGACTGGATGCTCTCGAGGACGCGCATCGATCCCGCCACGAGGTACCGCTGCCCCTGGATCGAGGGCTACGCGTCGAGGACGAGCGTGCGGGCCGGCGAGCCGGTCTCCTTCCACGTGAGCACGCGTCCCGCCTCGAGGTTCACGATCGACATCTACCGCATGGGTCACTACGGCGGGGCCGGCGGGAGGCACGTGCTGTCGCTGGGCCCCTTCCAGGGGAAGGCCCAGGTGGACCCGCCCGTCGGCGGGCGGCGCCTGCGCGAGTGCGCGTGGGAGCCCTGCGCCGAGATCAAGGTCCCGGCCGACTGGACGAGCGGCGTGCACCTGGGAAAGCTCACCGCGGAGCTGGAGGGCCTCCAGAGCTACGCGATCTTCATCCTGCGTGATGACCGGGCCGCGGACTTCATCTTCCAGTGCTCCGACACCACCTGGCAGGCCTACAACCGGTGGCCGAGCCAGTTCGCCCTCTACGACGACGGGAAGAAGGAGTGGTACTGGGGGCCCGAGGTCGACGTCAGCTTCGACCGCCCCTACGGCAAGTACTGCCAGATCCTTGACGCGCCCCTCTCGACGGGCTCGGGGGAGTGGTTCCTGTGGGAGTTCCCGCTCGCGTTCTGGATGGAGTCGAGGGGCTACGACGTGACGTACATCTCGAACCTGGACACGCATGCCGATCCGGCGGGGCTGCGCCGGGCGAAGGGTTTCCTCTCGGTCGGCCACGACGAGTACTACTCGGGCGACATGTTCCGGAACCTGCAAGGGGCGATCGCGGACGGCGTGAGCGTCGCCTTCCTCTCTGGGAACACGTGCTGCGGCTTGATCGGCCTCAAACCCTCGGCGCGCGGCGTTCCGGACCGGGTCTTCTCGCGCCTCGACCGCTTCGGGCCCAAGCACCCGGAGGAGGTGAAGGACTTCCCCGAGATGCAGCGGTTCCCCTGGACGGCGCCGAACGCGAGCAGCCTCCTCGGCGCGAGGAGCGTCTTCCCCGTCACGGGAGGCGCCGACTGGACCTGCGCGCTCCCGGGCCACTGGATCTTCGACGGCACGGGCATGAAGAAGGGGGACGGGATCCCGGGGCTCGTGGGCTGGGAGTGGCACGGGGACCCGGCGAGGATCCCGGGCCTCGTCGTCGTCGCGACGGGCGAGACCACCAGCCCGCGCGGCAAGGGCACGTACGCGGCGACCGTGTACCCCGGCCCCAGGGGCAACTTCGTCTTCAACGCCTCGAGCTGCTGGTGGGCGGATGGCCTCTCGGAGCCTCCGGGTTACGTGCGGCCCAAGGTGTACACCGAGCCCCGCGGCCCCGACGGGCGCGCCCGGCGCATCACGGAGAACGTCCTCGAGCGGATCCGCCGCGGGTTGGGGGCGTAGGCGAGGGTCCGGGGGAGGAGGGGGCGGGCG
>JACQVW010000333.1 GCA_016209535.1 Planctomycetota bacterium | reverse complement strand
GGATGGGGGAGGCTGCGCAGCGGGCGCCGGCGCCGGGGCGAGGTCCGGCGCCTTGGCGACGGGAGCCTCGCCCCGCACGGGCCCGTCCGGCTCCCGGCCCCGCGGCGCCAGGAGCCATGCCAGGTGCGCGGCCAGGGCCAGGGCCGTGGCGATGGCGAGGACGCGCCGCACGAGGGGCCAGCTCAGGGCGCGCCGATCGAGCTCGCGGGCGAGCCCATCGAGCTCGGCGAGCGCCTCGCGGCAGGTGCCGGGGCGCTCCGAGCGCTCCTTCGCGAGCCAGCGCAGGATGACGCGCTCGATCGGCTCGGGCACCTCCTTCCGGAGGCTCGAGGGCGGGGGCACGGGCGAGTGCAGGTGGCCGAGGATGATCTCGCGCGTGCTCTTCCCCACGAAGGGGGGGCGGCCGACCACGAGGTGGTACCACGTGGCCGCGAGGGCGTAGAGATCGCTGCGGCCGTCGACCTCGCCGCGGCGCTCGACCTGCTCGGGCGACATGTAGTGCGGGGTGCCGCAGAGGGGCGCGGCGCCCGCCCCTTCCTCCTCGGCCGGGCCCAGGAGGCCGAAGTCGGCGAGGCGCACCGTCCCGTCGGCGGCGACCAGGATGTTCGCGGGCTTCACGTCCCGGTGCACCAGGCCTTTCTCCTCGAGGGCGCAGAGGGCACGGCAGACGTCGCGCGCCACGTCGAGGGACCGCCTCGGCTCGAGCGGCCCGTCGCGCATCAGGCGCTGGAGGAGGTTCTCACCCTCGACGTACTCCATGGCGAGGTAGTAGAGCTCGTCGTCGCGGCCCGCGTCGACGGCGTGCACCAGGTTGGGGTGGTTGAGCCGGGCGAGGGTTCGGGCCTCCTCGAGGAACCGCTCCGTCGCCCGCGAGTCCTTCGCGAGGCGCGGGAGGAGTACCTTGAGGGCGATCCGCTGCCTCAAGCGCACGTGCCGGGCCTCGAAGACGCTGCCCATGCCGCCGATCCCGATCCTCCGCACGACCTCGTAGTCGCCGATCCGCGGAGACCGCAGGCTCAAGCCCAAGGCGTCGCGCAGGCTCCTCGCCTGCTCGGCGGTGAGGTGTCCGCCCTCGATCAGGATCTCGTCGACGGACTTCTCGAGCCCCAGGGCCTGGTACCTGTCCGCCTCGAGGAGCGCCCGCTCGAGCTCGTCGTCCTGGACCCAGCCCCGCGAGCGCGCGAGCCGCGCCAGATCGATATCCGTCGCCTTCACGAGCTTGGCCGCGCCCGCCCCCGCGGCCCCTCCGCCCACGAGCCGCCCGCCGCGGTCACTCCTCCCCTCGCTTCAAGGGGTCCATGGCCTTCACCCGCTCTAGGTCGGCCTCGATCTCCTTCTTCCGCCCCGCGATCCGGGCTAACTGCTCCCCGAACTTGTTCCGGGCCTCGGGGTACTTTTCGCTCGTGATCAGCTTCTCGAGGCCCTCGTACTCGGCGTGCGCCGTCCGGAGGGCCTTGCCGGCCCAGCGGCGGAAGCAGTCCCTGAGCTGGCTGTCGCGCTGCTCCTCGGCCTGCTTGAGGTAGCCCCTCGCGTTCACCGTGAGCAGGGCCTCGGCCACCCTCATGCGACCCTCGACCTCCTCGTCGTCCGGCGCAGGGTCCACCTTCGGCCTGCCGCCGAGGACCGTGATGTCCACGGCCCGCCGGGGCTCGAGGATCCGGTTGAGGACGTAGGCGAGGAAGGGGATCACGGCGATGAGCCCGACGCCGAGCAGGAGGTCCAACATGTCGACCTCGCCCGCCCGGCGACGCGCCCCGCATATCGCTCGTGAGGGTCCCCTCCGCATGGTCACAATCCAGAGATCTTCAAGAGGTCCAGCCGGAGCTGGTTCACCTTGGCCCGGGTCTGCCGGTACTTCTTGTACTCCGGGGGTAGGTTGCCCTCGGGGTCCTCGAGCTTCTCGAAGATGCCGTCCCACTCGTCGATCCAGCCGTCGATTTGCGCCTTCAGCTCGTCCACCTTCTTCTTGGCGGATGGGTCCTCGCTCTGGACGAGCTTGACGGCGTCCCGGACGCCGGCCTGGAAGGCGCCGATTCTCTTCTCGAGGGCGATCACCTGCCTGTTCTCGTCGACGACCTTGGGCTTCGTCGCCTCGACCTTCTCGGCGTTCCCGCCGCGGAGGCTCAGCACGATCATGATGAGGACGATGGGCGACCCGACGAGCCCGACCCACATGTACCACGGGGACGTCTTTCGTTGCGGGACGGGACGGCGGGCGCCGCCGCCCGAGCTGCGGGCGGCCGCGGGCCTCTGAGGTCGGCGCATCTCGGCCATGAAGGCTTTCTCCTGGGTTGGTTGGCGGGAGGAAAACCCCGATTATAGGCCAGGCGCGGGCCGCGGGACACGGCAAAAAGCCCCGCCGGGCCCGCCTACCGCCTCGGCCCGCGGAACCTCAGCACGCGCGCCCTCGCGTCGGCCGAGAGCGCGTAGTCCCCGAGCGCCGCGGGGAGGAGCGCGAAGCGGCCCGGCCGGAGGAGGACCTCCTCGCCGCACGGCCCGCGGCAGGCCGCCGCGCCCTCGAGGCCCGCGAGGATGTGGAACGCCGGGCGGTCCGCCTCGGCCGTCGTGGCCCGGTGCGCGCGGCCGGCGAGCGTGCCGGGGCCCAGCGCCAGCGCCTCGACCGAGAAGTGCTCGGCGTCGAGGACGGGCGAGAACCGCCGCCCCTCGGGGGCGCCCTCGAGCGACGCGTGCGGGCAGGGGACGGGCGCGGCCGGCGCGACGCGCTCGGCCTCGTCGAGGTGGAGCTCTCGGGGCCTGCCGCCCTTGCCCGGGCGGCCCCAGTCGTGGATGCGGTAGGTGATGTCCGAGGTCTGCTGCACCTCGAGGAGGACGATGCCTCCGCCGACGGCGTGGACCGTGCCGGCCGGGACGAGGACGACGTCCCCCGGGGCCACGCTCGCCCACCGGAGGAGCGACGCCTCCTCGCCGGGCGCGAGATTGCCGCCGCCGACCTCCCGCATGCGGCGGAAGAAGGCCGCCCGATCGACGCCGGGCGCGAGGCCGCAGGCGATGCGCGCGCCCTCGGCCGCCTCGAGGATCACCCACGCCTCGCTCTTGCCCCGGCCCGCCTTGCCCTCGCGGCGCAGGTCGGCGTCGGAGGGGTGCACCTGGACGGAGAGGTCCTCGCGGGCGTGGAGGAGCTTCAGGAGGAGCGGGAACCGCGCCGCGGCGCGCCCCTCGCCCGGCGCGGACTCGCCGAGGATCTCCTCGGGCCACCCCTCGAGGAGGTCTCGCAGCGACTGCCCCCGGTACGGCCCAGCCTGGACGACGCTCGGCCTGCCCTCGACGTCGGAGACCTCCCAGGACTCGCCGATCCGGATCCTGGGCGGAATGGCTTTCCCGTATCGCTCGAGGCCCCTGCCGCCCCAGACCCGCTCCTCGAGGCGGGGAGCGAAGGTCAAAGGGTACGCGGCGAAGGACCTCAGCATCGTGGGTCTCGGGCCCTGAAGGGCGGCGGTGCTCATGGCGCCAGCGCCTCTATCGGCTCATTCTCGTCGTCAGGCCCAAGACCTGCCAGGGTCGCCCGCGATCGCTCAGAGCTCCTCGAGGAGTCTCTCGACGGTCCCCGCGATGCGCTCGGGCGTCTCGAGCTGGTTGGCCGCGATGAGGCGCTTCAGCTCCTCTACGCGGTCGGCGCGCACGTCCGGCACCTCGGCCAGCTTGGCGAGGAGGCGCGCCTCCTCGGAGATCTCGGCCCGGTCGCGCACCTCGTGCTTCGGCTCGAGGCCGGCGGGCTTCTCCGCCTGAGCTCGGTGGAGGTCGATCCTCGAGGGACCGTTGACTCCACCTGGACCATGTATTTCCATGGGTCCCCTCCCTGGTTTCCTTGTCGGCCGCCTCCTCGCCCCCCTCTCGAGGCTCCCTCCTCACCACGGGGGACGCCTGGGGACGGATAGACGGCGCTGGGTTGCCCCCCTTATCGGCTGGGGGCCTCCGGGGGCTTGAGGCAAAAGCGGGAGGTGGTGTGGAATTCGGGCGTGGTTCAAATCAGGCTCCATTCGGGTAACAGGTAAGAGCTCAGCAGGGGCAGTTTGGTAGGGGCAGTATCGTGGGAATGAACGCGTGGTTCATAGCCGGGTGTAACCCGGCGTTGAACCACGCCGGAATTCGGCCTCTCGGACCTCGTCGTGAACCCTCAGGCGTGAGCTGCAACTTCTTACAGCAGCAACGCTTACTCGAGCTGGAGCTGCACGTCGAGGGTGGCCCCTGGGCTCATCTCCACGGTCGATTCGGCCTGCTCCGGGCCGCCCCCGGCGGTGCCGAACTTGTGGGCCTTGACCGTGAAAGTGCCCGACGAGACGCCCTGGAACCGGTACGTCCCGTCCTTGTCGGTCTGGGTTGTCTGGTTCGCGCTCGTGTCCGACGAGATCAGGTAGACCGAGATCCCCGCCCGGGGCTTCCCGTCGGCGTCGAGGACGATGCCGGTGATCTCTCCGCCCTGGTCCATCTCGATCACGAGGTCCTGCGACTTCTCGGCCACGTCGGGGTTCACGTCGTCCACCTTCCGCGCCACGTAGTCCGGGTGCGTGACCCGGAGGGTGACGGCCCCGCCCTTCATGCTCGAGAAGGAGAAGGTGCCGTCCTTGCCCGTCGTCTGGACGGGGTTCGCCGCCCCGGCCCCGGCCGTCGGATCGGCCTTCAGGAAGCGGCTCGAGCCCTGCATGATCTGCACGCGAGCCCCCTCGACGGGGGCCTTCGACACCGAGTCGACGACGGTCCCCGTCACGATCCCCCCGACGTTGAGCACGATGTCCCCCAGGTCCACGCGCTCGCCCTCGGGGACGTTCGTGTCCGCCAGGGTCGTCGCCGAGTACTGCGGCGCCCGCACCTGGACGCTGTAGACGCCGCCCGGGACGCCCCGGTACTCGAAGGCGCCGTCCGCCGGGCTGAAGGTCTGGGGCTTCGGCTGCTTCCGCGGGTCCTTCGTGCTCAGGCTCTGGGCCTGCACGGTGAAGGCCTCGACGGGCTTGCCGTCGGCGGTGACGACCCTGCCGACGAGGATCCCGAGCTCCTTCAAGACGACCTGGAGGTCCGACGTGCCCACCCTCACCTTGGGGTTCGAATAGCCCACGAAGCTATCGTGGGAGACCTCGAGCTCGATCACGTCGTTCGAGACGATCCCCTCGAGGGTGAAGCGGACGTCGGTCCCGCTCTGGGTGCGCAGCTCCTTGGCGCCCTGCGCGTAGTCCCGGCCGACGACCTCGGCGTTCGCGACCGGCTGGCCCTTCGAATCGAGGACCGTGCCCTGGACCGCGCCGCCCTGCTCGAGCTGGATCGCGATGTCCCGGTGGATCTCGCCCTCGCGCACCTCGACCGAGGCCACCCTCTTCTCGAGGTAGTGCGTCGCCTTGACGACGAGCTCCACGAGCCCCGAGCGCAGCCCCTGGATCAGGAACTCGCCCCGGGCGTTCGTGGCGCACTGCGGGTTCCCGTGCTGCTGGATCTCCGTCTGGCCTTCGAAGGCCACGGTCACCATGGCGCCGCCGATCCCGTTCCCGTCGGCGCCGACGACGCGGCCCGCGAGGGACCCGCCGAGCTGGAGGACGATCGGGGGGAGGTCCACGGACTCCGAGGCCTTGAGGGAGAAGACGTCGCTCGCGCCCTCGAGGAACTCCGATTTCTTCACGCGGATCACGTTGTTCTCGCCCGCCTCGATGCCCGTGAGGGAGTAACGCCCGTCCTTGTCGGTGACGTCCGAGGCGAGGGTCTGCTCGACGCCCGACTCCTGGGCCTTCTTCGCCATGACGCGGGCGTTGGGGATCGGGTCGCCGCCCGAGGTCACGACGCGGCCCGCCACGACGCCCGTGGGCTCGAGGGCGAAGCTCTCCTCGACCTCGCGGTTGTCCTCGACCTTGACCTCTTTGCGGAGGCGGGCGTAGCCCGACGCCGTCACGTTCACGCTCACGGCGCGGCTCGCCGTGAGCCCGGCGAGGAGGTAGCTCCCGTCCTCGCCCGTCACCGCGTCCTTGTGGAAGTCCGCGACGTCGGCCGCCGAGAGCTTCGCCCCGGCCAGGGGTTTCCCGCTCGCCGCGTCGGTCACGGTGCCCTTCAGGCGCCCACCGTGGGAGAGCTTGAGGTCCAGCGGGTCCATGCCCTGGCGGACATGGACGTCGTTCCGCCGGGCGGTCTGGTAGTCCGCGTGGTAGCAGAGGACCATGTAGGTCCCCTCCTCGAGGGTGTCGATCAGGTACTCGCCTTGCTCGTCGGTGATGACGCTGTCGTCCTCGAACTTGATGTTGACCATGTCCTTCCGCGGGGCGGCGCCGGCGCCCGTGACGCTCGCGCGGACCTTGGCGCCGTGGACCGGCTCGCCGCTCGGACCCGTCACGACGCCCCGGAGGGTGAGGCCGGGCTTGAGGCGGAAGGCGAGGGCGTTCCTGTCGCCGGGGGCGACCCGCACCTTGAGCTGCTCGCCGCGCTGGTAGCCCGGCGCCTCGATGGAGAAGTTGTAGAGGCCCGGGCCGAGGGTCTGGAATTCGAAGCGGCCGCTCGCGTCGGACCTCGCCGAGTCCACGGGAGGCCTCGCCTTCGCAATGATCACGCGGAAGACGTCCTGGCTCTCGACCTCGGCGTAGGCCTTGACCGTGGCGTCGGAGACGGCGCTCCCGTTCGAGGCGTCGGCCACGCTGCCGCCGATGGAGCCGCCCTTGGGGAGCACGATGTCCACCTCGGCCCGCGGCGCCGGGATCTCGACGACCTCGTTCGGCGAGTACCCCGCCGCGATGGCGCGCACGGTGTACGTCTTGTACTCCAGGCCATCGAGGGAGTAGGTGCCGTCCTCGGCGCTCACGGACTCTGCCGCAAAGACGCCCGTGATCTCCTGGATGCGGATCAGGTTGATGAGCGTCTCCTCCAGGTCCGCCCCGGGGGCGACGAGCTCCTCGAGGGCCAGGACGCGGGCGCCGCCGATGGGCCCGCCTCCCTGGGCGAGGACGCGGCCCGAGATGGAGCTCCCGCGCTCGAGCTCGAAGACGATGGTCTGCGGCGAGTCCTTGATGAGCGTCACCAGCCGCATCTCGCCCTTGTAGCGCGGGCACTGGACGCGCACCTGGTAGGCGGCCGGGGAGAGGTCGACGTCCCACCGCCCCGAGCCGTCCTTCCCCGACTCCCAGACGCGGTCGCCGGGCCGGTCGCCGTCCCCGGCCTTGAGGACCATGGCGCGCGAGCCCTGGAGCCGGCGCTTCCTCCCCTTCTCCTGGACCTCGATCGTGAGCTTCACGGCGTCGCGCGGCACGGGCGCCTGGATCGCGGTGCCCCGCACCTCCGGGCCGGCCTTCGGCTCGGCCGGCGCCTGGGGCCTTGCGTCCACCTCGGCGACGCGGTCGTCGTCGGGAGCAGGTCCCCTCGGCCCCCTGGGGACGAGGAAGAAGACGGCGATGATGGCGGCGAAGACGACCAGGCTGATCAGGCCAGCTTTGACGAGAGCGTTCATGGCGCGTTGTACCTCCGAGCGCTGGGCTCCCGGGCAGGCCCGGAAACCGGGGAAACCGCGGGCGCGGCGGGAACGACGCCGCCCCGCCCCGCGGCAAAGCAACCTCCGTTCCGCGGGCGGGGCAGGGCCGAAGTCGTTACGGGCCCATTACTTGCACGCGCGGTGCCGCTCCGGCCGGCGGGGGGGCGCTCCCGCCCGTGGCTCGGAAGCATACAGCTCGTGTACAGACGGGATACACCGCCGCCGGGCCCTCACCGAAGCCGCCGGGAAGCCGCCGGGGCCACCGGGGCGCCGGATGGAGCCTGATCGGAACCACGCCGGCACGCCTACTTGGTACCGCCCGAGCCCAGCTTCTCGAGGATGGCCTTCGCCTCGGCGTTGTCCGGGTCGAGCTCGAGGACCTTGCGGGCCCTGGCGGCGGCCTCCTCGGCGTTCCCCTTGGCCGCGTGGGCCTTGGCGAGGGCCAGGTAAGCCGTCCTCGGGTTCGTCTCGGGGAACTTGAGGAGGTAGGTGTACTCGCGGATCGTCGCGTCGTGGTCCGAGAGCCTCGCCGCCACGCGCGCGAGGAACTCGTGGGTGCCCCGCTCGAAGGGGTTGATGAAGAGGAGCTCCTCCAGGGCGTCCCGCGCCTTGCGCGCCGCCTCGAGGTCGTCCTTCTCCTTCTTCATGTAGTGGGTGGCGATCCTCTGGCGGCAGACCGGATCCTCCGGAGCGCACCGGCTCAGCTCCTCCATCTGCCGCACCGCGTCCTCCTCCTTCCCGAGCTGGGTGTAGAGGTCCGCGAGCTGGTAGTAGACGTTCTTCCCCGGCGGATAGGCAGCGCCGGCCCGCGGCGAGACCTCCTTCGCCTTCTCCAGGAGCTCGACGGCGCGGGCCTTGTCCCCGTCCTTGAGCGCGACCTGGCCGAGGGCCGAGCAGGTCCGGAACCGGAACCGCGTCTTCCCCTCGAGGGCCTTCCCGAGCTCGTCCTTCGCCCTGGGCCAGTTCTTCTGGCGAAAGTAGTCGAGGCCCAGGACCGCGTGCGCGTCGCCGTTCGCCGGGTCGAGCTCGAGCGCGCGGCCGGCCTTCAAGGGCGCGTCCACGTTGTTCCCGCTCGTGAGGTAGGCCCAGGCCAGGTCCACGAGCTTCCTCACGTTCTCCGGGTCCTCCTCGCTCGACACCTCGAGGGCCTTGACGTGCTCCTCGGCCACCGTGGGCTCGTAGCCGTTCGCCTCGACCCACCGCGCGACGTACTCGAAGAAGCCCACGTCGAAGTCAACGAGGCTCACCCCCAGGGCCTCGCGGAAGATCGCCGGGGTCGACTTGTTGTCGCCGTAGCCCTTGAGGATCGCGAGGACCGAGTCCCAGCCCCACTTCTCGGTGATGTGCTTCACGATGAGGCAGCCCTGGAAGTAGGAGATGAGGATCTGGTTGGGGTACTTGGGCTTCGAGAATCCGAAGTCGAGCTCGGCGATGGGGAGGAGCCGCCCCGAGGCGAAGGTGTCGGCGATCTCGCGCTCGAAGACGCGCGCCCACTTCGGCCGGTCGCGGCCCTCCTCGAAGACGCTGAGCCCCTCGGTGAGCCACCGGGGCACGCGGTGCCTCGTGAGGTGGAGCGCTACCACGTGGGCGAACTCGTGCCAGGCCACGGCGCCCCAGTTCTGGGGCAGGGCCCGAGGCGTGGTGAGCGTGACGAGGTTGCCGAAGCAGGCCCCCGAGGCCGCGAAGCCCTCGAGGCCCACGGTCCTGGCCGAGAACCACTTGTGCTCCGAGAAGGCCTCGATGTGGACCGGCGCCGGGATCTCGGTCACGTAGTGGGCCGAGAGCTTCGCGTGGGCCTCCTCGAGGAGGGGCGCGAGGTAGAGCGAGAGCTCGTCGTAGTCCTTCTTGGGGAACTTGAAGACGAAGCGGTCCGTGCGGAGGTCCCGGTACTCCTTGTCCATGTGCTTCAGGAGGAGCCGCGTGTTGAAGACCCAGACGTTGAACTTGTCGTGCTCCCAGGACTTCTCGAGGAACCTCCGCCCGCGCTCCTCCTCGCCCGTGCGGAGGCAGTTGATCCCCAGGGTCACGTAGGCGGGCCAGTGCTCGGGGTTCGCCTCGAGGGCCCGGTCCGAGTAGCGGACGGCGTCCTTGTAGCGGAACTTGCTCTCGATGGCGAGCGCGATGGTGTGGAAGAGCTCGGCGCCCCTGGGGTTGATCGCGAGGGCCTCCTGCTCGGCGCGCTTCAGGCCATCCTCGTCGCCCGCGAGGTAACGGCAGGCCGCGAGGTAGCCCCGGGCGCGGAGGCTCGAGGGGTCCAGCTCGATCGATTTCTGGAAGTCCGCCGCGGCCGCGCCGGCGTTGCCGTCGGAGAGGCTCAGGGCGCCGCGGGCCGTGTAGGCATCGGCGTGGCTCGGGGCCACCCGCAGGGCCTCCTTCACGTGCTTGTCGGCCTGCTCGTAGCGCGGCGTGCCGACCTGGAAGTCGGCGAGGAAGTTCTCGGCCAGGACCACGTGGGCGTCGGCGAAGTTGCGGTTTTGCTCGATGGCCTCCTTCAGGTAGTCGCGCGAGTCGGGGTAGTTGTACTTCTCGAGGAAGATGCGGCCCGACTCGAGGAGGAGCGCCGGGCACTTGGGGTCCTTGTCGCGGGCGCTCGAGAACATTACCTCGTTCGCCTCCTTGAAGCGGTTCAAGCCCACGAGCGCGAGGCCCATCTCGACGAAGGCCTCGGGGCTCACGCGCTCGGCATCATCCGGGGACATCTCCTCGTAGATCGCGACGACGTCGTTCCAGACCTTGCGGGCCTCCTCGAGCCTGCCGGTCTTCCAGAGGACCTCTCCGAGGCGGTTCGAGGCTTCGACGTCCCCCTTGTCCGCGGCGAGGGCCGCCCGGAAGGCCTCCTCCGCCTCCCGGAGGCGGCCGCGGCGAAGGTGGAGGCGCCCCTTCGTGCACAGCAAGGTCGCGGACCTCTCGGCGTCCCTGGCCGACGTCACCGCGGCGAGGGCCTCGTCGTGCTTCCCGACCGCCGCGAGCGCCTCGGCGAGCCCCCGGGCGGCGGCGGCCGAGCCGGGCTCCCTCTCGAGGGCCGCCTCGAAACCCTCCGCGGCGCCCTCGTAGTCGCCCCTGCGGAGGAGCTCGCCGGGGGCGGCCTCCTTCGACGCGGCCTTCGCCTCGGCGTCGGCCTTGGACACGTCCCCGGACCCGTCCCCGGTTTCGTCCTTCGAGGCCGCCTTGCCGCCCGGTGCCTCGGCGTCGCGGTCCTTGGCCTCCTGGGTCCAGGCCGGGACGGTGAGCAGGGGGAGCGCGAGAAGCGCGGCGAGCGGCACGACGAGGTGAGTCCGTGGAGCCATCGAATCCTTCTCTTCCTCTGCCCCTGGAGTCCTTCGGTTCGAGGTGACGGGGCCATTATAGCCCGCGGGCAGGCTTCCGCCCCGTGCTCTCCTCCCCTCGCCCTTGCGCCCTCTCCCGCCTCCGCGCTATCCTCCGCCCGGGTCGCCCCATGATCCTCGCAGGCATCGACGAAGCTGGCTACGGGCCTCTCCTCGGGCCCCTCGTGGTCTCGGCGAGCGTCTTCCGGGTCCGGGAGCCGCGGGGCGAGGCGCCGGAGGCCCTCCACGACCTCTGGAGGCCGCTCGCGGACGTCGTGGGCCGCAAGCCCGACGGCTCCTGCGTCCCCGTCAACGACTCGAAGCGGCTCTTCCAGCAGCGGAAGGGCCTCGCGGACCTCGAGGAGGGCTTCCTCCCGTTCCTCCAGGCCGCCGGCGGGCCGATGCCCCGCGACCTCCGCGCCCTCGTCCGCCGCGTGGCGCTCGGCGGCGCCGGCTCCCTGGCCGCCCCCGGGGCGCCCGACGCCTACCTCGACCACTACCCGTGGTACCGGGGCAAGAACCTCGCGCTGCCCCGCGAGACGTTCCCCGGTGTCGTCGCCGGCCGCGCGGGCCGCCTCCGCGGCGCCCTCGAGGCCGCGGGCGTCGAGGTCCTCCACCTCTGGTCGCGCCCCGTCGACGTCGTCGAGCTCAACCAGGGGATCGCCGAGACCGAGAACAAGGCCCAGGTCTCCTTCCGTGCCGTCGGGGCCTTCCTCCGGCGCCTCTGGGAGCTCCACCCCGGCGAGGGCGTCGACGTCATGGTGGACCGCCAGGGCGGCCGCATGCGCTACGGGCCGGCCCTCTTCGAGCAGGTGCGGCCCTTGAGCCTGAAGATCGAGGACCAGTCCGATGCGCTCTCTCTCTACGGCCTGCGGCGGCGCCCCTCGGAGGGGAGCGGCGGCTTCCGCGTCGCCTTCGCCACCGAGTGCGAGGAGCGGTCCCTTCCCGTGGCCCTCGCCTCGATGCTCTCGAAGTACCTCCGGGAGCTCCACATGCATCTCTTCAACGCGTTCTGGCTCGAGCTCCGCTCGGACCTGAGGCCCACGGCGGGATACGCCCTCGACGCGCGCCGGTTCCTGCGGGACATCACGCCGCTCCGGGAGCGGCTCGGCATCGACGATGCGATCCTGGTG
>JACQVW010000332.1 GCA_016209535.1 Planctomycetota bacterium | reverse complement strand
TGCCGCTCGGCGCGCCGGAGCCCTCCCAGTGGCGCGAGGATCCGTGGGTCATCGCCGCGAAGACCTTCGCGCCGTGCTATATCGGTGGCTGGAGCGCGTGCGAGCACTGGGGGCTCACCGAGCAGGTCTTCCGCGACGTCGTCATCGTCACGGGCCGGCCCGTCCGCCGGCAGCGCGTCGAGATCCAGGGGAATCCTTTCCGGTTGAAGGCGCTGCCCTCGACGAAGCAGTTCGGGACGCGGCAGGTGTGGCGCGGCCGCGTGCGCGTCCTCGTCTCCGATCCGGCTCGCACCGTCGTCGACATCCTCGACGACCCGGCGATCGGCGGAGGGATCCGGCACGCGGCGAGCGTGATCAAGGCCTACCTCGAGAGCGAGCACCGCGATGACGCCTTGCTTCTCGAGCACGCGCGGCGCAGGGGCAACCGTGCCGTGTTCAAGCGCCTCGGGCACATCGTCGAGGTCCTGGGGATTCCGGCCCAGGGCATCCAGGATGCCTGCAAGGCCTCGAAGAGCCTCGGGCTGGCCCTCCTGGATCCGAGGGTGCCCGCCAAGGGTCGCATCGTGAAGCGCTGGAGCCTCCGCGTGAACGTGGAGCTCCCGCGAGGGGGGACCTCGGCGTGATCTCGAGGCTGGCGCTCGACGAGCGCATCCGGGAGTGGGGGCTGCGGGACGACGTGGTGGAAAAGGACTACGTCATCGGGTGGATCCTGTGGGGAAGCAGCAGGAGTCGGGAATCGAGCTGGATGAACGGCCGCCCCTCCTCAAGGCGCGGGCCCCGGTCATGTCCACCGAGGCTCGCGTGTACTACCGCGGGCCGCGTGCCGCCAGGATGGTCGAACATGCTGGCCCACCAGCTTCCTGCGCAGCAGCCGCTCGAGGACTTATCGAGCCCTACGCTCTGCGCCGGACCCGTGCCGGCCACTTGCTGCTCTTTGCGGGGAAGCAGGACACGGGCGAGACGCGGGCGTACCGCGTCGACCGCATCGAAAGCGTCCGGGTCTGCTCACGGGAGTTCCGACCCGTCTACCGGGTGGAGCTGTGAGCGGGCGGGCGCCGGCGGCGGTGGCGGGCGGCGCCAGCCGGCGGCCTCTGCGGACAGATCCCGCGGGCGTCCCCAAGGACGAGAGCAACGCCCCGGTTCGCCTCGCCCCCGGCCATTCGCTCAGGGCGAGCCGCTGTTCTGCCGGCAGAATGTGCCGCGAGAGGTCGCGGCCGTAGGTGCCGGAGTCAAGCTGACGGCGAGCTCTCGGGGGAGGGTTCTGAGTGGGAGGGCTTGCAGGCAAGGAAATGGAAGGTGGTGTCAGCTCCCCCCGGCCCCCTCCATCAGGTACGCCCCCATGGCGTCCTCGAGGCGCATTCTGTCGCGGTGCTCGAGGCCGCGGGCCACGGCCGTGAAGGCCTGGATCAGCTCGAACTTCTGGACGAAGAGGCCGTACTTCGCGAGGACCTCCTGCGCGATCCAGCGGCCGATCCGGCCCGTGGGGCTCCCGAGCTGGAACCTCCTGAAGATCCGCTGGATCTCGGCGCCCGGATCGCGGATCTCGGCCGCGCGCGTCTCGGCGAGGCGGCTCGCGATCTGCGGTCCCTCGCGCACCGCCTCCTCGAACGCCGCGTGGAGCGCGGCCTGCAGCCTCTCGCGGTCGGGCCCCGAGCGCGCCTGGCGAAGCGCCCTCTGCGCGCGGGAGACGACCGTCAGGCCGTTGGAGCAGACGACCCGGAAGAGGCACCGCCGGAGCTCCAGCGGCCGCACCCCCGTCTGGCTCGTGATGACATCCACGCCCGCGATGGCCCGATCGGGGTGCCGGTCCGTGCCCAGGTTCAGCTCGCCGTCCCCGAGGACGATCCTCACGAAGAAGAAGTCGTCGGTCACCTTGAGGCTCACGACCTTCAGGTCCTGGCCGCCGGCCGCGGACCTGAGCTCGGCGAGGACCTCGAGGTCCTCGAGCCGCACGAACGTGTGGGGCAAGACCGCGAGCAGCCTCGGGGCGTCCTCCCCCTGGTGGCGCAGGAGGAGCGACCGGCCGTCCGCACGCGGGCACACCTCGAGGAGGCAGCGGAGGAGCCGGAGACCGAGGGCAGCCGGCACCCGCTCGAGGAACTGGGGCGGCGCCCCGGCGAGCCCGCAGATCTGCTCGGCCGAGGTCTCCGTGAGGCGAAGCTCGAGCTCGCGCTGCTCCGTCCTCACGAAGACGACGAAGCGCTCCGGGAGCAGCCCCAGCGGGTCCCGTACCTCGAGGCGCAGGGCCTCGAGGGGAGCGTAGGTGTCCCTTTGACCGCTCCTCTCCTTCCGGAGGACCCTCTCGACCCCGGAGAGGGGTATCGCCCTCAGGCCCGGTTGCCGGCTCGCCATGTGACAAGACCTCCTCTCTGGCAGATGGTGTTCCTGCAGCGCCTGCAGAACCTCTCCGGCACCAGGGGCTTCCGGAGGCAGAGCGCCTGCGCGTGGACCTCCCCGTCCCCTCCCACGAGGAGGAAGCGCTGCGAGCCCGGGACGTGGAACCATGCGGGCTCGATGTCGTCCTCGTCCGCCTCCCCGAGCGCGGGCGAGGAGCCCGTCCCTTCCGGGGGCGGCACGTGGAAGCCCTCCTCCTTGAGCGTCGCGAGCCTCTGGCGCGAGTGGCTGCGGAGGATCCCGACCGGGTCGTCGTCCAGGAAGTCCACGTACGTGCACGACCGCTTCCCCGGGGCGAGGCGGAGGCCGCGGCCGACCGTCTGGAGCACGCGCGCCCGCGACTTCAGGCCGCCGGCGTTCACTACGACCTCGATCCCGTCGATCGAGGTCCCCTCGTGGAAGAGCGAGGTCGTCGCGAGGAGGACTGGCGGCGAGCCCCGGGCGAAGGCGTCCGACCTCTCTACGAGGACAGCGCGCGGCGTGGCCCCGTGGACGAAGGCGGCCAGGTCGCGGAGAAGCTCGAGGAGGAGCTCCCCGTGGCGGACGTGCTCCGCGAGGAGGAGGACGCGGCGCCCGTCGAAGGCATGGCTCCTCACGAGATCGGCGACGCGCCGGTTCCGGTCCCGGTTCTCGACGATGAACTCCCGGTAGAGCACGGCGAACGGCTTCTCGGCCATGGCTCCCTGGATCCGGACGGGCTCGATCCGGACCGCCACCGGGCAGGCGTAGCCGCGGTCGATGAGGTAGCGCGCCGAGTACCGCCCACCCGTGAGGGGCCGGCCCACGAGGGCGTCGAGGATGGCCTGATCGCTCCCGGAGCGGAAAGGCACCGCCGAGAGCCCGAAGAGATACCTCGGGCGGATGCGTCGGACCGCGTCCTGGTACGTGGCGGCCGCGGCGTGGTGGCCCTCATCGAAGACGCAGAGGGCGTCCCTCCACCGCGCGAGGTCGCGGCCGCGGAGGCTCTGCACCAGGGCCGCCGTGAGCGGCGCAGGCCGCTCCTCTCCATCTCCGATGACTCCGATGGTCCCCGGCTCGACGCCCAGGAGCGCCCGCAGGCTCCTCACCGTCTGGAGGAGCAGGACCCTGGTCGTCGTGAGGTAGAGCGTGGGCAGGCCCAGGCGGGCGATGAGGGCCGCGGCGATCACCGTCTTCCCCCCGCCGAGGCCCACGTCCACGAGGCCGCGGCCCTTCTCGAGGGCCGTGGCCACGACGTCTTCCTGGTAGTCCCGCAGGACCGCGCCCTGGAGGCGCCAGGAGCACCGGTGAGGCGAGACCCCCCGGCGATCGCGGATGCGGACCGCGAGCCCGACGGCCCGCAGCACCCGCTTCACCGCGGGCAGGGCCCCGGTGAGGAAGACGCCGGACCGCGGGGAGTAGACGACGGCGGCGGCCGCGGCGGCCCGCTGAGCCCCGTGCTCCGCCCCCGGGCCGAGGTGGGGGTTGAGGAGGCGGTCCAGCCGCTGCACGGGCACGGGCCCCAGGAGGCGAGACTCGATGTTGCCGAGGTGGATCTCCACGGGTCCACCGCTCAGGAAGGCCAAGGGCAGCTCCTCTCCGCGTTCTTCGGATGTTCTCCGCTGTGCTCCGAGGCTCTCGGTAGTTCTCTTTAGGAAACTCATAGTAGCTCAACAGGAAACTCCGTTCAAGCCCCTTGTTTCCTATCGAGAACCTGCGTTACCATCCGGCTGCCATGCAGGAGCGCCGCCACCGTCACGAGCCGGGACCCTTGAAGGCGGGCACCTTCGGCTCGCGCCTGCGCACTCTCCGCAAGGGGAAGGGCCTCACCCTCGATGCGCTCGAGGAGCTCTCCGGCGTCTCGAAGGGCTTCCTCTCGAAGATCGAGGCGGGCAAGGCGAGCCCGTCGGTGGAGGTCGCGCGCAGGATCGCGCGGGCCCTCGAGGTGAGCGTCTCGGACCTCCTCGGCGAGGAGGGCCCGCAGGAGGAGGCCGTCCCCGGCGGCCGGTCCAGGGCTCTCAGGGACTTCATCCGGGCCCGGGACTCGAGGGGGGAGCCCCTCCAGGCGGAGGAGATCCGGCTCCTCGAGGGCATCCGGTTCCGCGGGAAGACTCCCCGGACGGCTGCGGAATTCGAGACCCTGCTCCGCGTCGTGAAGCTCTGCACGGGCGAGAGGAGCTCCCGGTGAACCATCTCCGCTCCCGGCCGCCCGAGGGCGCCACGCCCGTCGACTCCCCGGGACGCCCCGAGGTGCTCTCGCTGGAGGCGGCGTGCGAGAAGGCCCGGTCCCTGGTGCAGGAGGCACTGCGGGCGCGGCCGGGGTGGAGGCCCCCGCCCTTCGACCCGCGGGTGTACGCCGAGCTCCTGGGTGTTGCCGTGAGCTACACCGAGGAGCCCGTGGCCTGGGATGCGATCCTGCTGCCGGCCGGCGGAAGCTGCGAGAGCTTCCGCATCGTCTGCAACGCCGCCGTCCGATCGTGCCGCCGCATGGCCTTCTCCCTCGCCCACGAGATCGCCC
>JACQVW010000322.1 GCA_016209535.1 Planctomycetota bacterium | reverse complement strand
GCCGCCGCCGCCGCCGCCCTTCGCCACGGCAGGCAGCGACCCCACCTTCCGGGACAACCTCGGCTGCGAGGAGATCTAGCCATGAGAACGCTCATCTCGAAGACCTTGCACATCTGCCTGCTCTTGACCGCCGGCGGCCTCCTCCGCGCCGAGAACGTCATCACCATGGGCTACGGCGAGGGGAAGCCGGGGGACAGGGACATCGACGTGATCGTCACGGCCACGAACGATGTGGCGATCCACGGCTACTCCCTCGCGTTCGCGTACCCCGCGAGCGCCATCACCTGCACCTCGATCTCGACGGAGGGGACCCACGTCTCGAGCCTCGTGGCGAGCCCGGAGCTCGTGGCGCCTACGATCGACGACCAGCTCGGCGTCGGAGTGCTCGGGGTGATCTTCGACTTCAGCGAGCCCTTCGAGGGCAAGGCGTACCCGGCCACGGGGGCGGGAGACTGCCCCAGGATCATCGCGCGCCTCACCTTCGCCGTGAAGGCGGACGCCCAGGGAGGGGTCTATCCCCTCCGGCTGGTCGATGGGATCGGGAAGCCCGCGAGCTTCAACCGGTTCTCCGAGGCGGGGCAGAGCATCGCGCCGCGCCTCGTCCACGGGAGCTTCGCCGTCGTCCAGGGCGGGAACGTGCTGAGCCTGGACAGGAAGATCGCCTTCGCGGGCGCGACGAGCAGCCTCGCGATCTTCGCCTACGCGCGGCACCCGCTGCCCCTCGACGGCTTCCAGGTCGCGTTCACCTACGACAAGCGCGCCCTGGCCCTGCCCGACCGCGACACCGGGACGCCCGGCCTCCAGAACGCGACGACGGCGGGGACGGACCTCGGCTTCCTCTTGCGGCCCACGCAGATCGAGGCCTTCAACTTCGACGTGGACCTGAGCTTCAGCCCGACCCTGGCTCGGGCCTCCTGCGCGGTCCTCTTCGACTTCGCGCCGCCCTTCGACGGCCAGAAGCTGCTCGCGGCGCCGGAAGCTCCGGGCCAGACCATCGTCAAGTACACCTTCTCGGTCGATGCAGCGGCAGACGACGAGCGGCAGTGGCAGGACCTGGACCTCGAGCAGACGGGGATCCCCGGCGCCGTGGACAACCGGTTCATCGTCGGCGACGCGAGCCTGGACCCGAGGCTCGTCGACGGGAAGATCTACTTCTCCCAGGGCAACCTGACGGGCCGCGTCATCGACTGCGTGTCACGGGAGGGCGTCCAGGGCGTGAAGGTCGCTACCGATCCCGACTCGGGCGTCGCCCCCGTCCTCACGGGCCCCAACGGGGCCTTCCGCATGGACGGGATGATCCCAGGCAAGTACACCCTCACCCTCTCGAAGTCCCCCGGCTACTACACGAGCCGCCACGCGAAGACCGAGACGGGGAAGGACATCGTCGTCGCGGGCCTCGGAGCCGATGACAGCGTGGGGGCCCTGACGATCTACAAGGTCCCGGAAGGTCAGTCCCTCACGAGGCCCTTCGTGCGCGGCAACGTGAACGGCGACGCGAGGACGGACCTCTCCGACGCGGTCTACGTCCTCCAGCACCTCTTCCAGGGCGGCCGGGCCCCGGCTTGCATGCTCGCCGCCGATATCAACGACGACAACCGCCTGGACATCTCGGACACGATCTACATGCTCAGCTACCTCTTCGTGGGCGGCAAGGCGCCGCCGCCCCCCTTCTGCCTCAACCGGGCCTGCTGCGGGGACGACCCCACGCTGACGGAGAGGCTCGACTGCAAGGAGTTCACCTGCGTCCAGTGAGCCGCCCGCGGCCTGAGCCGGTCGGTCCGCTCCCGAGCCGGGCCTGCTGCGGCGCCCGTTACAGCCCCGCCTCCTGGCGAAGCACGGCGGCCTTGTCCGTGCGCTCCCAGGTGTAGCCCGGGCCGCTCCGGCCGAAGTGGCCGTACCGCGCCGTCTCCTTGTAGATCGGTCGCCTCAGGTTCAGCGCCTCGATGATCCCCTTGGGCCTCAGGGGGAAGTGCTTTCGGACGATCCTCGAGATCTTCTCCTCGGAGATCTTCCCCGTGCCCTCGGTCTCCACGAGCACCGAGATGGGCTCGGCCACGCCGATGGCGTAGGAGATCTGCACCTCGCAGCGGTCCGCGAGGCCCGCCGCCACGACGTTCTTCGCGATGTAGCGCGCCATGTAGGCCGCGCTGCGGTCCACCTTGCTGGGGTCCTTGCCCGAGAAGGCGCCCCCGCCGTGGCGGCCCCGGCTCCCGTAGGTGTCGGCCATGATCTTCCGGCCCGTGACGCCCGTGTCGCCCCGCGGCCCGCCCGTGACGAACCGCCCCGTCGGGTTCACGAAGTACTTCGTCTGGGAGTCGAGCAGATCCGCCGCGATCACGCGGCGGATGATCTTGTCCTTCACCTCCCGGAAGATCGTCTCGTGGTCCACCTCGGGGGTGTGCTGCGTCGAGACCACCACGGCCTCCACCCGGGCGGGCTTGTCGCCATCGTACTCGACCGTGACCTGCGACTTGCCGTCGGGCCTCAGGAAGTGAATCTCGCCGCTCTCGCGGGCGCGGGCGAGCTCGTGGACGATCTGCCGGGCGTGCGTGATCGGGAGCGGCATGAGCTCCGGCGTCTCCCGGCAGGCGAATCCGAACATCATGCCCTGGTCGCCGGCCCCCATCTCCTTGAAGAGCCCCTGGCCCTCGGTGACGCCGATGGCGATGTCCTCCGACTGCTGCTGGATGCTCGTGACGACGGCGCAGGTCTCGTAGTCGAACCCCATGGCCGCGTCCGTGTACCCGATCTCCCGGACCGTGTCCCTCGCGATCACGGGGATGTCGACGTAGGTCGTGGTCGTGACCTCGCCGGCGACGAGGACGAGGCCCGTGGTCACGAGGGTCTCGCAGGCCACGCGGCCCTCAGGGTCGTTGGCCAGGATCGCGTCCAGGATCGCATCCGAGATCTGGTCGGCGACCTTGTCCGGATGCCCCATCGTGACGCTCTCGGATGTGAACAGACTGCGCTCGCCCATGGACTTCGGTTCCTCTCTGAAGGCTCTGCCCTCGGCACGAAGGTCGGAATTCTAACAAGGCTGGGGAGGCAAATAAAGCCGCAAATGCCCGTCGAGCCAGTCCATGTGCCGCGCGACGGCGCCGCGGAGCCGGCGCGCGACGAGAGCCGCGCTCCGCGCCAGCGCCTCGCGCTCCGCGGGGCTCCGCAGGAGCCGGTCGAGGCCGGGCTCGAGGCCCTCGAGGCCCTGAAGCTGCACGGCGCCGCCCTCGGAGAGGAGCAGGCCCGCCTCCTCCCGGAAGTTGTCCACGTGCGGGCCGAAGAGGAGCGCCTTCTCGTGCCGCGCCGCCTCCAGGAGGTTGTGGCCGCCGCGGGGGACGAGGCTCCCGCCCACGAAGACCAGGTCGGCGAGGGAGTAGAAGAGCTCGAGCTCGCCCAGCGTGTCCACGAGGAGGACGAAGGGCTCCGGCGGCGGGCCCGAGGCGGCGCCCTCCCGCAGCACGCTCCAGCGGACGAGCGGCTCCCGCGCGCCCCAGCGCGAGGTCTCCGCGGGGTCGGCGAGCCTCTCCACGTGGCGCGGGGCGAGGACGAGGCGCAGGCCGGGGTGCGAGGCCTTGAGCGAGGCATAGGCCCCCAGGAGCGCCCGCTCCTCCCCGGGGTGGGTGGAGCCGCTGGCGAGGACGGAGGTCTCGCCAGGAGGCCAGCCGAGGCGCCGGCGGAGCTCCAGGCCCCGTCCGGGCGGCACCGCGGGCTCCCGGTCGTGCTTCAGGTTCCCCAGCACCTCGACCCTCGAGGGCTCGACGCCGAGACGCAGGAAACGCTCCCGGTACTCCTCGTTCTGGGCGCCGAAGGACTCGACGAGGTTGAAAGCGTGGCGCGTGAGGCCCCTTCCCAGGGCGTAGCGGCGCGCGGAGCGCTCGGTGATGCGCCCGTTCGCCACGAGGACGGGCACGCCCCTCCGCCTCGCCTCGAGGAGAAAGTTGGGCCACAGCTCGAGCTCGACCAAGAGGACCGCGGCCGGGCGCAGTCTGCGGAAGAACCTCCCGATCACCGGGGAGAGGTCCAGGGGGAAGTAGATCACCGGCAGGTCGCCGAGCCTCTTCCGCGCCACCTCGAGGCCCGTGAAGGTGGACACCGACACGCAGAGGTCGAGGCCGGCGTGCCGCCTGTGGATGGCCTCGACGAGGGGCAGCGCCGTCAAGACCTCGCCCACGCTGACGGCGTGGACCCAGAGGAGCGGGCGGGCGCCGTCGCGCCGCGGCACTCCGGCCCCGAGCTTCTCCAGGAGGCCGCGCCGGTGCTTCGGCCTCGTGAGCCCCCGCGACGCCACGAGGAGCGCGGCGAGGAG
>JACQVW010000331.1 GCA_016209535.1 Planctomycetota bacterium | reverse complement strand
CTTCGCCGCCCTCGTCCTCGCCGTCTGGGCGGTCGAGGTAGCGCCGCGCATCGATGGCGTCCTCGCCGCCCTCGTCGTCGATGAAGGCGTTGAGGCCCCAGAGGAGCCTCGACTGTCGGCTGCGGCCCGCCTCCTCGGCCTCGGAGTCCTCCTCGGGACCATCCTCGTGCGCGCCGTCCTCCTCGTCCCTGGCCTCGGCAACCGCCGCCCATGGGTCCTCTCCGGTGCCCCGAGGCCTCCGCAGGGCCTTCTCGCCCTTCTCGTCCTCGAAGAGCCACCCGTAGCGCTCCTCCCACGGGGCCAGGTTGCTCACGAATGCCACGCCCCCGGCGTTCTCCTCGAGCTGCTCGCAGGCGTCCTGGATGCCGGGATGCCGCCCGCGGTAGTCCTCGGCGAGCACCTTCCGCATCGCCCCGAGCTGCCGCCGGTCGCCGAGCTGGGCGCAGGCGCGGAAGAGCTCCTCGATGGCGCTCTCGGCCGGAGGCCTGCGCCGTTCGGCCTCGATCCGCCCCTCGAGGAAGTCCTTAACGCGCGCTTCCACCGCCCCGTCCTGGAGGAGGCCCGCCATCCCGAGGAGGCCGTAGCCGGCGCGGTTCAGCGCGGGGCTCTCCTCCTCCTCCATCTCCTCCATGAGGGCCACGATGGCCGGCTCGCCCATGCGGAGGAGGGCCACCTTGGCCGCGTCCTGGAGCATCTCGTCGGCGTCCGATGCGAGGCAGCGGCCGAGGGCGCCGAGGGCGCGCCGGGAGCGCGCCTCGCCGAGGATGATGGCCGTGAAGACCGAGGCGGAGGAGTCGTCGTTTCCGAGCTCCAGGGCCGTCTCGAGGAGATCGATGAGGCGCCGCTCGAGGCCCGGGTCGTCCGGCACCTCGGCGATGAAGGCCCGCACGGTCTTCTTCAAGGCCCCCTCGTCTTCGGAGAAGAGCGGCTTGAGGTCATCGTCGAGCATGTCCCTGAGCCAGGGGACGTCCTCGCCACTCTCCTCGCGCTCGGGGCTATCGTCTTCTCGCGCCATGGCGGCCGTCCATCAGAACGCCCGCCTCACGGTTTGTCGAGCGGCTTGCAGCTCCGGCAGAGGCTCCTCCCCTGGCGGAGCTCCTCCTCGAGGGACCCGACGGGCCGGGGGCGCGCCCGGGCGAGCTCGCGGCAGCTCTGGCGGTGGATCCTGAAGCGCGTGGCCACGAGGGGCTCCGCGGGCGCCCGGCCCGGGTCGAGGCGGAGCCTCCAGACGCCCGCTCGCCGCGAGATGGCCTCGCCTTGCGCCCCGAGGAGCTCCTCGAGGAAGCCCCGGTCGACCGCGTCAGGCCCCGCGACGTAGACGGACGCGAGGCCCGAGCGGAGGAGCTCGATCTGCGCGCAGGCGCCGGAGCCGCCGCCCTCCGCCACGCGCACCACAGCCAGGACGCGGCCGTAGCGGTCCGTCGCGTCCCGCCCGCCGCGCTCGAGGGTCACGCGCCGGCCTTCGACGAGTCGGCGGTTCTCCTCCCGCGCCGCGAAGTAGAGCGGCTCGCCGCGCTCGGGCGTATCGACGCCGAGGTAGCGGACCTGCCGGCCATCCTCGAGCGTCACCGTGTCGCCGTCGTCGACCTTGGCCACGGTGCCCGTGGATGCGCCCGGGCGGACCGGAGCCGGGCCCACCGCGTCCCGGCGCCCGTTGCAGCCGGCCGGGGCCGGAGCCAGGGCGAGGGCCAAGGCGATGCCGGCCGCCAGGAGGGCGCGGCGCGGCGGGAGCTCAAGCCTCGCGCGGCGCGAGGGGCTCGCGGATCGGATAGGGGTCACTTCTCTTCCTCACTTCTCGTCGTCCCCGGGGGGCTCCTCCGGCTCCGGCGGCTCCTTGGGCTCCTCCGGCTCCGCGGGCTTGTCGGGGTCCTCGAGCTCGGGCTCCGCGGGCTCCTCTCCCGCGCCGCCGGCCTCCTTCTCCATGCCCTCGGCGCCGCCCCCTTCCGCCTCGCCGCCCTGGGCGTCGTCGCCCTCGGCCTCGGCCTTCCCCGCCCCGGCCTGGATGGTCAACTGGGCCTGGATGTTCTCGATGCGGCGGCTCGCCTCCTTGCGGATCTCGTAGTCGCCGTAGACCTCGGCCTGCCGGAGGATCTCGATCGCCTTCTCCCCCTCGCTCCCGAGGGCGAGCCGGTCGGCCTGGATGGTCGCCTCCTTCCACTTCGCCTCGAGCTCGTCGGACCAGCGCTTGACGAGGTCGTCGATCTCGCGCCCGTGGCGCGCCTTGTGGGTGATCTCGTCCTCGCGGATCTTGTCGATGGCCTTCCAGAGCTTCCCCTCGCCGTGGAGCTTGAGGGCCTCGGCCTTGATCTCCTCGAAGGCCTTGTCCTCCGCGGCGATCTCCTCGGGCGCCTGCACGAGCTCGGAGCTCCAGCCCTTCACGATCTCGTCGGCGAGGGCCGGGGCCGTCAGGGCATCGCAGAGGTTGTCCATGCTCCTGACGAGCGCGTCCTGCCGTTCGTCCTTCGAACGGCTCTTCCCGAAGATCATGGCATCGGTCACCATCTTCTTCCGGCCGTCGACGCTCGCGGCGTAGGTGTCCTTCCGTTTCTGGTGCTCGTCCTTGATGAGCTTGGCGGTGGTCTGGGCCTTCTGGACCAGGTCCTGGGCCTTCCGGTCCTGGACCTTCGCGTAGACGACGTAGATGCCGATCAGGACCCCGATCACGGCCCCGGCGATGGTGATGGGGAGGGGCCTCGAGTGCTTGTGCGCCCAGGCCGGAGGGGCCTCCTCCTCGAGCTCCTCGTCCTCGGCGCCGCGGCGGCGGCCCTGGCGGTGCGCCGCCGGGCCATGGCGTGCGGCCTGAGCGAGGGCCCTCCCGGCCGCGTGCCCGTGGCCAGCATGGGCCCGCGTGCCAGAGACGTGACGTGCCTCCCCCCCGTGAGGCCCAAGGGCTCGCTTCGCCCGAGCACCAACCGCCCCCCTGGGGGGGCCGGGGGGGGAGGACACGGGGAGCTCGGCGAGCTCCGGGAGAGGAGGCTGCGCTCCGGCGCCAACCGCCCCCTTGGGGGGGCCGGGGGGGGAAGATACCGCCGCCGGCGGAGAGCGCGGCACGGGTACGCCCGCCGCCGTCAGCGCCTGCTTCAGCCTCCGCACGAGCTCGTCGGGCGTCTGGATGCGCAGCTCCGGGTCCTTCTCGAGCAGGCTGCGGACCGTCTCGGCCAGCGTGGCCGAGACGCCCGGCGCCTTTTCGCGTACGTCCGGGACCGGCGCCTCGATGTGGGCGTGGAGCACCTGCTTCGGGTCGCTCCCGGCGTAAGGCGGGGCGCCCGCGAGAACCTCGTAGAGGGTGCAGCCGATGGAGTAGAGGGCCGAGCGGACGTCAGGCCGCCCTCCCCGGACCTCCTCGGGCGCGGCGTACGCTGGGTACTCGACGATGGCGGGCAGAGCCAGGTCCTCGGCGGCCGGCGGGAGGAGCCTCACGGAGCCGTCCTTCTGGACGAGGATGCGGCCCGGGTGGACCAAGAAGGAGTCCGCGGCGGTCCCGAGCTGCTGCGCCACCTGGATCATGAGCTTCGCGGCCTGGGCCTGCTCGAGCGGCGACCTCTTCGCGAGGTACCTGTCCAGAGTGATTCCCTGGTGCGTGTCCATGGCGCTCGCCGTGTCTCTCTCGATGTCTCTCTCGGAGCTCCTGTCGGCGTCTCTCTCGGCCGGGTCCGAGCCCTGTCCGGGGGCCGATTATATCACCGTCTGGACCACGACAGCCGCCATAAAAACGAGGCTCACGAGGCCGTTCAGGGTGAAGAAGGCCACGTCCACGCGGGAGAGGTCGCCGGGCTTGACGAGGGAGTGCTCGTAGAGGAGGAGCGCTGCCACCGAGGCCACGCCCGCCGCGTAGGCGACGCCCAGGCCGCCCAGAAGCCCGACCGAGGCGAGGAGGACGACGGTGATGACGTGGAGGCCCCTCGAGACGAGGAGGGCCCGGCGGATCCCGAGGCGGCGCGGGATCGAGTGGAGGCCGCGGCGCTCGTCGAAGTCCTGGTCCTGGCAGGCGTAGATCACGTCGAAGCCGGCCGTCCAGGCGAGGACGGCGGCGCCGAGGAGCGCCGGGAGGAGGGCGACCTCGGCCCGGGCGGCGATCCAGGCGCCCAGGGGCGAGAGCCCCAGGGCGAGCCCGAGGACCAGGTGCGAGAGCGACGTGAAGCGCTTCGTGTACGAGTAGCCGAGGAGGACCGCGAGCGCGGCGGGCGAGAGGAGGAGCGCGAGGCGGTGGATCCAGGCGCAGGAGGCGACGAACCCTGCCGACGCGGCGAGGGCCGCGAGCCCCATCGAGCGTCGCGAGAGGAGCCCCGCCGGCAGGGCCCGCGAGCGCGTGCGGGGGTTCTCGGCGTCGATCTCGGCGTCGGCCCAGCGATTGAAGGCCATGGCGGCGGTCCTGGCGAGGACCACGGCCAGCACCACCTTGCCCAGGAGCGTCCACGGGGGCAGGCCTTCGCAGGCCAGGAAGAGCGCGGCCACGGCGAAGGGCAGGGCGAAGATCGAGTGGGAGACCTTGATCGCCTCGAGGAAGGTGGAGACCTTGCGGAGCATGGAGGAGCCTCTCATCCTCCCCACCGCCGGTAGAGGTCGTTCGTAACACCGAGGGCGTCGAGGACTCGGGACACCACGAAGTCGACGAGGTCGTCCATCGACCGCGGCTTCTGGTAGAACGCGGGGGACGGCGGGAGGACCACGGCGCCCGAGCGCGCCAGCTTGAGGAGGTTCTCGAGGTGGATCGCCGAGAGGGGCGTCTCCCGCGGCACGATCACGAGGGGGATCCGCTCCTTCAGTGCCACGTCGGCGCCGCGGTGGATGTTGTTCAGGCAGACGCCGTTCGCGATGGCGCCCACGGTGCCCATGGATGCGGGGACCACGGCCATGCCGCGGAACGGGAACGACCCGCTGCAGAAGGGGGCGCTCAGGTCCTTCTCGGGGAAGACCCGCAGGCGCTCCCTGCCGGCCGCGCCCCAGGGGTCCTCGGCGCCCCCGAGGTCGAGCTCCTCCTGGATCACGAGGCGGCCCGCCTTGGAGACCGAGAGGAGGACCTCGAAGCCGCGCTCGAGGAGGTGCCGCACCAGGCGCTGGGCGTAGACGGCGCCGCTCGCGCCGGTGACGCCCACCATGACGGGCCCGCCCGCGGCGCTCACGGGCCCTCCTTCCCCGAGCGCTCCTCGGTCTCGATCCGGATCCACTGGAAGAGCCAGCGCTCGAGGTTCGTGGCCTCCTCCTCCTTGAAGTGGAGGATCCGCTTCGGGTCGAGCGTCTCGAGGAAGGCCTCGGCGGCCCGCCGGTTCCACGCCTCCGGCAGGTAGAGGAGCACCTCGTCCAGGAGGATCAGGAAGTTGTCGAGGGAGTGCTCGAGGACGTTCACCCCGAGGCAGGAGAAGTCGAAGTCGCTCCTCCGGACCCGGACGGCTCCGAAGGGCTCGGCGCAGAGGAGCGAGAGGTGGAGCTCGACCTGCTCGAGCCCCGCCTCCACCAAGTTCTCGAGGAGCTTGCGGCCGCGCGCGCTGAGGACCTCCGCGTCGGCGATGCTCGGCCGCGCCGCCTTGTCCCCGCCCTTCGCGCCGCTCGGGCCCGCCATGGCGTGGAGGTGGAGGGCGAAGATGTCCCGCCGCGGGACGAGGAGCCTCCGGCCGGTCACGAGCCGTACCTCGAGGGCCTCCTCGCCGAAGGCGAGCCCGAAGGCCCGGCACCCGCGCGGCACGACGGCCCAGAGGGCCGCGTCGATCTTGCGCGCCCGCACGCCGATCTCGCGGAGCCGCCTCGCGAGGTCGTCGGCGACGTCCTCGGGCACCCCGTCCGCGACGAGCCCGCCGCCGTAGCGCACGCGGAGGATCGCGTCGGTGGGGTGCAGCGCGAGGTGGTAGGCGAGGAGGCGGCCGATCTCGGCGTCGGGCTTCGGGCTGTCGCGCTCGAGGATCAAGGCGCAGGTCGGGGTCTCGTGGGGAGCCATCGTCAGCGGCCCGAGGATGCGTCGGCGGCGGCGGCGAGGCGCGGGGGCGCGTGCGGTGTCGCCTGCGGCTCCGGTGGCCGCGTCGCCACGTGGAGGCAGGCGATGCCGAAGGTGAGCTTCACGGTGCGCGCCTCCGTCAGCCCGCAGCGCTCGAGGGTCCGCCGCAGCTCTCCGGCCGCCGGGAACTCGCCCACGGACCGCGGCAGGTAGGAGTAGGCCCGCGCCCCCGAGCGGGAGCCCGAGATCCAGGCTCCCAGGCGCGGGAGGACGCCGTGGAAGTAGAGGCGGAAGGCGCGCCGGAGCCACCGGCCCTCGAGCTCGGCGAACTCGAGGACCGCGGCCCGCCCGCCGGGCCGGAGGACGCGGCGCATCTCGCCGATCCCGGCCTCGAGGCTCGCGACGTTGCGGATCCCGAAGGCCACGGTCACGGCGTCGAAGGTCCCGTCGGCGAAGGGAAGCGCGAGGGTGTCGGCGAGGACGAGCGAGACGCTGGCCGCCCGGCGCCGCCGCCGCTTCGCCTCGCCGATCCGGAGCATCTCCCGAGTGAAGTCCGCGCCGACGACGCGCGGCGCGCCCGGCGACGAGGCCAGCTCGAGGGCCAGGTCCGCGGTCCCCGTGCAGACGTCGAGACAGAGGGCCCCGGGGGGGAGCCGGAGCTCCCTCGCGACGCGCCGCCGCCAGCGCCGGTCGACGTTGAGGCTCAAGGTGTGGTTGAGGAGGTCGTAGCGGGGCGAGATGGCCGCGAACATGTCGCGGATCGCGCCCGGGTCCTTCTCGTGGTCGCTGGGGGCCGGCATCGTCGTGGATCGCGTGAGCGCCGGGAGGCGCAAGGAGGCATCGTACCGCGGCCAGCCGCCGTTGGCGACTGGGCCCATCGCTCCGTCGCTCGGTTTCCTTGATCGGGAGGCGAGGGAGGGGTTCAATAGGCATCCCACGGCATGAAGGTCGCTTGCCCAAAGTGCGGCGAGGAGATCGCATCGAACGACGTCAACGTCGCCACCGATGCCGCATGGTGCGCGCGGTGCAACGAGGTCTTCGCGCTCTCGAGCCTCCTCGGGAAGGGGCGTGAGGAGGCCGAGGACGCGCCGCACGATGTTCCGTCCGAGCCGCCGCGGGGCGCGTGGTTCCGGAAGGATGCGGACGGCTGGGAGCTCGGTGCGACGACGCGCGGCGCGGCCGCGTTCTTCCTGGTCCCGTTCATGGGCGTCTGGTCGGGCGTGTCCCTGGGAGGCATCTACGGCACCCAGATCGCGAACGGACAGTTCAACCTGGTGCTGTCGCTCTTCGGCCTGCCCTTCCTGGCGGGGACGGTGTTCCTCGGCTCGATGGCCGTCATGACCATCTGCGGGAAGGTCCGGGTCCGGGTGCGGCAGGGCCTGGGGCAGGGCCTCGGGCAGGTCTTCGTGGGCGCCGGAGTCATCGGGTGGCGGAAGCGCTTCGACCCGAAGGCGATCCGGCGGGTCCTCGAGAAGGACACGTCGGGCACGCGGAGCGCGTCGACCTCGATCGTGCTCGAGGGCGAGGAGCGGATCGTGTTCGGGTCGCCCCTGAGCGAGGCCCGCCGCTACTTCATGGTGCAGGTGCTCCGGGCCATCTTCGCGCGGGAGCGGGGTCGGCAGTGAGCTGAGGGCGGCTACCTGGGTCCGGGTGATGGCGAAGCCGCCTCCGCACTCGAGGCGCGAGCTCCCTCCAGCTCCAGGACGACGAGCTTGCGATCGGAAAACCTCACCCGCGCGCCGGGGCCCTCAAGGCGCCCGAGGAGCGGCGCGCCCCTGCGGGCCAGGACGAACCGCGTCCCGAAGAGGCCTCGGAGCTCGTCCGGCCCCAGCTCGCCGCGGATCGCCTCCGTGACGCGCCGGTGACGCCCGGGGTCGTGCGCCGCCAGGAACACGGGGTCCTGCCCATGGACCCACCACGAGCGCGGGCTGTAGTACCGGAGCTGCCCGTAGGAATCCCAGTCGGCGTTGAAGACGGACTGTCCCGGCGCGTTCGCGGCCAACCACTCGCCCACGGCCTTGTACTCGGCGACGGGCAGCTCCCTGAGCTGCACGAGCGCCCCGTAGGTGTTGGGCGCGACCGTGACGAGCAGGATCAAGGTGACGAAGGCGGACCTCGCAAGGGCGGGACGAGCAGGGACGATCCACCGGAGCGTGGGCCCCGCGGTGAGAGCCACGAGCGGAGCCCAGTACTCTCCGACCCGCCGCATCCGCAGCGTCGCCAGCAGGCCGGCGACCAGGATCACGAGGAGCCACCAGGGCTCGCTGCGCCGCCAGAGGGCCACCCCGAGGAGGGCGAGAGGCAGCCAGAGCTCCGTCGTGAACGAGTCGAGGGACCAGGGCAGAAGCTCCTCCGGGATCCGGACCCCGAGCGGGTTCCCGAGGACCGCGTTGGACACCACGTGGTACCCCTGGTACCACAGGAGGCAGACGTTCGCGGGGAAGTGTGGGTGCAGGAGGAGCCCGGCGGCGCTCGCGCCGAGGACCCACGCGAGCGGCCTCCAGTCCCTCGTCGCGAGGCTCCTCAGGACCGCGGCGCCCAGGATCAAGACCGGGACCGAGTAGGAGAGCGTGTAGACGAGGTTGACCCCGGCCGCCGCTCGGGACCTGCCTCGCAGGAGGAGCGCCGTGCCCAGGACGACCATGACGATGGCCAGGCCCTGCGGCCGGCACATGTGGAGCCTGTAGAGGACCGTGTGGCTCCCGAAGAGGCCGCAGGCGGCGGCGAGGAAGGACCCCGTGTGCCAGGAGATCACGGCCCCAAGGAGCGCGGCCGCTATCGCGGCCAGGACCATGGCCGCCCGGACCTCGTCGAGCCCCGCCTTGAGGAGGCCCGCCAGCGCCAGGTGGAAGAGCGGCTCACGGTCGGCCGGCCACGCGGCCAGCGCCCCCTCGCGGATCCTCGCCGAGTAGTCGAAGGGTCGTAGCGCGTAGTCCCTCGCGATGGAAAGGTGGAAGTACCCGTCGGGCTCGACGGGGGCGTCGAGGCCCGACCAGAAGAGGACCATGGGGCAGGCGCCGAGGAGGCCCGCGGCGAGGTGGATTGTCAGTTTCCGAGCCACGAGACCCAAGGTTAGCCGTCCGGGGGAATCCACCTCCACCAGGACCGACGGCGCCGCGGGTCACCGCGAGCGCCCCGGGGTGTGTGCAGCCTTGTACTGTCCACCGTTCATGGCCGCGAGGTCCTGGAGGAACAGGGCCTGAGCCGACCCAGGACCTCCCGAATCGACTTCGGACACGTCCACGCAGTCCACGGGCACCCGCTTCACGTTCATGGCCGTGATCCGGGCGACCAGCTCGTGAGCGAACTCTGGAGTGCTTGCCACGAATTTCGCTATCGGCTTGTAGACTTCGTCATCCCCGTCGGAAACGTAGATGATCCGCTTCCTCCTGGCCGCCGTCCTATCGGCGAGCCGGAAGGCCTCCCGGAAGGGCTCCTCCATCCAGGCCGTGAACTCACCGTCCCAGGCGAGCTTGTCCAGGAAGGCCTCGGCGGCCTCCTTGGTCCGGGCCGACGCCTTGACGGGGCGGCCTTCGGCGGGGAAGAGCTTGGGCCCCCGCGAGTCGTAGTAGACGATGGCAAACTCGGTCTCGGGGCGGAACTCCCGGATGTTCCGCAGGACCTCGCGGCGCGCCACCTCGAGCTCGCCGACCAGCCACATCTCGCCGCGCCCGCAGAGGATGTAGATGAAGGCATCCCCCTCGAGGGTCATCCCATAAAACGAGACGATCTCAGGAGCATCTTCCTCCTCCTGCGCCCTCTCGCCTACCGCATCGAAGGGCAGGTCCAGGTTGGCCTTGACGTCGGCTCGCTCCTGGGAGGCGGCGGCGGCCCAGACCAGAAGGGCGGCGGCGGCCGCCATGACGGAAGCGCACGTGAGCCTCATGGGACCCTTCCTTCTCGACAGAGCCCTCATGTTCCGCAGGTCACTGCATGGTACCGGACGAGGGCGTGTTCCGCGCACATCTGGCAGTTGTCGTTGTACCGGATCTCGATCTGCCAGCTCGCAGGGCACGACCCAACGTCGATGGTCCTGTTGGCTGCCCACCACGCAGTGCCGGTGCATGGTTCCGTTCCGGCGTCGCATAGCGGGAGCGGTGTACCGGTGGCGGTGCTCATGACCAGCCTGCCCGCACTGCCACACTGGTACTCAGCCGTGGCGTTGACCTTGCAGGTGGGGACGTTGGAGTAAAGGACGTCGATGCTGATGCTGCTGTTGGTGACGCAGCTCAGGCAGGCGCAGCCGGTCCCCGCGCTCCCGCAGTAGGACGTGCAGGCCCGAGCCTCCCGCTTCTCGACGGTGAACGCCAGCGCGGCCACGAGGACCGCGGCGGCAGCGAGGTACTTGGCCAACATGTTCAGGATCTTCCCTTCTTGAAGATCGCCCTGAGCCGCTCGAGCATGGCGAGCGGCACGTACTTGAAGAGGCAGTTCCACCGATACATCTCGGGTTCCTTGGAGCGCTCCCAGGCGAACCGGCGGTAGCCGAGCGTGGCCGACGCGAAGACCTCGCCCTGCGGGAGGTTCAGGTCCGCGAAGACGCCGTGCTCGTCCGGGAGGTCGTAGTCCCGTGTCATGATGCGCTCCGCGAGGCGGCCCAGCTTCTCGGCCTGGAAGCGGCTGTAGGCCACGTGGCCCAACTGCCGGAAGTACTCGATCTCGACCTTCACGAGCTCCCTCTGCTCGTCCCCGAGCCGGACCCCGAACTCGCCCTCGAGGTCCTCGATGATCTTCGCCGGATCCCAGGTCCTCATGTCCACCAGGTCGCCGTAGCGGCTCGCCAGGTAGGGATCGGAGGCCACCCCCTCGAGGCCGGCTTCCATCTCCTCGATCGGGACCTCGAGGAGCCTGCGAGGACCCGGTGCCTCGGCGGCCGTCTCGGGTCCTCCTGCCGCGGGAGGATCGGGGCCCAAGCCCTCGTCGCGGGCCGTCCCGGGCCCAGCGGCCACCGCCTTGATCGAGGCGATGGTCTCCCCGATCCCCGAGAAGAGCCGCTCCACCTCGCCGAAGCGGTCTTCGAGGCTCGCGCTGAGAGCCCTCGCGCCCACGAGCTCCGTGAGGATCTGGTCCCGAAGCCCCGAGAGCGTCGTCTCGATGCGGCGCTTCTGGGCCTCGAAGTCCAGCCGGCGCCACCAGTCGAACCCGAAGTTGATCGCCACGAGTGCGAGGACGAACCACACCCACGTTACGCCGGCCCTTGCGCGTGCAGCGCCCTTGTCGGCGGCAGGAAGTCCGTTCATGCCCTGACCCCCCGCGCCCCCAGATGCGAGAGCTCGGTTCGTGCGCGGCGCAACGGGGCCGCCCTCACGCGAGCGCTGGAAGCAAACCTCAGCCTTGTGAGCGTCCACAAGGCCCGCAGCCCGTCGCGCCACCGGATCTTCTTGCCTTCGCTGCGCGTCCTGGGACGGTAGGAGATCGGCACCTCGTGGATCTCATGGCCCGCGAGGAGCGCCTTCGCGGTGACCTCAGGGCAGAAGTCGAACCCTTCCGACTCGAGCGCCAGGACCCGGAGCAGGTCGGTCCGGAACATCTTGTAGCACGTGGGCAGGTCCGTGAGCCGACACCCGTAGAGCACGTTGGCGAGCCAGGACAGCAGCGCCGCCGCGAGGCAGGAGGCGCTGAAGGCATGCCCGTGGGGGTCAAGCCAGCGCGAGCCGTAGACGGCCGAGACCCCGGGCCGATCGAAGAGGCGCAGCATGCGCAGCAGGTCCGAGGGGTCGTTCTCGAGGTCGGCGTCCTGGACGACGGCGATGCCGCCCCGGACGGCCCTCAGGGCGGTCCGAATCGCCGCGCCCTTGCCACGGTTGCAGGGGTGGCGCAACACCCGCACGCGGGGATCTGCCGCGGCGAAGCCCTGGGCGATCGCAAGCGTCCCATCGTCGGACCCGTCGTCCACCACGAGGACTTCCAGTTGCGGAACGGGTAGCCCCCGGAGCCGCTGGAGGAGCGTCCCCAGGGTGCGGGCCTCGTTGTAGGCGGGGACGATCACCGAGAGCAGACGGCTCTCCCCGGTCCTCTTCTCGAGTCCGGATCCCGTTGCCGGCAAGACCGTTGCGCAGGTCACGCCTCGTCCGAGCCTCCCTCGCGGCCTCCCCGCCGCCCGGCCGGGCTCACTACACCTTCTACCCTATTAACTCGCGAACGAGGCGATTCGTCACAGGGATTCTTGCGGAATCCGCGAGGAACGACCCGGGCTCGTGCCGCAAGTCGATAGGTCTTGGGCCGTTAGGGCGGCATCAGGATCCTCTCCGCGGGGGGGGGGGGCATGTCGTGACCGTGGCCCTCGAGGGCCCGCCGCAGCCTGGCGTGCATGCGCGCCAGGCGCATGCGGATCGCCCCCTCCCTCGCGCCGAGGAGCCGTGCTATCTCCGCAGTCGTACGTCCCTCCGCGTACGTGAGGTGGAAG
>JACQVW010000342.1 GCA_016209535.1 Planctomycetota bacterium | reverse complement strand
TCGGAGTCCAGCAGAGGGCGGTGCTGGGAAGGGGGGCGTTGGAAGGACTACTTCAAGAAATCCTTGGAGAACCTTTTCGAAGAAAAGATGGATCTACTTCCCTCCCCGGCCGGTCCGGAAATTCCCTCCCCGGCCGTGACATTGGGGCCGGTGGAGGCACCACAGCTCGTAGAAGAGCCCCCGCAGGGCGACGGCGCCGGCGGCGAGGACGAGCGCGCAGAGGACGAAGCTCACGCCGGCGGCAAGGCGGCCTCTCCTGGCCATGGCTACTCCAGCCGGAGCCGGTAGCGGCCTCTCCCGGCCTCCCACTCGAGGCAGATCCCGGCGGCGTCCGCGCTGCGCTCGACTCCGTCGAGGACCTCCACCGCCTTCCCGGTCGCGTCCTCGCGGAGGAGCCGCAGCCGCCCGGGGTCCGTCCAGGCGGGGTAAAGCGCCTCGGGGTAGAGCCGGAGGCGGGCGCGGCGGCTCAAGGTGAGGTGGAGCTCGTCGCGGGCCTCGAGCTCGAGGACCGTCTCGAGCCGCGTCATGAGCTCGAGCGGCTCGAGCCAGAGGAGCCAGCGGTGCGGCGGCTCGAGGCCCGCCTCGTGGGTCTGGACCCAGAAGGAGGAGCGGGCCCAAGGGAGCTGGCGCTTGACGCGGATGCGGAACGAGCGCGGGCGCCCGGCGACGCGTTCGATGGCGCGCTCGAACCACCCGCTCCCCGGCCCGATGCCGAAGGTCCAGCGGAAGAGGGGCGCGTAGTAGCCGTCGACCCCGCAGCCGCCCGCAGCCGCCCAGCGGAGGAGCGGCCCGGCGAGGCCGCGGTAGTGCTCGAAGTCGTCGAAGAGGTAGAGCGCGAGCTGCGCGCCGAACCCGGGGTGCGCGTGGTGGAAGTAGGCGTGCACGCCGGTCGGGCTGTCCCGCTCGAAGCTGTCGAGGAACTGCCCGCTCGAGACCGCGTAGCGGGCCTGGGCGGCCACGAAGCGGCCGGCGCGCTCCCTGCCGATGAGGTCGAGGAGCCCCTCCGCCCAGAAGGCCGTGATGCCGCGCTCGCAGGCCACCGGGTTGTACACGGTGTCGAAGACGGCCGCCGCCCGCGGCTGGAAGGTCCAGGCCGCCCAGTAGCCGTGGGGGTTCGTCTCGGCCATGCGCAGGAGCTCGTCGAAGAGGAGCCTCGCCGCCACGGCGTACTTCTCCTCGGCCCGCAGCCGGTGGGCGTGGAGGACGAGCGGCAGGAGCATGACCATGCGGTTGGGCCAGCAGAGGCGGAGGCTCGAGAGGAGCCGCTCGCGCTCCAGCGGCTCGCCTCCGAGCACCGCGAGGCTGAAGTCCGCGAACTCAAGAGCCGCATCGCGGAGCTCCTCCGGCCGGCGCTTGCCGAGCCTCAGGAGGTCGAAGTGCTCCAGAAAGCGGAGAGCGCTCGGCATCCCGCACGCGTGGTAGGCGGGGTTGCTCTCCCAGCCCTCGCCGTGGGGGTTCTCGACCCAGCGGCCGGTGACGCCGTTCTCGCCGGCGGCCAGGTGGTTCCGGACCGTCTGGATGTGCCCCGCCGTAGCATCCTTGAGGTCGGCGAGCGAGTGGAGCGCCTGGCGCAGCCCTTCGGGATCGGGGCCGTCGGCGAGGTAGGGCAGGGCCGCGTAGGTCCCCTCGTGAGGCTGCGGCGGCTGGCGCCGGCCGTGCGTCCGGAGGATCGATCGCGCAAGGAGGTCGGCGATCTCTCCTTCGCCGTAGGGCCGGTCGACCCAGCCCGCCGCCGCCCCCAGGAGCGCCCGCAGGGCCCCCTCGGCGAGCGCCGCCGTCTCGCCGAGGCCGACCAGGTGCTGCCGGTAGAGCCAGTCGACCTCCGGATCCCAGCGCGCGTAGCCGAGCGCCGCCTCCATGGCCTGAGCCTCCTTCTCCGAGAGCCCTGCCGCCGGGGGGCGGGCCAGCTTGCCGCTCAAGAACGCATCCCGGGTGAGCCAGGGCGGGCCGGGCTGCTGCGGGGGAGGGACCGGCAGCGTGCGCTGGAACAAGCGGTAGATGCCGCGGTCGGGGATCTCGTAGCCCCAGGTGAACGCGAGGCGGAGACCTCGCGCCTCGACCCGCTCGCGGCCGGCGGGGCTGGCCGTGAAGGGGTTGTTGGCGTAGCCCGTCGCGAGCGGCGCGCTCGAGAACTGGTGGGCGGCCAGGAAGCGGTCCGCTCCCGCCGCATAGAGGTGCCACGGAGCCTCCCAGCTCGGCTCGCGCAGCGCCGCGAGCTCGGCCGGCGCCTCCCAGATGCTCAACGTCTGCTCGCCTCCGAGGTAGCCGGAGGCATCGCCCAGGCTGAAGCCCTCGAGCGCCGCGCAAGCGCCCTCGGGCAGGAGCCAGTAGGTGCACTGCCAGGCCATCTCGCTCCCCTTGCGGCCCCGGGCCCGCGACTCGATGTGGACCCGCGTGGCGATGCCCTCCACGACCTCGAGGCGCCAGGGGAGCGAGGGGTCGGCGTGCGCCGCGGCGGCGGCCTCGCCGGCCTCGAAGCCGGCAGAGCGGAGGATCTCTCGCCCGTTCCAGGTCAAGACCGGCAGGTGGGGCAAGCCCTCGAGGCGGAGGTCCCCCTGGGCGGCGGCCGCGGCCTCGCCGGCCCGCTCTCCGGCGCGGGTCCAGCGGCGCGGCGGGCGGGGGGCCTCGACGCGCGTCCGGAGCGCGAGCTTCGCCTTGCCGAAGGGCGGCACGCGGTAGCGGAGGAGGTAGAGCGCGGCGCAGGTGGAGTCGCCGAGCTCTCTTGCCCGCTCGTCTTCCGACGCAAGGTCCGCGCCCAGCTCGGGGAGGTTCTCCTTCGCCCAGGCGAGCCGGCGGCCCCGGGCGGAAAGCGCCTCGGGCGAGCGGCCGCTCCAGTGCTGGAGGAGCGCGTAGCGCCCGCCCCAGTCGGGCCGCCCCTCGCGGGCCACCTTCCAGCTCACCGCGTCCCAGACGAAGAAGGGCACGTCCCGCCCCTCGGCGTCGGTGAGCTCGACGCCCCAGGGATCGCCGACCTCCCCCGGGGAGAACTTCGCCCGCACGAAGGCGTACGGGCTGTCGTTCCCGGCCTGGGTGAGGTGAACCGCGAGGACCTTCGCCGCGACGGCCTCCTTCGCCGCGACCGCCTCCTGCGCCGCGACGGCCTCCTTCGCTGCGACCGCCTCCGGCGCCTCGCCGCCGCCGAGGGGGGCACCGGCGAGGACCCAGCTCCCAAGGAGGAGGCCCCATGCGGGTTTCGCCCGCAGCGCAGAGGTCAGGAGCCTGAGGCCCGCCGGGGCCTCCGAGGCCTCTCCGCGGCCAGCGGAGGATCGCCGGGGTGGGGCCCTGCGCTGCCTGGGGGGCCGCACCGCCGGCCTCGGACGGCCGCGGAGGAGGTGACGGGAGGTCGGGTGCATGCTGTCAGGGTAGCATGCGGGAGGAAGGAGTGCTAGGGTCATGCTTCCCGTTCCGGGTCAGGGGGCCCTTGACGGGAGCGCGCCTCCGGGCGCAAGCGGATCCCCAACCGCTCGCAGCGGCGGTAGAGCTGGCGGCGGCGGATGCCGAGGAATCGGCACAAGGCATCGGTGTCCCCCTCCAGGCGCCGGAGGTGGTGCACGATGTAGTCCCGCTCCAGGCGTTCCTTGAGGGCCGGCAGAGCCTCCTGGGCCAGGAGGTTCCGTGGAAAGAACGTCGTGGTCCTGGCATCCGCGCGGGCCCGTTCGATGGCCTGGAGGCTGATCGCTCCTGGGCTCTCGATGTGCGCCCGGGCGAGGAAGTTTCGAAGCTCCCGGACGTTCCCCGGCCAGGGGAGCTCGCCTAATCGCTCGAGCGCGCCAGGCTCCAGCGAAAGCGAAGGCGCACCCAGATCGGCCAGGAGAGCCGCCGTGAGATCCGGAAGGTCCTCGTGCCGCTCGCGCAGGGGCGGCACTCGCAGGGCGATGACTTGAATGCGGTGGAGGAGGTCAGCTCGGAACCTCCCAGCGCGCGTCTCCGCCTCGAGGTCCTTCGAGGTGGAGAAGAGGAAGCGCACGTCGATCCTTGTCTCCTCCTCGGACCCGACTGCTCGAAGGGTGCCGCTGGACAGGACCCGCAATAGCTTGGCTTGCACCTCGAGGGGAGCGCCGCCGATCTCATCGATCAAGACGGTTCCACCGTCCGCAGACGTGAGGATCCCGGGTCGGTCCTCGGCCATGTCAGTGAACGCCCCTTTGCGAGCGCCGAAAAGCTCCGTCTCGAGGAGGCCGGAGGGCAGGGTCGCGCAGTCCACGACCCGGAACTCCTTCGCCGCCCGGCGGCTCTCCTCATGGATTGACCGAGCGACGAGCTCCTTGCCGGTCCCGGTCTCGCCGGTGATCAGCACGGGGAGATCCTGCTCCCGCAGGCGGTCGAGCAGGGTGAAAAGGCAGCGCATCCCAGGAGACCTCCCCACCAGGCGGGCGCGGAAGGTCCTCGGGCGCCTCTCCCCAAGAGCCACGGTATCCGTGCGGGCCAGGCTCTGCCCTTCACGCTCCGCGCGAGCCTCTGCAGCCTCGAGGCCAGCGGCGTTCGCGATGCTGCTCCAGGCGAGCCAGTGCTCGCTCCTCGAGTACAGCCTGCGTTGCTCTTCCGGCAGGGAGCGGGCGAGCCCCTCTCGGAGTCTTTCTGCCCGGCCCTCCGTGGGGACCAGGACGCCGCGCAGGGCCTCCAGCCGGGCCTCCCACTCCGGAAGGGGGTTGCCGACGAGCGCTGCGCCGGCCTCCGCGATGAGGTCGGCGCAGCGCGCCGCCTCCCCGCGGCCCGCGCGCTCCAGACGGAGCCTGGCCTCGAGGAGCGGCCAGAGCACGGCGGTGAGGTCGCTCCGAGCAGTCGGCTCCTCTTCCCCTCGCGCCGTGCTCGCTCCCAGGAGCTCCATGGCCCTCTCGCGCTTCCCTTGAAGGAAGAGAGCTTCGGCGCGCACCCACACGGTCAGAGACAGGGCAGGACGAAGGTTGCCGCTGCGGAAGAAGCTCTCCGCTCGGTCGAGGTGAGCCTGTGCGCGATCCCGCGCCCCCAGGATCGAAAACGCCCAGCCGAGGAAAAGATCGTCCCAGGCATCGAGGTAAGGAACGGGGCGCTCGGCCGAGAGCTCCGCATGCTTTGCCGCCGATTGCTCAGCCTCTTCCTTTCGCGCCGTGATCGCCTCGAGGAAGGCAAGCCGCGCGAGCGCCACCTTCCTCACGCGGCCCGGCCACTCGGGCTGCGAGAGGCTGCGGAGAGCGCTTGCAGCCTCCCGATAGGCGCCCTCGAAGAGGAGCGCCTCAGCGCGGTGTGCTCGATCGAAGACCGCCACGTGCCGGTCTCCCACCGCATCGCCCAGCTCGATGGCCTTCTCGAGCCACTGCCGCGCCTCAGCATACCGCCCCCGGACAAGGAGGGAGAGCCCGCGAGCGTGTCGGAGGAAGAACTCCTGCCTCCGGCCGATGCCGCGAGGGAGCAAGCGTTCGCCGTCCTGGAGAGCCCGCTCCATGGAGTCCAAGTCCCCGACCTTCGCGTGGAGTACGGCGAGGTTGCCGTAGATCGAGGCCAGCGACGGTCCCTCATCGAGCCTCAAGCAGTACTTCTCGGCCTCACGGAAGCAGCGGATGGCCTCCTGGTAGCGGTCGCACTGGACATGGACGACACCGAGGTTGTTGAGGACGGTGGCCTGACTGACCGTGGAGCCGATGGCCTCCGCGATCCTGAGGGAATCCTCGAAGTCACGGAGGGCCGACTCGAAGTCATAGGTCCGGAGGGCGATGTTGGCCCGCGTGGCGTGAAGGTTGAGCGCGACCTCCCGCACTCGGGCGCCGCGGCCACGCCTGGCGACGCGCAAGCCCTTCTCGCAGAGGTCACGAGCTTGCACGTACTCGCCCAAGGCTGTCTTGAGCGCCGCGTGCTCGTTCAGGAAGAAGAGGACTTCCTCCCGGCTCAAATCTGCCTGTCCCTCCGCCGGTTTTCCCGGAGTGGGAGAGAACGTCAAGCGGCTGAGCCCCTCCTCAAACAGGAGGTCCGCGCGCTGAAAGTCCCCACGCCGGCTGTAGAGGGCGGCGAGGGCAAGGACCGCCATTTTCCTCGCACGGGTCGACAAACGGCGAGAGCTGGGCAGCACCTCTCGGAGAACGGAGATCCCTTCGTCGATGTCCCCTACACGGGAGTGAAGGTCCGCCACCTCGAGCGCCACCTCGAGCCGCCTCGCCCGGCGGCGAGCCGGGAGCGCTTCGAAGGTGCCGCGAAGCATCTCCAGGGCGGCCTGATTCTGGAAGTTGGACTTGAGCCACCGGGCCGCGAGCAGCCCATGCTTGACGACCTCGCTCCGGCTTCCAGCCGCCCGGAAGTGCCGCACCGCCTCCACGAGCCTCGAGGCCGAAGCCCTCCCCTGGAGGAGCCGTTTCCCGATGCGGAGGTGGAGGGTCCTGCGCTCGGAGACCGAGGCACGGGAGGCGATCGCTCGGGAGGCCCCTTCCGGAAGCCAGCCGGTTTCGCCCGAGGCGAGCTCCACCCTCGCGACGAGCCCCTCCTTCCCCAACCGCTCGAGCGTGCGCCCTGCTCGAGCTGCTGACCATCCCATGAAGCTCGCCAGCTCGGCGGATCTCGCTGGGCGCTGAAGGAGCTCCAGGGCCACGAGGAGGCGACGGCTCTCGCGGTCCATGGTGGTCCGCAGGGGCGCGAGCGCCGAGGCCGACGCTCGATTCTCCTCCGCTCGCCCACCGGAAGCCTGGCCAGCGAGCAGGGCAATCCTGGCGGGCGAGCCTCCCGTCTCTTGGAGGATGGCCAGCCCGCGCAGACCGTCGGCCTCCGGTCCTCTGCATCGCCGAAACAGCTCCTTGGTCTCTTCAAGCCCGAGTGGACCCAGCGTGATGACCGAGCCCTTACCCGGTTGGAGGAGGCACTCGGTCAGCTCCTCAAGCATGCTGGCCAGCGGCCCTTCCTCCCGGTATGCCACCGCGATGCCGATCGGGGGCGGTCGATCGCAAGTCTCCTCGCTCAAGCCGCGGACGAGGTCGATGACCAGCCCGGCAGAGACCTCATCCAGGAGCTGGAGACCATCGACGGCGAGGACCATCGGGTCTCGGACCCTGCTCGCCGCGCGAGCGGCCTCCGCCGCTCTGCGCATGCGCCGCTCTCCTTCCGTGGTCTCGCTCCGGGCAGGGTGCCGGGGCCTTCGCAGGTGCGCGAGGAAACGTTCCCAGCGGGATCGAGCCTCCTCATCGCCGCCCAGGTGCGCCCCGAGACACCGCAGGACCGATCCCGGCACCGTGGACTGTCCGCGATAGCCGGTCTCGAGGTAGAAGTGGAGGCCCCTCGTCTGCGCGCGGACCTTCATCTCGCGGAGGAGGTGCGTCTGCCCCATCCCGGGAGGACCCGTGATGAGGAGAGCCTGCGGTCGATCGCTGCCCTTGAGGAGCCCATCGAGGAACTCGTCCACCTTGCGCAGCTCCGCAGGACGTCCCACCGTCGGCGGAGCGAGCGCACCAGGAACGCTCCTCGATGGAGCGGTTCCCTCCAGGCGGCAAAGGGCGGCGAGAAGCTCCGAGGCGGACGGGAACCGCGAGCGCGGGTCGAGCGCGAGGCACTTCAGGATGACGGGGTCCAGGGAGGCGGGAAGCGCTGGGTTGAGCTGGGCAGGAGGGCGCGGCGCCGGGTCCCAGCCGGAGAGGTCCTCCGCGTGGAAGGCTTCCTTGCTCGGGCGAGCGCGGGGGAGGCTGCCCGTGGCGGCCTGGTAGAGAGTCACGCCCAGCGCGTAGACGTCGGTCCAAGGACCTGGCTTCTCCCTGCGGAAGCACTCGGGGGCCATGTAGGGCAGAGAGCCCTTGATCTTCTCTTCCGCCTTCAGCTCGAGCCTTCTGCGAAAGAGTCCGAAGTCGATGAGCACCGCCCGGCCCTGGGTTGCCGGACCGGAGAGGATGATGTTGCTCGGCTTGATGTCGAGGTGGAGGATGCCCCTCTGGTGAAGGAAGGCGACCGCCTCGGCGAGGTCTCGAGCCAAGCGGAGTAATTCCACTTCCTGCGCGACGGGGCCGATCGCCGACAGCGGCTCTCCGTGGATGTACTCGCTCGTGAAGTAGGGGCGGCCGTCGAGATAACCGAAGTCATGGGCGCGGGCGATGCCGGGATGGTCTATCTCGGAGAGGAGAGCGAACTCCCTTTGTGCTTGCTCCAGGTCCTCCGCCGTGATCGGCGGATCGTGAAGGAGCTTGAGGGCGAGCTCCTCCTTCAAGTACAGATCCCTGACCAGGAAGACGCGGCCCACCCCTCCCCGCCCCAGCTCGCGAAGGAGCTCGTAGCGTTGTCCGAGATCGATGCTCACGGAAGGCGACCCCCCTCGGGTCAGGCAGCCGGGAAGGTGAGGAGGGCCTCGCAGCCCTCTCTTCAGGCGCCCGAACGCCTGGGCCCCATTGTAGCGGAGCGACCTAATACTGGTGGAGGCATCCCAGCCGATCGGGGGTGGGATCCTCCCCCTCCGCGGGGAAAGGCTGAGGGATCGTCTTCCCGTTCCCGAGGAAGAGCACGGTCAAGGTGAGCATCGGATCCCCGATGTCGATCCGGCCGCTGTCGTCGGCATCGGCCGCGTCATAGCACGCGGGCCGTGGGGCGCCGAGGAACAAGTAGCCCAAGGTGCTCAGGGCATCGCTCAGGTCGACGGCGCCATCGCCGTTGGAGTCGCCGCGGACGAAGGCGGTGATCTCGGGGAGGACCGTCACCACGCCGTTCGTGAAGACGTAGGAACCTGCCGTCTGCGGGAGCACGGTGCTGCCGTCGACCGTGACGTTGTTCTGGACCGGCTGGCCGCTCCCCCTGCCGCCGTCCAGGAACCGGACCTCGGTCGTGTCCGCCGGGACGCCTGCCTTGACCAGGAACTCGAGACCGAGGAACCGGATGTCCTCGTCGGCCGGAAGCGTGATGTCCTCGACGAAGCTGAAGACGACCCCTCCCACGACGAAGCCTTCATCCACTCCTGCGCTCCCCGGGTAGTTGTTGCGGTTGTTGACCTCCAGGCGTTCGAACCCCTGCGAGGTGTCCGGATAGTCGGAGAGCTTCCGGAGCGCCTCGATCCGGAGCACTTCCTCATCGAAGTCCACGGAAAAGGAGAGGCCTTGAATCGGCACGTTCGAGTGG
>JACQVW010000022.1 GCA_016209535.1 Planctomycetota bacterium | reverse complement strand
CGCGAGCTCCGCGTCGTCGTCTCCGCAGGGCTCCGTGCCCTCAGCGGGCTCGGAGGGCCGCGCGGCGAGCTCGGCGAGGACCCTCTCGAAACGGTCGAGCTCCCGGATCTTGTCCCGGATGAGGTTCCGGAGCACCGTGCGGGCGTAGGCGAAGGGGGAGCGGAGCTCCTGCGTCTCGCTGGCGACGAAGAGCCGGAGGAGGACCTCCGAGACCAGGTCGTCCCTCTGGCCTGGAAGGGCGCCGCAGCCGTCGAGCTGGCGCTCGATCCAGCTCTGCAGCTCCTTCCAGAACAACTCGTCGGTGTGGGAAGACGACCTGGCCATGGGACCTCCGCCGGAGGCGGCACGGTAAAGGACAAGAGGGAAGACGCTCCCGGGGCCCGAAAGTTGGCAAGAAAAAGCGGGTCCCGGGCAAGAAGACTGCGTCTTGCGCCTCCTCCGGGCCTCGAAGCGGGCCGGATGTCAACGAACCCGCTCGCCGGCCGTCTCCGGGGGCAAGGAGGGCCCTTCCGGCCCGCGCGGCGCGGGCCCGGCGGCGGCCCCGGAAGGCCAGGTCAAGGGCCTTCGCAAGGCAGGCCCCAACCAAGGAGGAAGCATGCTGGAGCGCAAGGAGTCCGTGCAGGGTTCGAGCCGCGGGGAGTTCCTCGACGAGGAGGAGGGGGTGGAGACGAGGACGATCCGGAGCGGCCGGGGCCGCCTCCGGGGCCGTGAGGGAAAGGCGCGCGATCTCGAGGCGGAGGTCGTCTGCTGCGAGGACGGCAGACTGGGCTGGAGGGTCCGCGTCCCGGGCTCGAGGCCCCTGGCCACGCCCGCCGTCGCCTCGGGGCGCGTTTTCCTCGGGGGCGGCTTCGGGAGCCACGAGCTCCACGCCTTCGATGCGGCGAGCGGCACGCTCGCCTGGAGGCTCTGCACGAAGGACGACGGCCCCACGGCGGCCGCGATCTTCGGCGACCGCGTAGTCTTCAACACGGAGAGCTGCACGGTCTACGTGGCCGACGCCGCGACGGGCAGGGTCCTCTGGGAGTCGTGGCTCGGGGACCCCCTCATGGCGCAGCCCGCGGTCCAGGGCTCCACGGTCTTCATGGCCCACCCCGACGAGGAAGGCGTCCACTGGCTCGCGGCCTTCGACCTCGAGAGCGGGGAGCGCCTCTGGAGGACGGAGCTCATCGCCGACGTGATCTCGGCCCCCGTCGTCGCCGAGGGCTCCGTGTATGCCTGCACCGTCGATGGCACCCTCTACCGGATCGACCGCGAGAGAGGCGAGCGGCTCTGGTCGATCCCCCACCAGGCCACGTCCGCCCCCTGGATCCACCGGGGGCGCATCTACATGAGCCTCCGCGAGGAGGCGAACGCGGAGGGCGAGAGGCTGGCAGTCGAGGCGTTCTCCACGGTGTGCCTGTCGGACGGGTTGCGGCGCGCCGCAAGGGCTTTCTCACGCAGGAAAGCGAAGTACTTCCGCCGTGAGGAGGAGGAGGCCGCGAGGAGCTACTACGCCCGCCACGACGCGATGGTCGGCTTCGCCTCGGCCCCGTCGAGCGCGAAGCTCCACCTCGCGAAGCAGAACCTCGGAGCCGGCCGCGTGGCGAGCGTCTGGACCTTCCAGGGCTCGCGGCCCGAGGTCTTCGACGACGGCATCTTCGGCGCCCTCGACGACGTGGTCCAGCGCGTGGACCTCGAGACCCGGAAGCCCCTCTGGCGCTCGCGCCTCCAGCTCGAGGAGGGCGGGCTCCTGGGGCGCGCCCTGAGCCCCCCGGCCTTGACCTCGAGCCGCCTCTACGTCACCTCGGCCCTCGGGGACCTCGTGGTCCTCGACCGCGCGACCGGCGACGAGCTCTGGGCCGTGAACGTCGGAGAGCCCATCCTCTCCCAGCCCGCTGCGGCCGAGGGCAAGGTCTTCGTCGGGACGGCCGGGGGGACGCTCTACGCCTTCGAGACCGGCGACCCGGACCCCGCCGGCTGGCCCATGTGGGGCGGCGGGCCCGGGCACAACGGGCCCGAGGGGTGAGGCCTCACGCCAGGATCTCCTCCATTTCCGTGGTGATCGCCGCCAAGGCCTGGTCCGTGATCGCCGAGTAGGGCGGACGCGGACGTGGAGACTGCCTCGGTCTGGCCGCCCTGAAGGCTCACGATCGGTAGTAGCACCCTAGCCCGTCGGGCGTCGGGTCGGGACCTTCCTCCCCCGAGGGCGGCGGCGGCGCCGCCTCGCCCAGGAAGAGGAACTGGAGCGTGGCGATCGGGTCGCTCACGTCGATCGTGCCGTCGTCGTTCGCGTCGGCGGCGTCGTAGCAATGGGGCTTGCGGCCGCCGAGGAAGAGGTACGAGAGCGTGGACTGGGCGTCGCTCAGGTCCACGGCCAGGTCGCCGTTCGAGTCGCCCCGGATGAAGAGGATGCCGTCGGGCAGGACGCTCACCAGCCCGTTCACGAAGACGAAGGAGTCGGCCGTCTCCGGCGTGTAGGTGTCCGCGAAGGACTTGAAGAAATTCCACTGCGGACCCTCGGGATCGTCCGCGAACCGGACTTCCGTCGCGGCGGCGTCCGTGTCGGGGTTCACCCGAAAGTGGAAGGCGAAGACCGGGTTCTGCTGGTAGGCGGGGAGGAAGAAGTCGTCCTCGTCAAAACCGAACCTCGCAAAGCCCCTCACGGAGCCCGTCGCGTTGTCGACCTCGGGGTAGCCGGGGCCCGCCTCGTCGGGGTAGAGCTTGGCGATGCTCCCGATCTGAAGGACTTGCGGGTCGAAGGTCAGCCGGAAGCCGAAGCCCTGGCAGGCGCGGTTGGCCTCGATCGAGAGCTCCACGACGGCCGTACCTCCGGGCGGGGCCGTGGCGCCCGTGAGCCGGAGCTCGGCCCGGAGGCCGCCCGTGGGAGGCCGGACCTCGCAGGTGAGGCCCGGGGAGACGTCGCGGAGCACCCTCAGCGTGCCGCTCGCGAGCGCCGGGACGATCCTCCTCCCCGCGCGGGCGTCGCTCTTCTCCTCCATGTCCTGAGACCACGCGTGGATCAGCTCGCCGTCCTCGAAGGCGAGCGGGTACTGGCCGGCGGGAATCCCGGGCTTGAGGCAGAAGCGGATGGAGACCGCGGGGACGCCGGCGCCGGGAGCGAGCCAGACGGGGTCTGACCAGGTCGTGATGTACCCGAACCGCAGCTTGCCGTCGACGAGGGACCCGCCGACCTGGCTCGTCGGCCGCCCTTCCGAGCCTTCCGGGTCGAGTAGGGCCGTGATGCCGATCCGGTCCTTGAAGGCATAGACCGCGTCCTCGGCGACGCCGCCCCCGATGCGGATCGTCCCCGAGTAGCCCCAGAGCGGGACGGAGCTCGAGAGCCTCACGGTGATGGTCGCGTGCGAGTCCAGGCCTCCCTCGGCCACGGCGTCGAGCACCTGGAGCTTGGCCGCAGGGTCGTCCACCGTGAAGCCGCCTCCGTATGCATCGCAGGGAAGCTTGTAGCCGTCCGGAGTGGCCGTCGTGTCCGGTCCAGGGTCCGGGAACGGAGCCGCGGGCGGGCCCGAGCCTTCCGGGTCCCCGGGGCCGATCGTCGTGTAGAGGAAGATCCGTCGGGCATCGGACACGTCCATCCTCTCGTCGTCATCGAAGTCGCCGGACGCCTCGCACGGGAGGTACTTGGGGCCCTGGAAGAAGAATGAGGCGGCGAGGAACGCGGCATCGGCGGGAGTGACGACCCCGTCGCCGTTCGTGTCGCCGCGGATGAAGTCCACCGCCGGAGACGAGGCGCCGGGCGCGAGGACCCACGCGAGGACGAGGGACGCGTGCAAGGCCGAGCTTCGACGGGTAGGGCGCGGTGTCATGCTGAAACGCTCCTTTCGGGACTCCTGGCACCGTGTCGACATCCCCTGTGCCTTGGAAGGAGCACACCGCGAGCCAAGCCGGAGGTCTTCCGGCACAGGGCCGCCAACCCTCTCCAGACACAGGGGTTAGCCGCCCGGCAGGGCGCTGCCCCAAGGCGCGAAGCTCACAAGCGTGTAAAGCGCGCCTAGCAATCCCGCCGGCCCATTGCCCCTGCCATGCGGCCTCGACGCCCCGGACGCGGGGGCGGGCGTTCGGCCGAGCGCTGGCCGAGCGCGCCTTGGCTCTGGACGCGCCGGCCGCGGGGGCGGGCGTCTCTTGGGGCTGAGGCATCGCCGCGAGCTGCGGCGTGGATGCCGATTTGCAGCAAAACCCGCTCGCGCCCCGCGCGGCGCGCTACCATGGCTCCGATGCCTCGCGAACCCAAGGACTTCGGCCCGCGCTACGAGTACCTCGGCGAGATTGGCCGCGGCGGCATGGGCCGCGTGGTCCTGGTCAGGGACAAACACCTCGACAAGCAGCTCGCCCTGAAGCTGCTCCTTGCGCCCCCGGAGCACGAAGGCGCCCTGGAGCGCTTCCAGGAGGAGTTCGCGCTCCTCTGTCAGGTCAAGCACCCGGGGATCGCCCGCGCCCACGACTTCGGTTATCTCGGGAGGCGGCCTTTCTTCACGTGCGAGTTCATCGCCGGCCTGACTCTCGCGAGGAGCGCGAGGACGATCGAGCCCTCGAGGCTGGTCACCTTGGCGCAGGAGGTCGCCGAGCCACTGGCCTTCCTGCACCGCTCCCGGATCCTCCACCTGGACGTGAAGCCGAGCAACATCGTCCTCCGCGAGCCGGGTGGCAGGCCCGTGCTGGTCGACTTCGGCATCTTCCGCCGAGGCTTCGCCGGCCCGGCGGGGCCCCGCGTCAAGGGCTCCCTCCCTTACATGGCCCCGGAGTGCTTCCAGGGCGGCGCGCTGGGCCCATGGACCGACGTGTACGCCCTCGGCGCCACCTTGTACCAGGCCGCGACGGGGCGGCTCCCGCGGGAGGTGCTCGGGGGCAGGCTCGAGAGCTGGGTCCCCGTGCCCGTGCCCCCCGACGCGTTGCGGAGCTCGCTCCCCTCGGGCTTCGGCCAGGTGGTCCTCAGGTGCCTCGCCCTCGGCCCGCGAGCGCGGTTCCAGGACGCGGGCGAGGTGCTCGCGGCGCTCGAAGCGATGGCGGCGCGGCCCCGCCGGGTGGCCGGAACGACCGCATCCGCGGCCTCCGGCGCGACGATCGGACGCGATGCCGAGCTCGCCCGCGCCGAGCGCTGGCTCCACGAGCTCCGGTCCGGAGAGGGCGCCGCCGTCCTCGCCGTCACGGGCCCGCCGGGCGTCGGGTCGAGCCACCTCCTTCGGGAGATCAAGCTCCGGGCGCAGATCCGCGGCTTCCAGGTCGATCTGGAGGAGAGACAAGTCCCGCGGCCGGGGCCGCCCGGGGCCCTCTTCCGGTCGCTCGGCAAGACCCTCGAGGGCGAGGCATGCAGGCGGTGGGAGGCCTTCCTCCAGCGGCTCCGCAAGCCGCGGGTCTCCCCGGGCGGCGAGGCGCCCGACGACGAGCGGCGCTGGCGCTGGGCGATCGAGATGGCGCGTGCGGCGGAGGCCGTGCGGGGCCCCTTCATCCTCATGGCCGACGGCCTCGAGCGGTTCGACGAGGTCTCGGCGACCTTGTTCTGCGCGCTGGCGCGCCACTTCACCGGGCTCGCCGGCGCCGCGCGGCGTCCGATCGGCCTCGTCGCCGCGTACCGCGAGGAAGGGCCGTCGGCGGCGCTCCTCGGCGAGCTGAGCGAGCATCTGCTTGCCACCCGATCGGGGTCGGTCATCTCGCTCAAACCGCTCTCGCCCGCGGAGGCTCGAGAGCTCTTCCGCGCGCGCGGGGGGAAGGAGGGCGACTCGACCCGCGGCTTCGGCGTCTTCCAGGCGACCGGAGGCTTGCCGGCGAGAGTCGTCGCCCTGGCGGAGGCCGGGGGCGAGCTCCGCACCGCCGAGGCGGAAGGCGAGCGACGTACCCGAGGCGCCGGCAGACCGCGATGGACGGTCGACGAGCGCCGGGTGCTGGAGGTGCTGAGGCTGCTCGAGAGGCCCGCCACCGCCGTCGAGCTGTCGCGGTTCGCGGGCCTCCCGCCGCCACGGGTCCGCCGAGGGCTCCGGTCCCTGGCGAGCGCGGGCTTCGCCACGGCTCGAGGAGACTCCGCGGCCGGCGGGGAAGCGTGGAAGGCGGGCCCGCGGGCGGCCGGAGTCGCGCCTCCTTCGGGCGCGCGCCGGCGTCGAGCGCTGCTCAGGATCGGCCGCGCCATCCTGCGGGAGTCGTCCGGCTGCGAGGACCCCTGGCTCGTGGAGGCCGTCCGATGCTTCCGCGCTGCCCGAAGCGCCGCCCTGATCGCCAGGCACGGCCTCCCCCTCGCGCGCCACCTCAAGGCGACGTTCCAGAGCCGAGCGGCCCTCGGTCTCTACCGCGACATCCTCGCGGCGATCCCCCGCCGCTGGCGGGCGGCACGCTGGGAGTGCACCCTCGAGATCGCGGAGCTCCAGGCGCGCGCCGGCGAGATCGGGGAGGGGATCCAGATCCTCGTCGAGGCGCTCTCGTCCGTCCCCAGGCCGCGGGAGCCGTGGCGGACGCGCCTCATCCTCCGGCAGGCGGCTCTCCACAGCCGCCGGGGCGACTTCCGGAGGGCGGAGGCCCTCTTCCGCGAGGGGCTCGACGGTCGCCGCGGCGCCACGAACGAGCTCGATCGAGCCGAGAGGCTCTACTTCCTCAACGAGCACGCCGCCACCAAGGCCTTCTCGAACGACCCCGCAGGAGCCTTGCGCCTCTGCGAGGAGGGCCTGCGCCTCGCTGGGCGCGGGCGGGGGCGGCGCGTACGCGAGGCTGTCCTCAACCTCCGCGCGACCCAAGGCAACGTGGCGCTGCGCGCCTTCCGCTTCGGGGACGCCGCCGCGAGCTACGCCACGGCCATCGAGATCGCCGACGCCATCGGCTCCCTGGGCAGCAAGGCCGTGGTCCTCAACAACCTCGGCATCGTCCACGCGCACCGCGACCGGTACGGCGAAGCCATCGAGGCCTTCCGGGAGGCCGAGAGGATCTGCCTGCGGATCGACGAGGGGCCGTCGCTCGCGTTCATCCAGGGCAACCTCGCGGTCCTCTGCGCCAAGGTGGGCGATCCCCGCGGCTCGGACGCAGCGCTCGAGGCGGCCCAGAGGCTTGGACAGGGGCAGAGGAACAGGCGCCAGGACCTCTTCGTGGAGCACTCCGCCGGCCTCGCGCTTCTCTACCGCGGGCGCTTCGCCGAGGCGCGGTTGCGGCTGGAGGCGGCTTTGCGACTCGGCGAATCGGTGGGCGACCGGCTGGTCGCGAGCTTCGATGGGGTTTACCGTGGCGAGTGTCTGGTGTTCGAGGGGCTTTACGGGGAGGCGGCGCGCGCCCTCGAGCGCGCCGCCGCTCGCGGGGAGCCCACGACGACGCGCCGGATGGCCCTGGCCCGCCGCATGTTCCTCGAGGCGTTCCTGGGCCAGCCCCGGCGAGCGAGGGAAACCGCGGCGCAGCACGGCGAGGGCGCGGGCGATGCGGAGACCCCGTTCCTGGCCGCGTGGGACAAGCTGTACCTCGGGTGGGGCTGGTCGCTGATCGGAGAGATCGCCTCCGCGCTGGAGGTCCTTCCGGCGGCGGAGCGCTTCTTCCGGAGCCATGGACTCGGGCCGGCGGCTGCGCTCGCCGCATGGGTCCAGGCGGAGGCGCGCTTCCTCTCGGGCCATCCCGGCGAGGCGCGCGAGGCTCTGCTGGGCCAGGCCCGGCCCACCCTGGGGCTGGCAGCCGGGCTCTGGCCGCTCCTCGAGGCGCGCCTTGGGATCGAAGACCGCCCGAGCGCCCCGGCCTGCGCCGCCGCGGCGGACCTCCTCGCGGAGGCGGGAGCGGCGCTCGTGGGGGCCGGGACCCTCGAGTGGGAGCTCCGGGTCGAAGCGCTGCGCGCATCGCTCGTCCAGGGCGGCGAATCGCGCCGCCGGCTCGCGGAGCTCGAGCGCAAGCGGCGTGCGCTGTCGCGCGAGCTGCCCCCGCCGGTGCGCGCGTCGCACTCGCGTAGCCCGCACTGGCGGGCCTGGACGGGGAGCCTCGGGACGGCGGCGCGGGGAGCACCCGAGGGGCGTGGCCGGAGCCGGTCTGCAAGCCGCGGCGAAGCTCGCACCCGTACCGCGGGCCTGAGAGCCGAAGCCGGCGACGGCCCGGGCGGCGCGCGCGCCGGCCTCGTGGCCGCGTCCCCCGCCATGCGAGCCTTGCTCGAGACCCTCGACCGCCTGCGCGGCGCCCAGGTGCCGGTCCTGATCCGCGGCGAGACCGGCGCCGGGAAGGAGATGGTCGCGAGGATCATCCACGCCGAGAGCCGGCGCGCCGGCGGGCCGCTCGTCGTCATCGACTGCGCCACCTTGCCCGCCGCGCTCCTCGAGGCGGAGCTCGTCGGGGCCCGGGCGGGGGCCTTCACGGACCTGCGCGCCGACCGTGAGGGGCTCATCCCGAGCGCCTCGGGCGGCACGGCGCTCATCGACGAGGTGGCCTCGCTCTCCCTCGAGGCCCAGGCGAAGCTCCTGCGTGTGCTGTCGGAGGGGCGCGTCCGGCCCGTGGGCGCGGCCGAGCCGGTCCCCGCCGACGTGCGCT
>JACQVW010000321.1 GCA_016209535.1 Planctomycetota bacterium | reverse complement strand
GTGGGCTCATCCAGGATCAGGAGCCGCGAGCGCTGCGAGAGGGCCCGTGCCATGGCCACCTCCTGCTTCTCGGCGGCGCTCAGGGCGCTCATGGCGAGGCGCGTGGGGATCGCGAGCTCGAAGCGCATGAGGCGCAGGGCGGCCTCCGCATGGAGCCTCCTCCAGTCGACGGCCCCCCACGGGAGCCGAGGCCAGCGCTCTCCGAGGAGCAGGTTCTCGGCCACCGAGAGGTGCCCGCACGAGGAGAGCTCCTGGTGGATCGTGGCGACCCCGGCCTCGAGGGCGTCGTGGGGCGTCGAGAGCCGCACGGGCCGGCCCTCGAGGAGGACCTCCCCGCCGTCGGGCGCGTAGACGCCGCTCAGGACCTTGATCAGCGTGGACTTGCCGGCGCCGTTCTCCCCCACGAGCCCCAGCACCTCCCCGCGCTCGACCGCGAAGCTCAAGGGGCGGAGCGCCTGCACGCCGGGGAAGGACTTGTGGACTTCTCGGAGCTCGAGGAGGGACTGCAAGGCGGCCATGGCGCGGCCTATTACACGGCCGCCGGCGCACGGAGTCCAGGAGGTTGCCCCGCCCTTGGCCCGCGGCCCCGTTTCAGGTACAAGGGTGGCGATCCTGGAACGACAACGCAACGCCCGAGAGGGGCCCGAAAGGGGGGTCGCCATGGCCGTCACGATCGCCATCGTCGGTTGTCTCGACACGAAGGGGGACGAGGTCCGCTACATGGCGCGGGCCGTCGAGGAGGAGGGGCACCGCGCGCACATCGTGGACGCGGGCGTCCTCGGCGAGCCGCCCTTCCGGGCCGACACGCCGCGGGAGGCGGTGGCGGCCGCCGCGGGCACGACCCTCGAGGCCCTGCGGGCCAGGAACGACCGCGGGGAGGCCGTCGCGGCCATGAGCGCCGGCGCCGCCGCCGTCGTGCGGGCGCTCCACGAGAAGGGCGCGATCCAGGGCGTCCTCGCCGCGGGCGGCTCGGCGGGGACCAGCATCGGGACCGCGGCCATGCGCGTCCTCCCCGTGGGGTTCCCGAAGCTCATGGTCTCGACGCTCGCCTCGGGCGACGTCGCCCACTTCGTCGACACGAAGGACGTCACCCTGATGTACTCGGTGGTGGACATCGCCGGGATCAACCGCATCTCGGCCCGCATCCTGACGAACGCGGCGCGGGCCGTCGTCGCCATGGCCGCGGGCAAGACTCCGGACCTCGGAGCGGCGCGGCCGCTGGTCGCCACCACCATGTTCGGCGTCACGACCCCCTGCGTGACGGAGGCGCGGAAGGTCCTCGAGGCCGCGGGCTACGAGGTGCTCGTCTTCCACGCGACGGGCACCGGCGGGCGCGCCATGGAGGGGCTCATCGAGGACGGCTACATCGCGGGCGTCCTCGATGTCACGACGACGGAGCTCGCCGACGAGCTCGTGGGCGGGATCCTGAGCGCGGGGCCCCGGCGCCTCACGGTCGCGGGCGAGAAGGGCGTGCCGCAGGTCGTGTCCATCGGCGCCATGGACATGGTCAACTTCGGCCCGCGCCCCACGGTGCCGGCGAGGTTCGCCGGCCGCAAGCTCTACCAGCACAACGCCGCGGTGACCCTCATGCGCACCACGGTGGAGGAGAACGCCCAGCTCGGCGCCAGGATCGCTCAGCGCCTGAACGGCGCCAAGGGGCCCGTGAAGGTCCTACTGCCGCTTCGCGGCGTCTCCCTCTACGCCAAGGCGGGAGGCCCCTTCTTCGACCCCGAGGCGGACCGCGCGTGCGTCGAGGCGATCCGGAAGGGCTTGCGCGCCGGGATCGACCTGCGCGAGCTGGACACGGACTTGAACGACCCGGCCTTCGCCCGCGCCCTGGCCGAGGCGCTGATCGGGATGCTGCGGCCGGGGGTGAAGCGCGCGTGAGGAGGAAGTGAGGCGGGAATGACAACGAAAGGAGTCGCGACATGCTGAGCCGAGCCGAGTGCCTGCGCCGCCTGCGCGAGCAGATCCGGCAGCGGAAACCCATCATCGGGGCCGGGGCGGGGACCGGGATCACGGCGAAGTTCGCCGAGAAGGGCGGCGTGGACCTGATCATCATCTACAACTCGGGCCGCTACCGCATGGCGGGGTGCGGGTCCCTCGCGGGCCTCCTGCCCTACGGCGACGCGAACGCCATCGTCCTCGACATGGCGCGCGAGGTCCTGCCCGTCGTGAGGGACACGCCCGTCCTGGCGGGCGTCTGCGGGACGGACCCCTTCCGCCTCATGGACGTGTTCCTCCCCGAGCTGAAGCGGATCGGCTTCTCGGGCGTCCAGAACTTCCCCACCGTCGGCCTCTTCGACGGCAACTTCCGCAGGAACCTCGAGGAGACCGGCATGGGGTACGGCCTCGAGGTGGAGATGGTCCGCGTGGCCCGCGAGCTCGACATGCTGACGGCTCCTTACGTCTTCAACCCCGACGAGGCCGCCGCCATGGCGCGCGCCGGAGCGGACATCCTCGTGCCCCACATGGGCCTCACGACGAAGGGAGCCATCGGGGCCCACACGTCGCTCCGCCTCGAGGACTGCCCCGCCGCGATCCAGGCCATGGCCGACGCGGCGAAGAGGGTCCGCCCGGACGTGATCGTCCTCTGCCACGGCGGCCCCATCAGCGAGCCCGCGGACGCCCAGTACGTCCTGCGCCACACGAAGGGCGTGGACGGCTTCTTCGGCGCCTCCTCCATCGAGCGCCTCGCCACGGAGCCCGCGATCCAGAAGCAGACGGAGGAGTTCAAGGGGATCACGTTTTGAGGAGGGCCGGCGCGCAGCTTGCTTTCCTGGACTGGGATGTCCCGTATCTAGTCAAACAATGGGTAGTTGAGAAAACCGCCTTGCTATTTCGTTTTTCAGTGCTAAAGCCGCCTTGTGTACTCACGAAGGTCCTGCAGGAGGGCCTCGCTCGCAACCTGAGCGCCTTCAGCAGGTTCCTCGAGGCGGCAAGCTTCTCCCAGGGAGCCGTGCTCAACATGGCGGCCGTGGGCCGGGACTGCTCCGTGGCCTCCAAGGTCATGGAGGACTACTTCTCGATCCTCGAGGACTTGCTCATCGCGATACGTCTCCCCGTCTTCACCAGGCGCGCGAAAAGGCGGCTCGTGGCTCACCCGAAGTTCTACTTCTTTGACGCGGGTACCTTTCAGGCTATCCGACCGAGAGGTCCTCTCGAAGCCCCCGAGGAGATCCAGGGCCCCGCCCTCGAGACTCTGTTCCTCGAGCAAGCCCGCGCGGTGAATGACTACAAGGGCCTCGGCTACAGTCTCCACTACTGGCGGACGGCCAACGGCGAGGAAGTGAACTTCGTCTTCTACGGGGAACGCGGCCTGCGCGCCTTCGAGGTGAAGCGAGGTCACACTGTGCGCGCGGAGGACCCCAAGGGGCTACTGCTCTTCAAGGAGGACTTCCCCGAGACCAAGGCCTTCCTCCTGTACCTTGGCAAGCGCGGCTGGCACGAGAAGGGCGTGGACATCGTGCCCTTCCAGGAGGCCATGGAGAGGCTGGAGACCCTGCTGCGGTGACCTTCCTCGGAGGCCTGGCATTCGCGGCCCTCGTCACGTCTCGGAACGTCGGGCGCCTGCGACACTACCCCTCCACCTCCTCCACCATGCGCTCCTCGAGCGGCGAGAGGCCGCCCGCGGCCCGCGCCTTCGCCGCGGCGGCGCGCGCCTCCCCGTCGTGGCCCAGGCGGTCGTGGGCGAAGGCGAGGTACGCGTAGTACTGGCCGCTCGAGTCGAGGCGGCACGCCTCGGCGAGGTCCTCGAGGGCCTCCTTCATCTCCCCGCGCCGGAAGCGGACCCAGCCCCTAGTGTTGAGCAGGATGGCCTCCTCGCGCGCGCCCGCCTGGCCGCCGGGGAGCCAGCGCCAGAGCGGGACGGCCCGCTCGGCGCGCATGGCGTCCAGGGCCGCCCGGGAGCACTGGAGCGCCAGCTCCAGGTCGCGCCCGAGGAGCGCGAGGTACCAGGCGACCTCGTTGAGGAGGACGGGCGAGACCGGGCCCTTCTTCCGGGCCGCCTCGAGCTCCCGCTCGGCCGAGCGTGCGATCTCATCGAGGACCCGCGCGCCGTCCTCGGGCCGGCCCGCGGACACGAGGTGCTCGTAGACCTTGTAGCCGATCCCACGCCGGATGCTCTCGTCCTGGACCCGGAGCGCGCGCCAGCGCTCCAGCGCCCGGTCGAGGACCCGTTCGCGGACCGCGACCTCCAGGGCCTTCCCCTCCTTCACCGCGCGCCAGAGCGGGTCGTGGAGCGTGAAGAAGCAGCCGTAGGCGCCGGCGGCGGCGGCGAGGACGGCGAGGGCCGAGCCGGCGGCAACCTTGCGCCGCACGACCCTCGCGCGCTCCGGCGCCCTGCCGGGCACGAGGAGGTACCCCAGGAAGGTACCCGCGACGAGGCCGCCGAAATGGGCCGACACGCCCACGGCGATGCCGGGCACGCTCGCCTCGATGAGGCGGGCGAAGACCTGGTCCACCGCCACGATGGAGAGCATCCAGAGCCAGAACCGCCGGCCCGGGACGATAGCGCCCGGCGGCCTCCAGCTCGTCGCGAGGAGGAGGTGGGCCGCCATGACGCCGTAGATCGCGCCCGAGGCGCCGACCCCCTCCTCGCCCGTCGAGACCGCCTGGAAGACGAGGGCGCCGCCGAGCCCGGAGCCGAGGTAGAGCGCGAGGAACCGCCACCAGCCCAGGAACAGCTCGATGATCCGCCCGAGGACGACGTGGAGGAGCATGTTCAGGGCAAAGTGCGCCGCCAGGGGATGGACGAAGAGCGCCGTGAGGAGGCGCCAGTGCTCGCCCCGCCAGACCTCCGGGCGGCTCTGCGAGAGCCGGCCGTGGATCCAGGCGCGCCAGGCGTCGCCGCCCAGCTCGGCCGAGGCGTAGAGGAGGAGGTTCGCCAGGAGGATGGCGTAGGTGATCCAGGCCCGCCCGGGGCGGGGCGCCCTGACCGGCTCCCGGGCAGCGGGCTCGGGCCGAGGCGCCGGCTCGGGCCCGGCCACCGGCTCGGGCTGAGGCGCCGGGGCCGGGACGCTGGCGAAGTCCTCGGTCACGCCATGCCGAGGAGGTTGCCCTCCTCGTCGATCTTGACCCTCTCCGCCGCGGGCACCCGGGGCAGGCCGGGCATGATTACGATGTTGCCGGCCTGGGCCACCACGAAGCCCGCGCCGGCCGAGAGGGTCACCGCGTTGACGGTGATCTCGAAGCCCTCGGGGGCCCCGCGCAGCTTCGGGTTGTCGGAGAAGGACATCTGGGTCTTCGCCATGCAGACGGGCAGGCCGCCGAAGCCAAGGCTCTCGACGGCGTCGATCATCTCGACCGCGGGCCGCTCGTAGTGCACCTTCCTGGCCCGGTAGATCTCGCGGGCGATCGTCTCGATCTTCTCGCGGATCCCCGTATCGAGGCGGTAGAGCGGCCGGAAGCGCGCCCCACCGTTCTCCGCAACCGCCACGACCAGCTCGGCGAGCCTCGACCCGCCGCGCCCCCCTCGGGCGTGCATCTCCGAGACGGCGCAGCCCACGCCGAGATCCTCGACGGCCTTCTGGAGCTTCCGCAGGTCGCGCTCCGAGTCTCCCGGGAACTTGTTGATGGCCACCACGGGCACGACCTTGAACTTGCGGATGTTCTCGAGATGTCGCTTCAGGTTGTCCAGCCCGCCGCCCCTGGAGTAGCCGCCGTGGTACTCCACCGCCTTGACCGTCGCCACCACGACGGCCACGTCGGGCTTGAGGCCGGACAGGCGGCACTTGATGTCGAAGTACTTCTCGCCCCCGAGGTCCGCCCCGAAGCCGGCCTCCGTCACCGTGTACTCGGAGAGCATGAGGCTCATGCGCGTGGCGAGGGAACTCGAGCAGCCGTGGGCGATGTTGGCGAAGGGCCCGCCGTGCACGAAGGCCGGCGTCGCCTCCAGGGTCTGGACCAGGTTGGGGTGGATCGCGTCCCTGAGGAGCACGACCATGGCCGCGTCGGCCTTGAGCTTGTCGCAGGTGACGGGCTCGAGGTCGCGGGTGTAGCCGAAGATGATCCGCCGGACCCGCTGGCGCAGGTCGCGGAAGTCGGAGGCGAGGCAGAGGATCGCCATGACCTCCGAGGCGGGCGTGATGAGGAACCCGTCGTTCCGCGGGACGCCGTCCTGGGGGCCGCCGAGGCCGATCACTATGTGCCGCAGGGCCCTGTCGTTCAAGTCGAGGGTGCGCCTCCAGGAGATCCTGCGCTGGTCGAGGCGGAGGCGGTTGGAGTGGTGCAGGTGGTTGTCGATCAGGGCCGCGAGGAGGTTCGTGGCCTTGCCCACCGACCCGATGTCCCCCGTGAAGTGCATGTTGATGTCCTCGGCCGGCGTGACCTGGGACATCCCGCCGCCGGTGCCGCCGCCCTTGATGCCAAAATAGGGTCCGAGGGACGGCTCGCGCAGGCAGACGCTCGAGAGCTTCCCGAGGTAGTTCAAGGCGTCGCCGAGGCCGATCGTGATCGTCGTCTTCCCCTCGCCCGAGGGCGTCGGCGTCATGGCCGTGACCAGCACCAAGCGGCCCGGCCCCTTCCTGCGCCCGGGCGGGGGCTTGCGCTTCAAGAGCTCGAGCGGCAGCTTGGCGATGAACCTGCCGTAGGGCAGGACGTCCACCTCGCCGAGCCCGAGCTTGGCGGCGATGGCGCCGATCGGGAGCTTGGTCACCGACTGCTCGATCTGGAGGTCCGTGGGCATGGAGGTTCTGAGATTACCGGTAGGGTCTGGAGCGTGCAGATCCTACCGCAAGGCGAAGTCGCCGTCCCACGTGTTTTTCGGCCGCAGGGAGTGCCGCCCTTGGTACTGCCCCACGCCACCTTGGCAACGTGCCCGCCCTCGGGCACCATGGTCCGCGCGCCGAGGCCGGTCCCGGCGTCGCCGGCGCCGGCCGAGTCTCACGCCGATCAAGCCCATGGACCCTCCCGCTCCCGAGCTCGCGCGCCTCACGGACCTCCACGAGCGCGGCCTGTGCCTCCAGGCCTACCGCGCCGGGCTCGCCTTCGGGTCCCTCCCGGAGTGGAGGGGGACCGATGCGCGCGTCCTCGCGGGCCGACTCGCCCGCAACCTCGGGGCGCCCCGCCTCGGAGAGGCCCTGATCCTCCGCGCCCGGAGGCAGGATCCCGGCCACCCCGCGGCGAGGTACTACGGCGCGTACGCCGTCCTCGGGCGCGGCGGACCGCTCGAGGCCTGGGGCCACCTGCGGGACAGCCCCGAGCTCGAGGGAGCCTCCCCCCACCTCCGGGCCGACTGGTGCGCCCTCCGCGGAGTGGTCCTCGCCTACCTCCGGGACTTCGAGGAGGCCGAGCGGTGGATCGAGAGGGCCCTGGCGATCGCCCCCGAGGACCCCTGGGTCCACGTGGAGCGCTCCTCGCTGCTCGAGATCGAGGACCGCTACGAGGAGGCGCTCGCCGCCGCGCTCCGGGCGCTGGAGCTGCGCGCCTGGTATCGGCCGGCGGCGCAGGCCGCGGCGCACCTCTACAGCCTCCTCGGCAGGGACGGCGAGGCGCTCGAGATGCTCTCGGGCGCCGCCCGCGTGGTCGAAAGCGCGCCCCTCGCCGCCGACCTCGCGAACCTGCAAACCGAGCTCGGGCTCCACCGCGAGGCATGGGCCACGCTCG
>JACQVW010000320.1 GCA_016209535.1 Planctomycetota bacterium | reverse complement strand
CCTGGCCGTCCGGGCCGACGAGTCGCAGCGCGAAGAAGAACGACTCGCGGAAGCTGCCAGCAGGGAACAGCGTCGTGGACCGGACCTGCCCTTCCTCCGTCTCGAGGGATACCTCGAGACGCGTGAGCTCCTCGAAAGCGCCCTCCGGGAACGGCTCCAGGTCGTAAGCGATCGCGACCCGAAAAGCTCCCCGGGGCACCGCAGGGTCAGGCACCGTCGGCTCACGCCAGGAGACCTGCACCGATCCAGGCTCGGTGCCCGGCTCCGCCCCGAGCAGCTCCGGGACAGGAAGGACGTTGGCCCCTCCACCCGGCAAGGGGTCCTGCCGGCCAGCAGGGACCCGTCCTCCCAGGCCTGCGCCCGCGCCGCTGGGGAATTCCCGACTGATGTGCACGTTCAGCCGGCCATGGCGCTCGGGCACCGTGTAGCCAGCGGGCTCCTGGCGGCTGGCACCCCAACTCAGGTTCATCGGCGTCTTCACGTCGACTTCCCAGACTCGTGGACTGGAGAGGTCGATCGCGTCGCTGCCGAGATGGGTCATGAAGAACTCGAGGAACACTTCGAGCCAGCCCCAGCAAGAGCGGTGCCGCTGGTCGTTCTGTTTGAACAGGGAGTCGCGAGCCTGGGGCCACCCGGCTCGCTTTCCTTGCCTGAAGCAGGTGCAATTCCCATCTTTGCACCAGTCCTCCGCGCTCAGCCAGAACTGCATGGTCGTGTCCTCGCGGTCGACCGTCACCGTCTGCTCGTGGCTCTTGTCGAACCACTTGCCGTAGTCGGCATCGATCGAGAGCTCCCAGTAACGCTGTCGGTTGAACCTTTCCTCGGTGGTGGTGGTCCAGATGGTCGGGATCGTCGTGCAGCACTGCATCAGCCCATAGGAGCGGAAGTAGAGGCGCGGGTCGCAGTCCCTCGCCAGCCCCCAGAGCGACAGGCACTCGCCGCAGGCTGACTTGTACTCGTCCTCGAAGCTGAAGATGTAGTGACCCAGCTCATGCACGATCGACGTGGCATGGTAGGAGACAGGCTTCCCCTCGTCGAACTTCGTCGAGACTTCGATGGCGCCGTCGCGGGCCCTGAACGCATCGAACGGCAGCGAGGCCGGAACGCTGTTTCCTTTCTTGATTCGGAGGTCCGGGTACAAGAAGGCTCCGGCCTGCTTTTTCGCCGGCAGGATCCAGACCTTGCCCAGGAGGCATTGGCCGTCGGTCGCAAGGAAGAGCACCTCCGAGGCGCGCTCGAACCGCGGCTTCCAGACCCGTACCAGCTCGTCGTAGGGAATGCTGTCTTCTGCGATGCAGAAGAGGTTCCAGCGGAAGACCGGGTGCGCCAGCGTGAGGTCGAGCGTCCCGGCGGCCCACTCCTCCTGGGAGATCTTCCGCAGCCCCGGCTTGGAGCCTACCCCACCTCCCACCTGGGTCCAGGTGCCATCGCTGCGGATCTGGTTGTCGTCATAGAGCCAGATCTCGGCGAGGTCTTCGAACCCGGGGAAGCCAGCCGCGGGCTGGCGCTTGGCGGACCTCGTGAAGGCGACGACCGCCGCGCATCGGACCTGATCCTCGCGGCCAAAGAGGTGGCCTTGAAGCGGGGACTTCGACATCCCGGTGCCGGGATCGAGATCGGAGGCGGAGACGTGAAGCGGCCCGGAGAGGCCATCAACATGGATGTCGACCCCGTACGGCGTAGTCGTGGAGCCGGCAAGCTTTCCCGCGACCGTCACCTTGACCCACATCGCTTTCCGCGCAGCGTCGGGGAGATACTCGAGCGCGATCCGCGTCTGGGCCCCGCTCGGGATCGTCGCGACGAAGGCCGCAGGGGATGCGTACCCCGCGACTGGCTCCGCCTGAACCAGGTACAGCCCAGGGATGACCTGCACGACCTGCGACGCCTCCGCGCCTGCGCCTCCTGGCGCCTGGCCGCCGGCCTGGCCGAGCGAGCCGTAGTGGTCCATTGCGCCGAAAAGGGCGTAGCGGATCCCAGCCACGTTGGAGGACACTTGGGCTTCCGCGAGCGGCCGGGTGACGGAGACCTGGGTCGCTCCGGATGCGGCGTTGTTCGTCTCGGACCACTCTCTCACCTGGAAGCCGGCGTCGATGTACGCCCCGACGTAGTAGTTGCCCTCGAAGGCGAGCGGGACCGGAAGTGAGACCCGCCTTGTGATGCTGCCCGTGGTGAGATCCCGGTTGGGGATCAGGAGATCTGCGGCAGGGCGGACGTCGACGTTGATATCGGGCCCCCGGGCGAGCATGACCCTGAGTCGAGTGTGACTCGATGCAGGAAGCGTGATCCTGCGGTTGGCGGCGATGAACTCCGTGGGGGCAAGCCACCCCGCAGGATTCGTGCTGTATCCCGGCCCGAGGCCGAGTGCCACGTCGCTACGGATCTCGAGGTGAAGGTGCGGACCGCTGCTGCCCCTTGGCGTCGCGCCGATGGTGCCGATCTGCTGCCCGCGCGCGACGGTCTGATCCTTCAGGGCCGAGATAGAGCGAGGGTCAAGGTGCCCGTAGAGGGAGACCACCGCGGGGGCCGTGCCTCCTCCGGGCAGCACGAAGGCTCTGCCTGCCGGCGCGTCGTGGCGCACCATCACCACGCCTAGCCAATCGGGAATCTCCGTATCCTGGGCGTAGAGAACGATCCCGTTGGCGACCACGTGAACCGGCTTTCCAAAGTCCGCCTCGGCGTGCCCCTCCCTGTTCCAGTCCTCTCCAAGGTGGGTGCCCGGGAGGGTCTTGCCCCACGGATCCGCAGCATCCTGGAAGCCTTGATACACGTACCAGCCGTCCCCGTCGTAGGCGGGGGTCTTCGTGGGAGGACCCACGGGGAAATCGAAGCCATCGGCCACGGTGGCGCCCAACGTGCTCCCGACAGGGACTGGGGTCCCGACGTTCGTCACGGTGATGTCCACAGGAAGCTGATCTCCTGCGGGGATGCTCGGCGGACTTCGTACCTCGCTCACCACGAGGTCTGGAACAAGTCTCTCGGCTATGCTCACGCTATCGAAGGTGGCCGACGTGCCCTCACAGCCTGCGGTGACGTGCCCGAGGACGGCGAGGCCCACGAGCACCGCAGGAGGGGCGTCGGGTCCCCAATCGGAGCTGGACACCGTGGTCCAGCTTCCTCCGTCCGACGAGACGTAGGCTGTGAAGCGGGTGCCCCGCCGGTCGAGGCGGAGCCAGTCGGGGTGCGGGTAGCCTTGACCGCCTTGCGGCATCAGCACCTCGTAGTTGTCCATACCTCCGTGCGCGAGCCTCGCGCCGAATCGCGCCGGGTCGACGGTGCCGTCCGGCGAATCCTGGCTGTCGAAGACGAAGGCGTAACGCGAGCGTCCGCTGCAGTCTTGCCGGGCCATGAGGCCGATCTTGCCCCAGCGCGAGCCCCGGGCGTCCCCGGGGGCGCCAGACCACGTCACCCAGCGACCCTGGGCGAACCGGCGCTCACGGATCCGCGCCTGGAAGCGGAAGTCGCCTTCCAGCCGCCTGTACACGAAGGTGAACTGATCCCCGCCCTGCCAGATGTCCTTCCCTCTGCCCGATAGCGTGTACTCTCCACGGCCAACGTCGTGGCTCGCTGACCCGAGCGAATACGACGCCCCGATCTGGACGGCTCGCTCGAAGGCGCCCAGCGGGCCAGGGTCGATCACCCGCGGGGACTCGATGACCTCCCCCCCCGTCGTGGTCGCAGCCCCCACGAGGCCCCGTGCAACGATGGGCCGGGAGCCACGCACCGCGTAGCTGACACCGCGGCTGTTGAGCAGCGAGCGAGACAGGTTCCAGTCGATTCTTCCCGAGAACGCTTCTGGTGAGCCCTGCGGCCCCAGCGGCGTGGTCAAGCGTACGCCGTCGAACTCCATGAGCACGTAAGCCGGGATGTGTCCCGGTGTCCCGTAGCAACCCCAGCCGCTGGCCGAGCCCCCCAGCCCGACGAGGACGGTCCTCGGTGTCTCGTCACCCCAATCCATCGCGCATTGCTCTTCCCAGTCGATCCCGTTCTCGGAGGTCATGCCGCTGAAGACGTTGCCGGCTCGCACGAGCCGCAGCCATTGCGGATGGCTCCCGGGCTCGAGCGACGAGCTCTCGAAGTTGTCGCCGCTCGCGCCTCCCCCGTGGGTCACCCGGCCCGCGAAGCGCGTCTGGTCCTGGGGGGCCTCACCGCTATCGTGGACGAAGGCGTACCGCGACCGGTAGTCAAGGCTCTGCCGGGCCATGAGGCCCACCTTGCCCCAGCGCGAGCCGGGGATCCAGGCCCGGCGCCGGATCCGGGCCGTGAGGTCGAAGTCCCCTGTCACTCGCCGGTAGGCGAAGTGGAACTGGTCCCCCGCCTCCCAGATGTCCAGGCCGTTGCACGCGAGCGTGTAGGAGTCCCTCGTCGGGTCATACCACAGGTGCCCGGGCAAGCATGGGGCGTTGATGCTCCGTTGGTCCTCGAGGATCCCCGCGCGATCCCCGCCGACAGGGCTCTCGCTGGGGATTCTTGTGAACGTGCCGCCGTCGCTGATCGCCTCCACGGTGAAAGGGTTCCCTGATCCCAGAAGCTCCGTCACCTGCACTCTGTCGGCCGGATCGCCGCCGGCGGTCGTCCGCACGACGACCGATGAGCTTCCGTCTCCCTCGCAGGCCAGGCTCACGTGCCGGGTTGCCCGGTAGGTCACTTCGCCGGCCGTCCCTCCAGGATCGGGTCCCCGGAACACGAAGTCGGGGTGTCCTTCCGTCACGGGCTCTCCAGCGCGGTCTTCCAACCTCAGGCGGAAACCCCAGTCCGCCTCGCCATTCCACACGAGCACCTTGATGGCGTTCAGCCCGGGCAGGAGCACGGCCCTCTCTCGCTGCTGGCAACTGGTCGATGATCCGGTGCATGCCGACTGGTTGGCTACCAACTGGTCGTTCACCCACACCTGGGCGGAGTCGTCGTGCCCCAGACAGATCCACAGCTCCCGAGGCGAAGCGCCGCGGAGCTCCACATAGGTGACCGCGGCTGCCATCACGTGCTCCCATCGCAAGCCGTTCTGCTCGGCCGCCTTGCGCAGGTCGACCATGGCCTCTCCCTGCCCTGGCCAGAAGTCTGTCAATCGCCGCCAGACGGGCGTGCCGCCCGGGCCAAACCAGCCCGTGCTGATGGCGGTCCCGAAGGCAACGTTCCAGACGTCGCCCGCCCGCGGACTCTCATCGCCGATGGAGTACGGCGCGAACCAGTTCAGCAGCATGGTCCCTGGCCCGCAGGCACCGCAGTGGCACCCGTTTCCGAGGGGCCCCAGCCAGAGCCACTGGTCTGCGGCGAACCAGCCGGCCTCTTCCACGGTCGTCGAATCGTTCGCCGAGAGCATCACGGCAACGTTGTCCAGCCCCCAGCTCTCGTCCGTCAGCGCCTGCAGGCCTTGCGCGGAGAACTCCAGGGTGAGCGTGCTCGAGCTGTGCGAGACGGTGCGGGTGATGCGGTAGAGGGAATCTACAGACCCGGAAGCGCCGAACGAGTACCCGAGCACGTCATTGGCCACGGCCCCTGTCCGCGGCGGGTTGTCCCCTCCAGGGTAGCCACCGGGGTAGGCCTGCCGGTTGCCCGTCGTGCTGAAGGTCGTCTGCAGCAGGCTCGTCCCGTCGGCCCGGAGCCGCCAGATGTCCGGGCCGCAACAGCCTGGTGGACCATTGCCATCCCACGTGCGAATGACGAAGAGGTCGAAGGACAGCGTCAGGGCCTGGTGCTCTGGCAAGCCGGTGAGCGACAACCGGACGGTCTCGTTGCCAAACTGCCCCAGGAACCGCCGGGCGCCCCACGGGCTCACTTGAGTCCGGCTGCTCGACCACACCCCTTCCACGGCCTGGTCGAAGTCATACCAATAGATCCCGGCTGACTGCCCGCGGAGGACCGGATGACCGACAAGCGCAGTCGTCAGGGCAAGCGCACCGACGAGCAACACCCTCCAAGTCCTCCTTCGCGGTGTCTGCAGAGCGTCTGGGTATTCCTGCATGGCCCTCTCCTTTCGCAACGAGGTTGCGGCATTCTACCGAGCGGAGCGGCTCGGTCGGAAGCCCTGCGATGCACCCTGCGAGCCTTCAAGGCCGACGCGGCGCCGGTGCTGGGGGAGCCTCCTCGCGGTTGTCGCCGGTGGTATCGATCCGAAGGGAGAGGCGGTCGTGCAAGTGGTCCAACGGCGGACGGTGGATAGATCGAGCAGAGCGCGCTCGGGAAGCGAGCCGAAACCCCGAGGTGAAGGCAGTCGCTCTCCTGGATCACGGGCCTCAAGCTCCTCAAGACCCGGCTTCTGTGAAGGGGGGGCTGCTTGGGGGGGGGATACGCACGGCGCCAGGTGCATCCGTGGTCAATCTTGGCAGCTTGTCCCTTTTTTGACCCCTTCATGGGATGGAAGGCCCGGCGACGGGCTGGGCCACCATGCCCGGTCGTCCTCCATCCCATCGAGGTGACCCCGATGTTCCGACAGAATCCTTTTGCTCTTGGCCCCGTCGCTGCCCTCGCCTTGGTGGGGGCGGGTTGCGTCAGCCCGGCGGAGCTCCGCGGTCTCGAGGAGAAAGTGCGGAGCCTCGAGTCCCGTTCGGCCGACGCGGCGAGCCTCGACGGCAGGCTGCGGCAGGTCCAGGATGCCCTGGAGAAGAGCGCGGCCGACCTCCGCGGGCTCGTCGCGACCACCAGTAGCCAGGCGGAGGCGTTCACGCGCGGCGCCGAGGGCGGTTGAAGACGCGGCTGGACGGCACGGACACGCAGCTCGTGGCGAGCCGCGAGGATGCCGAGAAGAGCCGCGAGGACGCTACGGCCGCCCTGGGCGTGGCCCACAAGTCGGCGGAGGATCTTCAGAGCTACCAGAAGCAGATGGAGGCCCTGCACCAGGGCTACCTCGAGACCCTCAAGAAGACCGAGCAGTCCTTCGGCAACCGGCACCTGGGCAGCCAGACCGAGTTCGAGGCCAAGGTGCGCGCCTCGAGACCCAGCTCAAGGGTGCCGAGGCCTCCATGGCGGCCCAGGCCTGCGTCTGAAGCAGATGCAGACCGAGGTCGACAGGTTCAAGACGGAGCTGCTCGGGGAGCTGCAGAAGAACCGCGAGGAGATCGACAAGGCTCGCCTGGCCAACGAGGGCTTCAAGGCGGAGCTGGCCCAGGCCGTCCAGCAGATGAAGGTCGTCGGCGACGGCGTCATCGCGTCGGGCCGGGCGCAGGCGGACAAGATGGAGAAGACCTACCAGGGCCTCGCCAAGCAGTTCGACGAGGTCAAGGCCCAGGTGGCGGGCTACAAGACGCAGCTCAGGAACGTCTCCGTGGGCCTCGAGGGGATCTTGAAGGAGCTGAACCAGCAGGCGCCGTGAGTGGATGCGCAGGGAGCGAGGATCGAGCGCCGGCTCCAGCCTGCAGGCTCTCCTTGCCTCGAGGGCTGGCGCAGAGCAGAGGTCATCCTCCCCCCTTCTCAGCCACCGCGAGGTCGAACGCCAGCCCCATGGCCGCCTCCTCCGGGAACGGCACGCGCGCCTCCAGGCGGTCCGTCGACCGCTCGTCGACGCTGTACCTCTCGCCCATCACCACCTGGAACCAGCGGGCGCGGTCGGTGACCACGCGGAACATCTTCTCGTCCGCCGTGCCCTCGAGGTACGGGAGGTAGACCATGATCGGCTGCCCCTCCGCCTCGGCGAGGCAGCGGAGGCGGTCGACCCTGCCCGTCCGCTGCTCGAGGGTGCTCGGGTTCCAGCTCAGATCGTGGTGGATCACGTGGCGGCAGTCGAGGTGGAGGTCGAGCCCCTCCGCCATCACCTCGCTCGCGACGACGATCTCCGGGAGGAGCGGGCTGTTGAAGCCCAGGAGCACCCGCCGGCGCGTCTCCTGCTTGACCTCACCGCTCGCGTGGCGCACGGCGTCCTTGTCCGCCACGAGGAGCTCGTCGAGCACCTGGTCGCGCTCCTCGCTGGAGGCAAGGTCCCCGAGCAGGTGGTCGAGGAACTGCATCACCCTGGCGCGGTAGGCGAGGCGGTTCCCCTTCCGGCGCGCGAGCGACTCGCCCACGGCGGCGGCCGCGTCCCTCGCCTGGGCCGCCGTGGGGCGGCCGGTCTCGAGGCTCGAGCGGACCTCCTGGCGGTCCAGGGGGAAGTTCCTCACCACGAAGCTCGGGGTCGCCAGGGTCCCAAGCAGGAGCTCGATGACCTTGTCGTACTGCTCCGCGGTGAGCCCTGGCCGCGCCGCGACCCAGCCCTCGAGGACCTCCCGCACGCGCCTCCTGAGGGGGCTTTCCTTGTCCTGGAGCCGCTGGACGATGCGGTCGACCGAGCGACGCGCCGCTCCTTCGTCCGGCAGCCTCAGCGCCTCTCGAGCCAGGCGGTCGATCTCCGCCTCCACGCCGCGCCGGAGGCGGTCGGCGAGGTCGCGCACCGTCTTTCGATAGTGCCCGAAGATCAGCACCTTTTCCCCCGAGAGCCAGAGCTCGAGGGCCTTCCCCGCGGTCGCGTCGATCTTCGGGTGCGGCACCCGGCCTTCGCGGATGAACGCCTCCACTCGCTCGAGGTACCAGGCGAGGTCCTCCCTCGAGGAAGCGCCTTCGAGCGCCGCATCGGTGTCGTCCACGGGCCGCTCGCCCCGGGAGGTCTCGAGGAACGCCAGGTACGACGACGCGAGGCCCTCCGCGAAGTAGGCCCTGCGATTCCGGTCGCGGGAGAGGACGGCCTGTGCCCTCGCGCACAGGAGGAACGGGAACCGAGCGCTGCGCTCGATCTCGAGTCCCCGGTGGTGCGTCACCCCGTCGCGGATCGCCCTGCCGAGGCGCTCGTCGCGGCGCGGGACCTTGCGGCCCTCGGCCTCGATCTCCCGCGGGCGCCGGTGGCGGATGATCCAGGGCCGGAGGTGCTCCTGCGCGGCGCGCAAGGCCTCCCTCGTACGTTCGTACTGGCCGAGGACGCGGGCGAGGCGGCCGTCCGCCGGCCGCGCTGCCAGGAGCCGCTGCCACCAGGACGACCCCGCGCCGCCGTCGCCGACTACGTCCACGTCCCCGTCCACGTCCTCGGGCCCGAGGTCGCCCCACAGGCGGTCGAGCTGGAGCGACTCGATCTGCGCGCGGTCGAGCGACTCCCCGAGCCGCGCGAGCTCCTCCCGGATCACGGGGTGGCTGCGCTCGGGCGGCATCGACGACCAGCGCACCGCGAGGAACCTCCGGAGCACCTCGAGGAGCTCACGGTGCCCGAGCTGGAAGGGCGTCGCGGTCAGGAACAGCATGCGGTCGAAGGCGGCGCTGATCACCGAGTAGAAGCCCCTGAGAGAGCCCGAGCGCAGGAGGTCGCAGGCGAAGCGCGCCACCGCCCGCCGCAGGCGCCCGACGCCCCACTTGCCCCGGATCGCCTGCCGGATGGCCTCGAGCCGCACGAAGGGGTCCCGCTCCGAGCGGTGGAGCGCCGTGTTTGCGAGCAGGACGATGTGCGCCTTGCGCTCCCGGGGGTCGTCGAAGCAGCGCAAGAGCTCCGCCCCCGACGCGGCGCGCCGGAACCGCAGGCGGTCCTCCTCCCGCTCGGCGAGGTCCCGGGGGAGGCACAGAGCCCGGAAGCGGCGCAGATCACGCTCCCACTTGTCCATGAGGTTCGGCGGCGCCATCACGACCACCGGGGACGAGCTGGCATGCGCGGCGCTCGCCGCGACCGCGAGCGCGACGAACGTCTTGCCCATGCCGACCTCGTCGGCGAGGACGACGCCCGGCCGCGACGCGAGGCGCTCGAGGATCGCGACCGCCGTGACCTCCTGACGCCTGGCCTGCGCCGGGTCGATGCCACCGCCCTCGAAGCGGATGCCCGAGGCGAAGGGCCACTGGAGCATCTTCCCGTTCATGTCATGCTTGCGCCCTGGCGAAGGACTCCTCGAGGTACCGATCGACGAGCGGAGTGCCGAGCTCGTCCGGGACCATGGCCCGGAGGTCCGCGAGGGCGCTGCGGTAGCGCTCCCGTACCTCCTCGAGCGCGACGCCTGCCGCCGTGACGTCCCGTGCAGCGCTCCCGAGGACCAGCGCGACCTCGGCCAGCAGGAACTTCTTCTCCTCCGGATCCACCGCGGCGTCGATGAGCCTCCGCGCCAGGTAGGCCGGGCTCAAGGGGCCCTGGAGCCTCCACTCGAGGGATACCTCCGAGAAGACCGGCGCCCGCAACCGGTCCTTGAGGCCCTCGAGGGCGCGCGAGATGCGCCGGATCCGCTGCATGAGGAAGCTCGACGCGTCGACCCGCCGGTGGGGATCGAGCTCCACGGGCAGCGAGGAGCGCTCCCGAGCCTCCCGCCGGCGGAGCGCGCGGGCGAGCGCCCGGTGGACGGGGCCCGAGCTCGAGAGGATCTCCAGGAGGGCGTCGAGGTCGATGTCCCTCCAGAGGTCCGGGCGGGTGCGGCTCGAGCTGTTCAGGGCGTTGATGGGCAGGTGTCCGAGGAAGCGGCCCTCCGCGGCCTCCCAGCGCACCTCGAGGATCGTGGGAGGCGCCGCGGTCGCCGGATCTCCGGGGAGCGCCGCCTGCCAGGGGTTCGGGCTCCCCGACCGCCGGTGCTCCCGCGCGTCGAGGAGAGCCTGTCCACCCTCCACCGCGATGCGCCAGTCCCGAGGCTCGTCCGATCCGCCGAGACCGAGATGGAGGAGCATCGCCTCGCCCGAGCGGTCGAGCGCCGCCCAGCGGAAGAAGAGCGGCAGCGGGGGAGGCCCGCCCTCCTCGTCGGCTGCGCGGGGGGCGCCCGCGAGCCGGACTTGGTCGGGCTCGAGCGCCGGCGCCTCGGGGAAGCACGCGTCGAACCAGCGTTGCACCCTTCGGTCCCCGGTGTGGAGGAAGCAGAGGTTGGCCTCGACGTTGCGGGGATGCCCGCCGAGCCCCAGCCCCGCGGGCGAGGCGTTGCTCGAGCCCACGAGGAGAATCTCGCGCTCCCCGTAGCGCCCGAGCCAGAGCGCCTTGGCGTGAAGAGGCCGCACCTCCTCCTCCTGGCGTGAAGAGACCGGACGGATCACGCAGCGCAGTCGGGGGAAGCGGGAAACCGTCGCGCGCACGGCCTCCGGCAGCGCGACGAT
>JACQVW010000319.1 GCA_016209535.1 Planctomycetota bacterium | reverse complement strand
GCGTAGATCCGGCCCTTGAAGCCGCGATCTCGGACGAGGGTGGTGTCAGCCACCTCGACGAGGAAGGCGACCTCCTCGGGCCCCGGGTGATTCCTTGCATAGCGGCTCGCGGGGCCGCGGACGACCGCGAGGTCGGGCTCCGGCTCACTATCCGCCGTGGTGATCGGCAACTGCACGCGGACGCGCCACTCCGGGGGGAGTCTGCCCCCGATCGTATCCCGGGCCTGGTCGATCGTCGCACCATGAGGGGGGTTGTGAACCATCTTCTCGAGAATCCACCCTTCCAGAAGCTCGACCCTGTCGTCTTCCGTCAACACTCCCACCTCGCCCAGGCGGTGATACTCGACGACCGTGAACCTCCGGATGGGCACCGGGGGTGGTTCGCTGAAATCCAGGAGCTGGGCCTTGGCGACGGTCATGCGGATACCTCTTCCAGCGCGCGAGGCGAATGCGCCTCTCACCGCACCATGATATGGGCGCTGGCAGGCGCCCTCAAGCCTGCGATCTCACAAGCGCTCGTCGAGCCCCCGCACGGCGCTCCGTCGGCCCCTGCAGCCGTTGACTCGCCCCTGCCGACTCCGGACAATGGCCATCGCCGCCATCGTGCCTTCGAGGGCGGCTCGCGGAATTGCTTCCGCAGGTGTCTCTTCCGGAGGGTAACGAACATGGGTCCACCTCTTCGCGTCGCGGCGTTCCTGGGGTTCTCTCTCGTCCTCGCACGGCCTCCGCTCGGGGCCCAAGACCCTCCCCACGATCCGGAGGATTGGCCACCGACCATCGACGACGCGAGGGTCGTCCACTACGTGAGCACCGATCTTGCGTTCGCGCCTCCGGGAGAGACCTGGATCGCCTCGGGGCTCCAGGTCCTCACCGGCGGGGACCAGGTGACGGAGCCGATCATGATCGGCGGCCACGATGGGCTCAAGGTCGTGGGCAACTACCTCAACGTGAAGGACCCGGACTTCGCGGAATGGGCGGACGACGACGCCATCGACATCCTCGTCCAGGTCTACGGCGACGAGGCGCTCTTGGGCCCCGGCGGCGCTCCCCGGGGCTTCACGTTCCTGACCGGGACGCTCCCCGAGCTCAACTTCCCCACGGGGGGCTCGATCCCGCCGGAGTGCAAGAACCGCAAGTGGAACTGGTTCCTCTTCCGCATCGCCAACGGGCTGCGCGCCGACGGGACGCATTTCGTCGGCTCGGTGCCTCCGAACGCTCAAGGCGACGTCTCGGGCGGCGGGGTCAACGGCGGGACCATCCGGTTCGAGGGCGTCCCCGGGATCAAGGTCCGGCTCGTCGCCTTCGGCGAGCCGGGGGCCTTCGGAGAGCCGGAGCAGATCAACGCCTGCTCTCTCGCCGAGGAGTGCCCGGCCGAGCCCGAGACGAACCTCGTCTTCGTCGACGTGAACGCCGGCACGAGCGACCACCTGCAGGTGCTCGACGGCGGCGATCAGGCCGTGACGTTCCAGGACGGCGTCGGCCCGGCGGGCGACGCGCGGCGCGCGGTGCGCCCCAACGGCACCTACATGAACTTCGGGGTCACGGACCTCTACCTCGGCGAGCCGTGCAACGACCCTCGGGCGGTGAAGATCTGCCTCGAGCTCTACGATGACCCGGCGCTCGCGGGGGCCCGGTTCGGCCCCGAGGCTTACGCCACCGACGACCTGGGGGGCATCGCGATCTTCCCGCCGGCGCGGTGGCACGTCCTGGAGGGAACGGGGGCCTGGGTGCGGCGCTCGTGGACCGTGCCGGGCGTGAGCCTCGCCGGGGTGAACACGGCGCCGCTCACGGGCGGGCCGCGCCTCGCCTTCGAGGCCGGAGCGCTGGTCTTCATCTCGAAGGTGCACCTGGCGGTGCTGCGCACGGGCGACCACCCGCTTGCGGGGCAAGACCCGCTCGAGGACTGTTTCGACGATCCGAAGATCTGCACCGAGGCCTACGGGAACTACGCCGAGCTGGACCTGCACGCCGGCATCCAGGACGGCCTCGCCCCCGGAACCTCGGGCGGAGACCAGGAGATGATCGTCGAGGAGGCCGGGCCCGCGGACGATCGCCGCCTGGCGGTGCGGCCCGCCTTCGACGACGGGACTCCGGGGTTCTCCCACCAGTTCTTGAACTTTGCGCTCGTCGGGGAGCCCTTCGGCCCATCGAGCCAGCCCAACGCGCGCCTCGCGATCTGCATGACGTACTACGACGACCCGGCGCTCGTGGGGGTGGCGTTCCGGCCCGAGGTTTACCAGACCGAGCGGGCAGGCGAGGTCACCTTCGCCTTCACGAGCCCCGCGATCGGGGTCACCCTCGAGGGGACCGATGCCTGGCGAGAGGCGTACTTCGAGATCCCCGACATGAAGTTCATCGGCGTGAACCAGGGCCCCCAGGCCGCCGCGCGGTTCCTCCTCACGGGCAAGGCGTTCTTCACGCGCGTGCGCTACGCGGTGATACGGCCGTGCGGGCCCCGTTCCGGGATCAACCTCCTCGAGGGCTGCGGGGCGCCCCCGCCCGAGGGGACCAAGTTCGTCCGCGGCGACGCCAACGCCGACGCGACCCCGAACCTCTCGGACGCCGTCTTCGTCCTCAACTTCCTCTTCCTTGGGGGCGCGACGCCCTCCTGCATGGAGGCGGCCGACACGAACGGCGATGGGCTCCGCAACATCTCCGACGGGATCTACCTCCTGAGCTTCCTCTTCCTCGGCGGCCCCGCGCCGCCGGCGCCTTTCCCGGACTGCGGGGATCTCGGGCCGGAGGCGGACTGCACCGGCTTCCCGCCGTGCGGGTGAAAGCAGCCGCAGGCGAGCGATCCGGCTCACGAAGGAGTCAGTCCCCTCTCCTTCAGCAGCTCCATCACCCACGCGGCCTCCTCCTCGCTCAGCGGTGGAGACAGCGGTTCCTGGTAGGGCAGCCGCCGCTCATAGAACGAAAAATCATACATGGCCTGGAACACGGCCTGCAGGTCGACCATCGCGTCTCCGTCCTCCGGCAGCAAGGGGACTGGAATGGCTGGGATCATCCGCCGCCATGGCCAGCCGATGACCTGGCAGCGGGGTTTGCGCTGGACCCTGCCGACGTAGACGTAGTAGTCGCCTGGAGGCAGATCTCCGGCCATCGGCAGCCTTTCGCCGCCTCGCAGAAGGTCGATCTCCACGAGGTTCGTGCGCGCGGCGAGATACTCCGCGCGCTTCTCGAGGTATGCGTCGATCCCGTCTTCACCGGGTGCCTTGTTCGTGGGCGACAGGACTTCGATGACGGTCACCACGCGACCCGTGCGCGGCTGGATCACCTTCAGATGCCGTTGGGTGCTCGGTTCGTAGGCGGGGTACTCGAGATCTTCCGTGGCGACCTCGAGCAGGGCTATTCCCGAAGCCGGCGCGCTCGGCCCCGACCTGCGTGTCGTGAGGGCCACGTCGGGCCTCACGCGGTGAAGACGGATCTCCTCATGGGCGAGGTAGAGGTACTCCTCCACGCAGACCTCGTAGCGAGGTAGGAGCTGTGCCAGGAGCTCGTGGGCCAGGAACTTGATGAAGCCCGGCGTGAAGTCGCCCCAGTACGGTTGCTTCTCGAGGTACGGATCCATCCCCGGGAAGGGGCACGGCATGACTGACCTCCTGTATCGCTCAGGACAACCTTAACCGCAGCCCCTCGGGACCTCAAGTGCGTGAATCGACGTCCCTCCCAGGTGGCCTGGTCGCCCGTGGCGTAGTAGAGGTACGTGTTGCCCTCGAGCTCGATCAGGTCCACGTCGGAGTTGTTGATCCCCTCGCCCGCCGAGGCCTCGAGGATCGGGTTGAGGGGGCTCAGCTCCCAGTCGGCCAGGTCCCGGGAGCGGGCGAGGAACGAGATCCAGCCCGGGTGGCCCGGGACGGCGGCGTGGAGGTAGATCGCGTAGTAGTACGGCAGGACGAAGCGGATGACGGGGCAGGCGCTTTCAGGTCGGTCGAGGAGAAGCGGTGGATGCCCTGGAGCCACTCGAAGTTCGTGCCCTCGCTCGCGAAGACGCTCAGCTCGCCGCCCTCGACGAAGGCGCTCGCGAAGGAGTGGCCTTCCCCGAATCGGGCGGCGTCGCTCCCCGTGGCGAGGTCGCGGACCAGGAGGCGCATGCTCCCGGTGTAGGCGTCCGTCTTGTTCTTCGCGTCGTCGCGCTGGTTCAAGACGAGGAGGGTCCGGCCGCCGAAGACGACCGGCGTGCTCTCCATGGCGGGGCCGAGGGTCACGGGCAGCTTGATGAGCCCCTCCGCGCTCCCCGGGGTCCGGTCCCCGGCGGGAGCAGCGTCCGGAACGCGTCCACGGGCCAGAAACGGAGCCGCTCGAAGCCCTCGGGCACGGGCTGGCGGTACTGGACGTAGGCCCCGACCTTGCCCTGGAGCGCGTAGGAGACCTCGCCGCTCCTCGAGCCGAAGACCTTGAAGCCCATGAGCGTGCAGTCCTCGAGGTCCACGTGGAGCTGCTTCCCCTGCTTCGAGCCGCAGGCGATGATCCCCGAGGTAGATCCACCGGTCCCAGATGACGCCCGAGAGCTCCGGGTCGCACTTCCAGGGGCCCCACCAGTCGACGCACTTGAAGCCCGTCTCCTGCGCGGGGTCGCCGTCGGGGAGGATCATGAAGGTGGGGTTGCCCGTGGGAGCCTTCGGGTCCGTGCGGACGACGGCCAGGGGCGCGCCCGAGTCGATCACGACCCACCCCGTCGCGCCCGAGCCCAGCGTCCCGTCGTGGTCCCCGACGAGGAGGTTGTAGGAGCCCGCGGCGCCGGGGAAGGCGGGGTGGAGGTTCGCCTCGGCGTAGGTGTCGGGCCGCACGGCGACCACGTGGCCGCCCTCGGCGTCGGGCACGTGGAGGAGGGCCTTCTGGATCGTGCGGAAGGCCGTCGTCCAGCTCGTCCCGTCGGAGTCATCGCCGAGCCTGGAGACGTGGAGCGTGACCCCCCTCCTGCCCGAGTAGCCGGGCGCCGAGGGGTCGGCGCTGGACGGAGCGGAGCCGCAGGGAGCGGCCGGAACGAGGAGGAGCGCGACCGCCAGGGCCGTGCGTCTGTAGAGGTGCTCTCGGATCATGGTCGACCTTTCAAGATGTCCCGTGGCTCTCCCGTAGCCTCACCGCCCCGTCACCTCCAGCGCCGCGATCTCCCGCGGCGCGAGGGTCTCCGTCCGCCGGAACCTCGCCTCCGCCTCGCCCAGCTCCTCGCGCTTCCCCGGCGCGATCCTCGCGAGGCGGAGCTTGGCCGGGCTCGGGCTCGCGCCTGCGCCCGCGCGCGCTGCCGCGCCGAGGCCCCACGCCGCGGCGTCGAAGTCGTAGGCGAATGCCCGCGGCTCCCGGGAGAGGTTCGCGAGGAGCACGGCCGCGCGCCCGTCGGCGGCGCGCCAGACGGCGGAGACGACCGAGGGCAGCTTCGCCGGATGCGTCCCCTTCCAGCCTCCCCAGGCCGCCTCGATGGGCGGCGGCGGCTCGAGCGGCGCGACCTCGCCGAGGAGCTCGCCCTCGAGGAGGAAGGGCTCGAGCGCGCACCGCCAGCGCCCGCACTCGAGGAGGTACCGCGCCTGCTGCTCGCGGCCCGGGTCGAGGAGATCGAAGCCCATCCACCCGAGCTGGCAGCCCCAGAGGAGGTCGCGGCCCTGCACCATGGCGAAGGCGTCGGGCTCCACGCCCTCCCGCGACGGGCTCGAGAAGTAGACCGAGTGCCCGCCGTAGACCGCGGTCATGAGCGGGACCTCGTCGTCGGAGCGCGGGAGCCAGATGAGGAACGCGTCGACCGTGTCCATGTAGGGCTCCGCGTTGTTCTCGGTGGTCAGGAAGAGGCCGCGCGACGCCGCGAGCTCCCGGAGCGGCTCGAGCATCTCCCGGTAGCCCTTCACCCAGTGGCCCCCGCCGCCGAGGGGGTGGCCGTGGGAGGGGTCATGGCAGAGGACGGGCGCGGCGGAGCCCACTTGATCCACGTACACGGCGTTCACGCCCTCGGCTTCGAAGAGACGCCGCACGATCTCGCCCACCCGGCCGCGCCAGAGCGGGGTCGCGGGGCACATGGGGGCGAGCTTCGCGCCGCTCCCGTAGGTCTCGATGTAGACCTCGGAGCCGCCGGGCTGCTTGCACGCCGCGGGCCGCGCCGCGGCGAAGCCGGTTCCCGCGACGTCCCACAGGCGCCCGTTGATGTAGGGCATGACGACGTGCCCCGCCGCGACGAGCTCCCGGGCCGCCTCGGCGAAGCCGGGCTTCGTGGGGAAGTACTCGGGGTAGTTGACGTCGAAGGGGATCTGGTGCCAGTTGTACCAGTGGACGGCGAGGGGCACGTCGAAGCGCGCCGCCGCGGCCTTCAGGCGCGGCACGACTTCGCCGGCCGCGCCGCCCCCGAGCCACCAGAGGGCCGTGCGGCGAAGGGCGGCCGGGAAGTCCTTCCGCCGGGCGATGGGCCCGCGGCGGGCCCACGGCGCGCCCAGCGCCCAGACGCGGTAGCGCTTCGCGCCGGCCCACCAGGAGCCGCGGTACGCCTCCGTCTCGATCTCGAAGGGCCCGCGGAAGCCCGCCCCCGGCTTCCCCATGTCCTCGGGGTAGACCGTGAGGCGGAGCTCGCCGCCGGGCTCGACGGCGAAGCGCTTGGGCCAGGCCTCGGGGTCCTTCGCGGCCACGAGGAGCCCGCGGTCGCCGACGTGCGCCAGAAGGAGCTGCATGGGCCAGTCGTTGCTCGGGTAGTAGCCGCCCAGGGCGCTCGACGCGCCCCGCTGGAAGACGCCCCAGTTGCCCCGCGGCACGCCGAGGTCGAGCTTGCCCTTCTCGCCGAAGCCGGCGAGGACGGGGAACTGGACCTCCCACGGCCCGAGCCTCGTGCTGCGGTTCGTGAACGTGATCCGCCAGCGCGCCGCGGCGCTGCCCGAGGGCAGCGCGATGCGCACGGCGACGTCCAGCGCGCCCTCCTCGCCCGGGAGCGCGATACCCTCCCACCGCAGCTCCGCGGCGCCGGAGGCGCGGTCGAGCTCGGCCGAGCGGCGGCAGGGGGCTCGGTTGTCGACGCGGACCTCCTCGGCCTTCTCTCCCGGCCCGCGCAGGACGAGGCGCCAGAGGAGGGCGTCCGCCGGCGCCGCCGCGGCGAACCGCACGGGCTCGCCGCCGGCCCGGTGCTCGAGGAGGACGGCGCCGAGGCCCGCCTCCTCGGGGGCGAGCTCGATCGCCATGTGCTCGTTCTCGAGCCGCGGGCCTGCGGCGAGGGCGGTGGTGGCGACGGCGGTCGTGGCGGTCAAGGCGACGGTGAGGCAGCCGGGGAGGGCGTGCATGGCGGGGGCTCCTGGGTCGTCTTCCTGGTTCTCCGCGGGCTCACCGCGCGGATCCCGAGCGAGTCGACGCGAACCGCGGGGCGCCGGCTGTGATCCGTATCACTTTAGGTCATGGCAGGTCACTGCAGGTCACTGCGGATCGCTCCGCGTCACTGCCGGCTCGCTTCTCGCTCGAGCTCGAAGCGGAGCCAGGTCACGTCGTCCGCGACCTCGAACCGGAGCGTCGTCGTCCGGTCCGTGCGCGCCGAGACCTCGGCCCGCGCCGTCGCGGGCTCCGCGCCCCCGGCCGCCGCGGGCCTCTGGAGCGACGCACCCTCAGTGGCGAGGCGCCGGTCCACCTCGAGCGTCATGCGGACCGGGGCCATGGGCCGGGTCACGTCGGGTGTCACCACGTAGGCGGCCACGGCGAACCGCCGCTCGTCGATCTGGAAGGGGAGGAGCGCCACGGCGTCGCTCGCGCGCAGGGGCCGCGAGGCGCCGGACGCCGGGATGAGGACCGGGTCGGGCTGGAGAGCGAAGCGGAAGCGCAGCTCCGCGAGGGAGCCGAGCGGTTTCGCCCCGGCGAGCCCGCCGGCGAAGGCTCGCAGGCAGGCGAGGGGCGGCGCGTCCTGCCAGCGGAAGGCCCGGGGATCGATGGGGCTCGGGATGAGCGAGTGGGCCCACTCGCCCGCCTCGGGGCTCCCGGGCTCGTAGGCCGAGTGGAGGAGGACCAGGGCCGCGCCCTGGTGGAGCCAGAAGGCCAGGGACCTCGTCAGCGCCCGAGCCTTGATCCGCCAGCCGCTCAGACCGCCCTCGCGCGCGCCGGGGATCTCGCCGGGCACCGTGCCCAGGGACGTGATCGCGACCGGAGTCCTCGAGCTCCGCAGGAGCTCGATCAGGCAGTCGCGGCGCGTGCGGTCGGCCATCCAGCCCTCGGGGCGCGCCAGGGTCAGCTCGGGCGGGGGCCCCTCGAGGAACGCGAGGGGAGGGCGCACGGGCCACGTGTCGGCGGGACCGCGGGGGCTCTCGTACTGCGTGCGGTCGAGCCAGCCGCGCGTCGTGACCCCGCTCCAGGCGCTGTAGAACGAGATGGCGCGGCCGGCGCACTCGGGCGGCACGTCGTCGTCGCGGCAGAGCTCGAAGATGTGGTGCGTCTGGCCCCACCAGAGGACGGGCGCCCGGTGGCCCTCGGCGCGCAGGCGCCGGGCCAGCGCGCGGTCGAGCTCGTGGATCCTCCCGCCCGGCCTCAAGGCGTCGAGGCCCGTCGAGGGGAGCGGCCTCGGTGCGGCGGGCGCGCCCCACCAGAGGCCCTGGCCCAGCTCGAGGTCGTAGCTCCCGGGCGCCTCGAGCCTCGCGGCGCGTGCCTCGGCGAGGACGAAGGCGAGCGCCCGCCAGGTCATGTCCAGGTACGCCGCGAATTCCGGCGAGCCCGGATCGCCCGGAGGCAGGAGCTCGCCCTGGCGCCACCAGTCCTGGAGCTCCCGCGTGCCCGCCTTCCCCACGGGCGGGATGTGGACGAAGACCACGCACGGCCGCAGGCCCGCCGCGACGCAGGCGCGCAGCTCGCTCCGGAGCGTGGCGACCTCCCGCTCCGACGGCCCCTTCCACTCCTTGTGGATGTAGATCGCGAGGTGCGGCGCGAGGCGCAGCCGCCGGACGCCCGCGGCCGCGAGCTGCCGCATCACCTGCGTGTGGTCGGCCTCGGTCCACTCGGAGGGCGTGTGCTTGTAGTAGACGCCCACGCCCTCGAGGGCCTCCGCCGCCGAGGCGGTGCGCGCGCTCGAGCGCCAGGGCGTCCTGTAGAGCGAGGCCTTGCCCTCGGGCAGAGGATCCAGCTCGCCGGGGCGGACGTAGTCCTGGAGCGTCTCCTTCGTGGGAGCGGAGACCTCTCCGGGCGCATGGGCGGCCACGGGCGCCGCTAGCGCCCCGAGCGTGATGGCCAGGAGCGCCCAGGCGAGCGGTGGGAGGGCAAGAGGGACTCTCATGGCGCCGCCAGTCTGCCCCGGGCCGCGCCGCGCGGCAAGGTGTGGGGGTGGAGGAGGCTTGCGGGGATGTTGTCGGCGATTGACTTAGTCCAGACTAAGTCATACCATCCTGCGCGTGATCCACGCGACCATCCACCAGGCGAAGACGCACCTCTCCAAGCTCATCAAACAGGTCCAGGGCGGCGAGACGGTGGTGATCCTGCACGGCAAGGCGCCCGTGGCGAAGCTCGTGCCCTTCGAGGCGGCGAGGGGTGTGCGCCCAAAGGTGGGAAAGCCCACGACCCGCGGCGTCCGCTGGACAGAGGACGCCTTCAAGCCCCTCACGGAGGAGGAGCTCGAGGCCTGGGGCCTGTGAGGTATCTGCTAGACACGTGCGCTTTCCTGTGGCTCTGCGCGGAGCCGGGACGCCTGAGCCGCAAGGCTCGCGACGCGCTCTCGGATCCCGCCGCGGATCTCCTCCTGAGCGATGCGTCCGTGCTCGAGATCGCGCTGAAGTGGGAGGCGAAGAAGCTCGCCTTGCCCGCGCCGCCGCGCGCCTGGGTGACGGAGCAGGCCGGGATCTGGCGCGCCGCGGCGGCCCCGATCACCCGGGCGGTGATCTACCGCGCGGCCGAGCTGCCCGCCCTGCACCGAGATCCCTTCGACCGCCTCCTGGTGTCCACGGCGCTCGAGGGGGGGACGACCATCGTCACCCCGGACCAGGCGATCCACAAGTATCCGGTTCCTTGGACCTGGTAGGTGGCGAGCGCAGGCTCGAAGCGAAGCCGCCGGGAGGCCGGCGGGCGGCGGCTGCGACTACTCGCGCCCCAGCCGCGCCCGCCGCCGGTCGCGCTCGTCCCTCAGCGCATGCAGGGCGTCCTTCGTGTACGCGACCTCGCCTCTCTCTCCGGCGCGGACGGCCCGGGAGAGGAGCTCGAGGGCCTGCGCGCCGTCGCCGAGGAAGAGCTCCAGGCCCCCCTCGCCGCCGGCAAGGCCGCAGGCCCACCGGCCCTCGTGGCTCTCGGCGGGGCAGAGGAGGACGAGCGCCTTCTTCTCGCGCACGACCTCCGCCGCGAGCCCGCTCCCGAAGTAGACGTATCCGATGGACCTCCGCCGCGCGTACGGCTCGGGGCAGGCCGCGAGCTCCGTGTCGAGCCAGCTCGCCGTCTCCGATTTCAGCTCCTTCAGCACCGCGCGGAGCGCCTCGCGCGCGTCGAGGGCCTCGGGGAGCTTGGCCGACTCCGTCTCGAGGAAGAGCCGGAGCATGAGGCGGTGCTGCGCCACGTGGTTGGCGCACCGGACGAGGGGGTCCGTGGACCGGTCGCCGAGCCGGTCGAGCACGATGAGCGCCGCCAGCGCCAGCGCCGCCAGCGCGAAGAAGCCCAGGAGGATGTTCTTGATCATGCGTGCGCAGCCCGGAGGCGCAGGCCGACGAGGCGAGGGACCAACAGGTGCCGCGCCTTGGTTTGGCCAGTCACACCGATCCATGTGTCGGGGGTGAGGCTGGTCGCCCCGTGCTCTCGCTCCGCCGGGCCTCGCCTCCCGCCCCCGCGGCGCGAGCCTCTGGCATGCAGGCACCTTCTCTTGCGCAAGGCGGAGTCCGCAGGCCGAGGCGGGACTCTCTCTCCGGCTGCGAGGAAAGCTTCTTCATTCGTTGAAGCGTCGCTCCGGCATAGCAGATAGAAAGACTCGCCCGCGGACGGTCGCTTCTCGTGCTACTGGCCCGCGGGCGAAGGATCTGTTCGGCCGAGCGCAGCGCGGCCGCGAAGAGACGTCTGGGCGCCGCGGGCTCTGCGCCGCGGTACGGCCTGGGGCCGAGACCGCGGCGATCCGGCGTTGCGGCGCCTTCGGGCGGGGCGGAAACCGAGGTTCGAGTTGCGCCTCGACGGCGCGTTCCTGTTGCGGTTGGCGGAGCGGCACCTCCTGGCGTTGTTCCTGAAGCCGCCGCCCCGGTTGACGCGGTTGCCGGAGCCGGTTCGACGCTCTCCGCTCGCGGCCGAGATACGCGGGCCGCATCGCGTGATGGTCTTCGGTATGTGGAGTCATGCTCCCGCGAACCAATTCCTCCTCAGGTTCCAGGTGTCCGCGCTGGCCAGGCGTGTGATGATCGAGCGCACGCAGCCAGCCAGCCGGTCTTCGTTGATCTCCCCGTGTTCGCAGGCGCGCACCCGGGCCGCCAAGCGGCGCTTGGAGCGCCGTAGGCTCTCCGGGCGCACGCGCACCGTGCCGCGGTACAGGCGAAAGCCCAGGAAGGGCAAGCCTTCCGACACCGGCGCGAGGATGTTCGCCCGCTCCTTGAGACGCAGGCGCAGCCTCCCTTCGACGAAGGTGCGGACGTGGTCGAGGAGCTCACGGAGCCGGGGCTTCTCGTCGCCGAAGAGGGCGAAGTCGTCCATGTAGCGCACATAGGCGCCGCACCGGAGCTCCTCGGTCACGAAGTGGTCCAGGCGGTCGAGGACGAGGTTCGCGAACCACTGGCTCGTCAAGCTGCCGATCGGGAGGCCGACCCCGGTGGGCGCCGCCGAGCTCGGGCCGCGGAGGATCGTGCGCGCGAGCCAAAGCACACGTCGGTCCTTGACGATCCGCTCGAGGGTCTCGATGACGACGTCGTGCCGGATGGAGTCGAAGCACCTCTCGATGTCGAGCTTGAGGAAGCGCTCGTGGCCCCGCACGAGCGTCCGCGCCCGCGCGAGCGCCGCATGGGTGCCCTTGCCGCGCCGGCAGGCAAAGCTCTCGGGCCGCATCCGCCGCTCGAAGACGGGCTCGAGCGGGCCGATGAACGCGTGGTGGAGCACCCGGTCCCGGAAGGGCGCCGCGGAGATCACGCGCTCCTTGGGGTCGCGGATGGTGAAGCGGACGGGCTCGCCGGGCTGATACGTTCCCTGCTCCAGGTCCCGGAGCAGGCCGAGCAGCTCCGGCTCGAGGCGCTCGAGGAAGCGGGCGATCGTGGAGCGGTCTCTCTTGCCGCGGGCCGCTCTCAGCGCGGCGCGGCGGAGGTTCTCGAAGCTCGCCACGAGCGGCCAGAGGCTGCCGGCGCGTCTCATGGCGATGGGCTCCCTGCTGCAGGACCTGCAACGGACCGGTTGGCTGCGACCTCGAGCGTCTGCCGCCAGCCGTGGAGCATGCGGCCGGCCTCGTCGATCGCGCGCATCGCGGCCTCGAAGCTCCGCGCCGACGGGAGGCCCCGGTCGCGGGCTATTCGAAACAGGAACCGCATCCGCTCGAGACGCAGGTTGACTTCGCGGAGGATCTGCAGGCGGCCTCGCGGATCGTAACGGGCAGAGACGAGGGCCTCGACGATGTCGAGCGCGTGGTTCTCAAGGCGCTGAGCCAGCGTGAAGCGGCACGATTTGGGCCACTTGGCGGTGTGGAGGAGGAGCCAGCTCGTGAACTCCTCCCACTTCTGGAGGACGAGCAGCTCTTCTCCGGCGCGCTGGGGGCCGCGCGATGGAGCGTCCCAGGGGGCATTCATGCCGTCGCCTCCTGGGTCATGGCCGGAGGGGGAGGCTCAGCCGCCGGTAGAGTCGCCGGTGAGCCGCGCGCGTCGCCGAGGATCTCGAGGATGCGGCTCCCGTAGCGCTTCACCTTCTGCGGGCCGACGCCCGGGACGTGGCCAAGGGCGGTGAGGCTGTCGGGCCGGCGCACGACGATCTCGGTCATCTCGCGGTCGGTGAAGACCACGTAGGCCGGCACGCCCTCTTCCCGGGCGGTGGCGGCGCGCCACGCGCGGAGGCTGGCCCAGATGGCGCGCGCACGCTCATCGAGGGCTGGCGCCGGCCCCGGCCGGTGGCCGCGTCCGGGGCCTTCGAAGCGGGCAGGCCGGCTTGCTATCTCCCGGGCCTGCGAGAGCGTTGCTGCGTCGACCACCGCCTCCTGGTAGGTGAGGACGCAGGCCAGGTGGGGGACGTCGTTCAAGACGAAGAAGTGCTCGCGGAACTGGAGCACCTCCTTGTCGCGGGTGAACTCGGCGAGCGGCGAGTCGTCGAAGCCTCCGATGGTCGCCGAGTAGCGGAAGGTGAAGAGCTTGACGCGCATCCGAGATGAGGCCACTTCAGGAGAAAAAAAAAGCTAAAACCCCTCCCCTGACCCTCCTCCCTTCCCCTGTCAACGCCTTTTTTCCCCCCTCCTTAACCTCCAACCCTCCTCCTGTCCAGCCCCCGCCACGGCGAGCGCTTCGCGCCGCCGCGCGGAGACAGGCAACTAAGAGGTGAAGACGTGAAGTCACTCAGCCGCGAGCCAGTACGCGGGGCGGAAACCGAGGAACGAGAGGCGCCACGACGGCGCGTACCTGTAGCGGAAGGCGGAGCGGCACCACCAGGCGAAGCTCCAGAAGCCGCCGCCCCGGACGACGCGGACGCCGGAGCCGGCGGTGCACAGCGGGTTCAGCTCCACGGCCGCAGGTTTGCCGTAGAACCCGCCATCGTACACATCCTCGCACCACTCCCAGACGTTGCCGTGCATCTCGTGCAGCCCGAACCCGTTGGCTGGGAGGCTGGCCACCTCCACCGTCCTGCCGCGGACGAGGCCCTTCGAGCCGCCGGAGTAAGGGAATCTGCCGTCGTAGTTGACCTGCTCCGGTGTGATCGTGGTGCCGAAGCTGAACGGCGTCTCGGTCCCCGCGCGGCAGGCGTACTCCCACTGGGCCTCGGTGGGGAGCTTGAGGCCCGTCTTGGCGCAGAAGGCCTGGCAATCCTCCCAGGACACGTTCCCCACGGGGAGCTTCGCGCCCTTGGGCTGCGAGGGGTTCTCCCCCGCGCCCATCGCCTTCTCCCACGCCTCCTGGGTCAGCTCGTGCTTGGCGATCAGGAACGAGGCCAGCGTCACCTCGTGCTGGGTCTCTTCAGGGTCCCGGCCGGGTTCGGACGCCGGCGACCCCATGGTGAACGTCCCGCCCGGGAGGAGCACGAAGACGACGCCCGTCTGCTCGTGCCGGTACTCGGGGAGGCCCTGCGCGTTCGGCGCCAGGTAGGCGAAGCCCGGAATCGCTCGCGGGGTCTTCGAGGTCGCGCTCAGTCGCCTCGCCTCCGCGGCGGGGACGGCCTCGGCAGCCTCGGACGACGCGCTCGGGTCAGTGCTCGTCGCGAGCGGCCAGTACGCGGGGCGGAAACCGAGGGACGAGTAGCGCCTCGACGGCGCGCCCCTGAAGCGGTCGGCGGAGCGGCACCCCCTGGCGAAGGCCCCGAAGCCGCCGCCCCGGAGGACGCGGCTGCCGGAGCCGGCGGTGCACAGCGGGTTCAGCTCCACGGCCGCCGGCTTGCCGTAGAACCCGCTGTCGTACGCGTCCTGGCACCACTCCCAGACGTTGCCGTGCATCTCGTGCAGCCCGAACCCGTTGGCTGGGAGGCTGCCCACCTTCAGTGTTCTGCCGCGGTCGAGGCCCTTCGCACCGCCGGAGTAAGGGTATTTGCCGTTGTAGTTGACCTTCTCCGGCGAGATCGTCGCGCCGAAGCTGAAGGGGGTCTCGGTCCCCGCGCGGCAGGCGTACTCCCACTGGGCCTCGGTGGGGAGCTTGAGGCCCGTCTTGGCGCAGAAGGCCTGGCAATCCTCCCAGGACACGTTCTCCACCGGGAGCT
>JACQVW010000381.1 GCA_016209535.1 Planctomycetota bacterium | reverse complement strand
TGCTGCGGGCGGTGGAGGGGGGCGGGTAGTGGCCCGGGCGGGGCTGCGAGCTCAGCGCGCGACCTCGACCCGGAGCGTGCGCTTCCCTCCGGGTAGAACGTCGACCTTGACGCGGTAGCCGTTGGCCTCGAGCACCGCGATCACGATGTTGGCATCGACGTCCTCCATGGGGGCGGCGAGGATGATTTTCCCCTTCGCGATGCGCGGGTCGTTCGAATCGAAGATGACGGGGAGGCCCGTGTAGTCGCCGAGGAACCGCAGGAACTCGGCGACCTCGATCTCGCCTGGGGAGATGTCCACGCGCTTGCCCTTGAGGTCCGGCGCCCGCTCGAGGCTCGAGCGCCCGCGCCACCACGCGCCCAGGGAGGTGAGGACCCGATCCCGCGCCACGAAGAGGGCCGTACCCAGGGCCACCAAGGCCAGGATGGCGGTCCCCAGGGCGATGGTCCTGCCGCGGTGTCGCATGCCAGCATGCTACAGGGTACGGACCGGCGTGTCAGGCCCAGAGGTTCAGCATGGCCGCGCGGCGGATCCCCCGCACAGCAGATCCCCCTTGCGGAGGCGAGGCCCCTCGAGGCACACTGTCCCCATGCAGGGCGGCTCGCGGTACTGCATCCAGTGCGGGCAGGATATGGGGGACTCGCCCTTCTGCACGAACCCCGAGTGCGATGGGTTGCCGAACTTCTACCGCCACGTACCGGCGCCCGAGCGCGTCGGCGGGCCGCCGGGGCAGGCGGGCCGCGCAGGGCCTGGGCCCACGCCGCGCCGAGCCGGCCGCGCGCCCGAGACCGAGGACCCCAGCGTTCGCCGGACCACGATGGGCCTCCAGGAGGTTCCCGTGGCCTTCCTTCGCGCCACGTCGCCGCCGCACCGCGAGGAGCCCCTCCTCCTGGGCGAGAACGACGTCGGGGCCCGGGCGCCGGCGCGGATCGTGATCGACCGCCCGCAGGTCTCGGCGCGGCACGCGCAGGTCCAGTGCCGCCTCGATGCCGAGCACAAGCTGGAGGTCACCGTCGTCGATCTGGGCTCCAAGAACGGCACCTACGTGAACGGGAAGCGGGTCCAGCGCCACGCCCTCGCCCCCGGCGACCGCGTCCGCTTCGCGGCCGTGGAGTTCGAGCTCCGGCTCGTGGCCCAGGACGAGCCGCGCGTCACGATCGGGTTGTAGCGACGCGAGGCGCGGGGGACGGACCGGGACGGTAGACGGTCCAGCGGGTGGGGACGGCGTCGGTGCGAGCGGAGAACGCCTCCACCCGCACGAGGCCGACCTCGTCGTCCTCGAGCTCAACGGGGTAATAAATATCCGTGGCGGCCGGTCCGATCCCCTTGGTCGCGATCCCCGCGGCCCGCGCCGACACCTTGCTCCGGGCCTCGTTCATCTCCGCCTCGTCCGTAATGACGAGGGCGCGCACAGAGTCTGCATCGAGCGCCCGCGCCTTCCGCCGGGGCGCCTTGATCTCGATCCTCTCGACGGGCTCCTGGCTCAGGATGATGACCCGGTCCTTCTCGGGATCATTGACGAGGAACCGGGAGGTCGTCTTGAAGTAGCTGAGGGGGAAGGTCGCGAGGATGCGGTCGGGCTCCCGCTCCTCGAAGTAGCCGACGGAGCGCTTCGCCAGGCTCGCCCCTGCCTTCTCGGGGGACCCCTCGCCCCACCAGGGAGGCACCACGATGTTGTAGAGCCAGCTCTTCATGTCGCCCCGCTCGAGGAAGTTGAGGGCAAGCCCTCTCAACCGCAGCTCGTCGGGGAAGAAGTCCTCCCCGGCCTCGCCCTCGCGCCGCTCCGGGCTCCTGGCGGCGGGGCGGATCGAAAGGCTCATGGCGAGGCTCGAGTCGGGATACTCTCGATTGTCGATGAACCAGGAGAGGTGGCCCGCGAGGAGCCACGTGAGCGTCGAGAGCAGGGCACCCAGGATCTTCGGCTTCCCGCTCCCGAAGCTCTCGCCAGTGACCTCGATCTCGAGCTCGAGGTCCGCGGGGATCCGGCGAAGGTGCTCGGTGTCTGGATCGCCGGGGAGGTCGGCCAGGACGGCCGTGAAGATCCGGGACCGCTCGAGGGCCGCCGCGAGATCCTTGGTAAGGGTCTCCGTGTCGTCGAAGCCGGGGGGCGCGGGGTCCGACCTGACCTGGACCGGCTTCAGCCTCACGAGGAACGGGAGCGCCTGCGTCCGGTCGCCGCGTGCGGGTGGGCCGCCGCAGCCGGTCGGGCCGAGAACGAGGCTGAGGAGGACGAGACTGCAGAGCGTTCTGAGCATGGTTATCACCTCCCTCCCGCGTCCACCGCGACCTCCTTTGCGAGCGCAACGAACTCCTGTGGCGCGTACTCGAGGTCGATCACGAGGCGGAAGCCTGTCATGGAGTCGGGTTTGTCGTCAAAGGTCTTCCGAGTCTCGCTTTGCTCGCTGGGCAGGTTCAAGTTGATGGCTCCGTACGGCGTGTAAGTGTTGCCGCCGGCGATCGCGTAGGCGCCGCCGCCCATCGCGACGAGCTCGCCGACGTTCCCGATCAGGTGGAGGATCTCACCCGAGTAGTTCAGTTGGCTCAACACCTGAGCGGTGCGGGACCCGAAGGGGTCAAAACCGACCTTGACGACTCGACAAGGGACCCTCCTCCCATCCCCAGCGACCATTGTACCGTCGCAGATGTGGTCCTTGAAGATCGGACTCGGAGACTTGTGCCATGCCTCCAGGCAGTTCACGTAGCTCTTGCCGGCCCCAGCCTTCTCCTCCCTCCATGGGTACCGGAGCCCGTTGTTTCTCTTCCAGGCGGCGCTGCGCCACTCCTCCCACATTGGGAGGCGCGCTCCTCCGAGCCACTGGCCGAAGGCCTCGGCATCCCTGGGCATCACCCCCACCACAGGGAAGTCCTTCTCTGGCACGCGCGTTCCCCCGACCGTGTAGGTGGGGACACGGCCGTTTTCTCCCCAGTACGCGGGCCTCCCTACTTTCCTCACGCGGTAGGCTTCAAGGTACTGGCCGTTCGAGATCTCGCACCGAGAGATATAGAGCTCCTTCTTCCCCCCGGGGGGCGAGACCTTCACCCAGCGGATACCCTTCCAGTCCACGAACTCCTTGTAATGGTCCCGCGGCCTGCGGAACTGGTAAGTCCATGGGTTGTCGTGCAACGTGCCGAGCTCGTCCTTGATGCGGATCGTCACGGTCCCCGTCGCCTCCTCAGGCAGACCCGAGAGGCTCACTCTATGGAGCCCGCTTTTACCGTCCTCGGGCAGCACGTTGTCCACATCAAACGGCTGCCCTCTGCCGTCGATTGCGAAGGTGACTCTCGCCCCCGTGCGATCCAGGCCGTTCCCGTCGCTCGCGAAGAAGAGGAAGTCGTTGGTGTCGAGGACGAGCCTGCCGCCGGGCCCCAGTTTTGCCGACGGGACCACGTTGGGGTGGCCTGTGTTCACGTCGACCCTGTGCTCGAGCTCAGGCGTCTCGTTCCCCGCGAGGTCGACGGCAACGATCCGGAAGGGATGGCTTCCCTCGTCGAACTCGAGGGCTGCGAGGTTGAAACCGATCCGTCGCGCGTCCTCGGGCTTGGCCTTCTCCACGATGAGCTTGTCCTGCACGTTGCAGCTGGCCTCAATGAGCGGCTCGTCGGACGTGAGGGAAAGCTCGATCTTGGCCTTCTTGGCCTCCCCGTCGGGCTGGGTGAGGGTGACCTTCTCGTGAGGCGTGATGATCGGAGCCCTGACGTCGGTCGGTACGGACAGCCGAAGCTCGAGAGGCCGTCCGAGGGGGTCGTAGAGCGTGAGGAGGATCTTGTTGTCCTCCTGCTCCTTCTTGGGGTCCGTCTTCAGCTCGAGGCGCTGGAAGGCGATCGAGTCCTTCTCGGCCCACACCTCTGGGCCCGACACGCCGTTCACGGAGCACGTTGCGTGGTGGACCCGCCCGGGCCGACAGCTCACGGTGAGCGCCTTCACAACGGGCGCCTTGATGGGATTGCGGGGCTTGAGCTCCGGCGGCACGATCTCGACGGGAAGGGAATCGTCGTCGAGCTTCAGAGAGAGCCCGATCTCGCCTCCATCGAGCGGTTTGGGCGGACGGAAGCGGAGGGTCAGAGGCTTGAGCTTGAGATCATTTTCCGGCAAGGCCTCATCCTTAGCGTGGAGCTCGAAGGTGGTCTCGGTGATGCTCTCGAGACGGACCGCCAGGTGGTACTTCCCTGCTTCAAGCGGTCGGCCGTCGGCGCGGAAGCCGACCTGCTGCAGATCGCGGGCGATCTGCACCGTCTGGACCGCGCTCGGCGCCTCTCCCGACTCCTCGACGACCGCGAAGGCCACGTCCTTCTTGCTCCTCGGGTCGTGCACGCGGATCTCGGCGAGGGGCTCGTCGACCTTGACCCCGTAGACGGCGGTCCCCCGGGCCAGAGACCGCGGGTCCTCGCTGAACAAGCTCACCGAGACGCCGCCGTCGACGATGAAGCTGACCTCCTTCGGCTCCGCCGGGTTCCCTGCCTCGTCCACGGCGTTGATGTAGCCGTGGAGCGCCTCGTCTCCCCTGCTGGGGAGCCTGGCGAGAGGCACTTTCCAGATCTGCTCGCCAGTGCGCGGCGGACGCGCGGCTTCCACGCTCTCCCATTGGGATTGCGGTGGCTTGTTGTGGTCGTCGTGGCGGTCGAGGGTGACACTGCTCAATTTGTTCTCATCAAACCTGACGGCGAGATGGGACCTGGGATGGATCCGGGCGCCGAACTTGAGCGGCTTGGCGTCGTCGAACGGGTCGTTCGGGAGGACCAGCACCCTGGGCTCCTCGAGCACCGGCGGGTCCGTGTCCAGACCCACCCTGATCTTCCACTCGGTACGGAAGCCGTCTCCAGACCCCTCGATGGTGATGGTGACGGGAGTCTTCGACTCCAGAAGCGACTCCAGCGTCGGTCCCTCGAGGAAGCTCACGACCACCCTGCCATTCTCCTGCACTTCGCAAGCCACGGCCTTGCTCGGCGAGGACGCCTCGAGCACGGGCTTGTCCCCGCTCACCGCGGCCTCGAGCGTCTTGTTGGGCAGATCCTGGACGCTCTGCACCCAGACCGGCCACGTCCCTCGCTCCTCCTTGCCATCGACAAGCCAGTGACCATCGAGCTCCTTGCCCCCACCTCGGATCGCCAGCCACACCAGCACCCCCACCACCATCACCGCCGCTGCCACGGCCCCCCACACCCACCTCGGCAGGGGCTTCCGCAGCCTCTCGGCGATCTCCTCGGTCGAGCTGAGCCTGCGCGCCGGGTCCTTCTCGAGGCAGTCCATCACGACGCGGGCGAGCCAGCCCGGCACGTCGGGCCGCACCTCGCGGACGGGCCGCGGCGGCTTCTTCTGGTGAGCGTCCTTCCAGTACGTGTATCGGTCTCCGCCCCGCTTCGGCGGCTCCCAGGGGCTCTGGCCCGTCAAGATCTCGAAGGCCGTCACGCCGAAGGCGTACACGTCGCAGGAGTAGTCTGCGGCGCCGTCGAAGGCCTCGGGGGGCATGTACTCGGGCGTCCCGGCGCTCTGGAGGGGCGATGCGGGCGGCCGTGCCGCGGTCGTCGCGCCGTCCTCGCCGTCTCCGGCGCCCGCGCCGGTCTGCGTGGACGCGACCTCCATGGCGAGGCCGAAGTCGAGGAGCTTGACCCTTTCCTCCGGGTTCGAGATCCCGTCGCCCTCGATCACCATGATGTTGAGAGGCTTCAGGTCCCTGTGCACGCGGCGGGCGGCGTGCGTGGCGGCCAGCCCCTTGGCGACTCCCCTCATGTAGCCGACGCAGTCGTCGATGGGGAGGCCCCCGGTACCGGCGGCGCGGATCACGGCGTCGAGGGTCCTGCCCGGGATGTACTCCATGAAGTAGTAGGGCCAGGGCTTCTCGCGCACGTTGAAGACGCGCACGACGTTCCAGCACTTCTGCCCGATCTCCTCGGTGAGGCGCGCCTCTTCGACCAGGACCTTCACCAGCTCGGGGCGGAGGTAGGTCATGTTCGGCCACAGGAGCTTGACGACGGCCTTCATCTGCGGCTCCGTGACGTTGCACGCGAGGCAGACCATGCCGAAGCCGCCGTGGGCGATCACGTCGTGGATCCGGTAGCCGTCGAGCTCGCGGCCGATGATCGATTCCACGGGCTTGCCGCACCAGGGGCAGAAGCGGGGGACGATGTCGCAGCCGCGGTGGCGCTGCGTCTCGACGAGGCGCTGGCACGAGGCGCACTCGAAGAGGGCGTTGGGCGGCCCTTGGACGAGGCCGCCTCCGTCCGCCGGGGGGACGAAGAGGGCGTTGTTGGAATAGAGGAAGGACGAGCTCCCCGTGTCGGCCGCCGTGCCCGCGACGATATGGCCCTCGGGGCAGCGGTCCGCCCCCTCGGCGAGGGTCGCGCCGCAGCGCAGGCAACTCCTGAATCCACTCAAGGCCACTCGGGTCGGCTCCTGGATACCCTGCTTGAGGCCCGGGCCCCCCGGCCCGGGCGACAACCGGCAAGAGGATTGTCGCCGATCGCCTCGCCCGGCTCAAGGCCGCTGTCCACCCTCGTCTCCCCAGGTCCTCCCCGACACCTCCCTGGAAGCGGCCCGTGCCCTGGCGGCAAGGCGTCGCCGGCAAACCACGTTTCAATACTCGTTGACGGCCACCGGGGACTCCGGCAGACAGGCCAAACTCCTTGTCTGACCTCAGGCCCCCTGGCCGTCTATAGAACTGAGGGTGGTCCGTGTGGGTCGGCTCAAGTCGCAGCACCAGCATGAGTTATGATCAGGGCCGATGCTCTTCGGGATCGCCCGGGGAGAGGTAAAGGACACTACCGTGCATTCGAGCAAGCTATTCTCAGAGCGTGCCGCCGAGCTGGCCGGGCTGGCGGCCGAGAACGCCGCCGCGGGCCGCCATGCCGAGGCGGAGGACATCTACCGGCTGCTCCTCCACCTTGAGGAAAGGACCCTCGGGTCCGAGCACACCGATATAGGCGTGACCTTGAGGCGCCTCGCCGGCGCCTGCCGGAGCCAGGGGAAGCACGCCGAGGCGGATCGCCTCCTCCGCCGCGGCCAGCAGATCCTCGACAGGGCTCATGGGCAGCACCGAGCGGAGCTGAAGACGACCATCCAGGGCCCCCTGACGTACTGGAGGCGGACGGGGGAGGCATGACTTCGCTCGAGCTTCTGGAACGTATCCGGTCGGGGTCCGACGTCCGGACCGCCCAGGCGGAGCTTTACGGGCTCGTCCGCGCGGCGCTCCTCGAGCGGCTCGGGAAGAAGATCCCGCCCCAGCACCACGCCCGCCTGGAGCCCGAGGAGGTGCTCCGAGCGGCCTTCCTGAAGGCCCTCGCGCACCTCGAGGGCTTCCGCGCCATCAACGAGCACTCCTTCCTCGCCTGGATCTACTCGATCGCGAAGAAGATGATCGCCGACGCGCTCGAGCTCCGGACCATGGCGACGACGTTTTTCCCCGGCCCCGAGGCTCCGAAGGACCCGGAAGCGTCCAGGGCCTCCGAGCGCCCCACGGGCGCGACGGCGCGCCCGGCCCGGCGCGAATGGATGGAGTCCGTCCTCGCGCGGCTCCCTCCGCAGGAGGCCCAGGTCCTGCGACTGCGCCAGATCGTGGGCCTCGGCTACGACCAGATCGCCGCCGCCTGGGACACGACCCCCGAGGAGGTGCGGAAGATCTACAAGCGCGCGTGGGCGAGGTTCAGCGCGCTGGCGGTGGGGGAGGGCTGACGTGCTCGCGTCAACGGCCTCGGATCCCCAGCTTCTTCATCAGTTGCGCCGTAAGGCCGCCAAGAGGACATTAGCGTCGGCCGCGACGCGCACGGCGCTCTTTTCTCCAGGCCTCGAAACCCTTCACGAGAGACCGCTCGGTCATGCGGAGGCGCTTGAAATGCCGGGCGAGATCCTCGCTCAAGACGGCAAAAAGCTCCCGTTTAAGCTCGAGCGGCAGGCTTTCCTCCGGCCTGGGGAAGAAGATCCCCGCGAGACGGCCACGGCGGAGAACCAGGATCGGGTCCTTCGAACGCAATAGCGCAGTTGCTCGATCCCGGAACTCCCGTACAGTGCTGATCCGCTGATCCTCATGTGGCCACCTCGGTGGCCATGATAATCCCGGACGGTACAGAGCGCAATCAGCCTGCCCACGGGCGCCCGCAGCCTCCTCGACCCCATTGCCCGCACGGCTCGGGCGCGGGTAACCTATAGGTTCATAGGCTCCCGGTCGAGAACGCTGCCAGGCCGCCATGACCTCCCTCGAGCTCGTAGAACGTATCCGGTCCGGCCGCGACGTGCGCGCGGCGCAGGAGGAGCTCTACGTGCTCGTGCGCGGGGCGCTCCTCGGGCGCCTCGGGCGGAAGATCCCGCCCCAGCTCAGGTCCCGCGTGGAGCCCGAGGACGTGCTCCACGCGGCTTTCCTCAAGGCCATGACGCACCTCGAAGGCTTCCGGGCGCTCAACGAGCACTCGTTCGTCGCCTGGGTCCACTCGATCGCGAAGAACCTGCTCGCCGACGCCCTCGATCGCCGCTCCGTCGCCATGGCGCACTTCGCCGGCACCGAGGAGAAGGGGCCGCGCGCGTCGCGGGTCCCCGAGGAGCGCGAGGGCGCCGGCACGCTCCTCGGCCGCCGAGAGTGGATCGAGTCGCTCCTGGCGCGGCTCGCGCCGCGCGAGGCCGAGGTCATCCGCCTCCGCCAGCTCGAGGGCCGCGAGTACGGCGAGATCGCGGCGGCCTGGAAGTCGACCCCCGGCGCGGTGCAGCGGTTCTACTCGAGGGCGTGGCGGAAATTCTGCGAGCTCGCCCAGGCGAGCGAGCCCTGACGGCGGGCGGAGCCCTGACCCCGGGCGGAGCCTTGACCGCGGGCGGTGGGAGGGGCGCTCACTTCCCCAGCGGCAGCGGGTGCCCGAGGGTGTCTCCGTTCGGCGTGAACCCGTGGCCGTCGGTGTCGACGTAGATCGGGTTCGTGAAGGCGCAGGGGTTCCACCAGGCCTGGGTCGACTTCCCGTACCCGGTCCGGAGGTTGAAGCGCTCGCCCACGGCGACGACGATCAGGTGCGCGTCCTCCTCGAGGGCCACCGGCGCCTTGTGCTCGAACTTCACCGTGCCGTCCGAGAAGAGGTCCGGGTGCGAGACGCGCGTGAAGCCCAGCGCCGGGTCCTGGCGGCCGTTGACGAGGACCTGGACGCGGTCGATGTCGATCCAGTCCGTGCACTGGACCTTGATGTGGAGCTTGAAGGGCCCGCGGGCCACCGTCGATCCGCCGGGCTCCGTGCCGTCGTCGAGACGGGCCTCGAGGAAGGGCCCCGTCGTGACGAACATGCGCCCCGCCTTGGAGCTCCGGATCACCTCCTCGACGTCGAGCTTGTCGGGCCGGTCCTCGGAGCTCCTCACGTAGGTGCGCCAGCCCCCGCAGGCGTTCCCGAAGACGTAGTGCGCGTCCGACACGGCGATCACGTTCATGCGCACGCCTTGATTGAGGAGCTGGAGCCAGGCGAAGGTGCGGTTCTCGTAGAACGTCTCCTTGCCGTTCGCCACCGTCCGGATCTTCGGGTTGGGGTCGAGGATGTAGAGCGACCAGACCTCGGCCGCGTCGATGAGGAGGTCGAGACCCGCATAGCCGCCGTCGGCGACGCCGTCCGCGTTCCTGTCGCGGAAGAACTTGCCCACCTGCGGGTGGTTCAAGTGGACCCAGCGGAAGGGGCCGCCCTCCTGATAGTCGCGGAGCACGATGGCGTTCAAGCGCGGGTCGTGCTGCCAGCGCGGCGCGCCGCCGTCCTGCGTGAAGGGGACGGGCTTGAAGGGGAACGAGTTGAAGTGGGCGTTGGGCCCCGTGAGCTCGATGCCGGGCACGGTCCGGAGCTCTTCCTTGAGCCCGAGCCTCTCGATGTGAGGCCCCCAGTCGTAGAGGCGGTTGTGCTCCGTCGTCGGCGCGAACTCCACCTGCTCCACGGCGAGGATGATCACGCGGTCGTCGGTGCCGCAGTAGTTGTCGCCGCTCGGCGTCGAGTGGTTGTGGAAGTCCGTCGAGACCCAGCCGCGGGTGTCCACGATCCTGCGGAGCGCGACCTCGACGCGCGCGGCCTCGCCGGCCTTCAGCTCGACGTCCCGCACCGCGTGGTCGTACTCGATACCGTGCGTGGCGATGAGGCGGTACCGCCCCGGGTCCACCTGCTGCGTGAAGCTCCCGGTCTCCGCCATGTAGATGTTGCGGCAGCCGCGGGCCTGGATGTCCACTCCGAAGTAGGGGCTCTTCGTCTCGCCGAGGCCCACGAACTGCACCTTGCACGGCACCGGCTTGCCCTCCGACGTCGCCACGAAGGAGACCTTGGACGCTCGAGGCAAGTCGAAGTCGGCGTCGACCTCGCCGCCCGAGCGGACCTCGACCTCCCGCGAGACCTCGGGCCGCCCGAGGTCCTTCAGCTTCAGCGTGTGCTTGCCGGGAGGAAGGGCCAGGTCGAGCCTGCCCTGGGCGTCGGCGTAGGCCCGCAGCACCTTGGTCGCGGGCTTCTTGTCGGCGCCAGGCTCCTCGACGCGGACCTCGAGCGTGGCGGTCGTCACGGGCTGATCGCCCTCGCGGACGCGGCCGCGCAGCGCGCCGGAACCGCCGCGAAGCCGCGCGACGACGCTGAAGGCCGCGGCGGGGGAGATGCCCGGGGCCACCACCGTGAGGAACGAGCGCTCCTCGCCTTTCTTGAGCTTCAGCTTCTCGGCCCGCGGACCCAGATCGAGCTTCCCCTTCCACTCGCAGACGTAGGCCGCGTATCCCTGGCGGTGCGATGGGTTCGTCGCGTCTCCGGTGAGGACCCCCGAGACCGTCTCGCGTGCCGTGAGCTCCTTCCAGCTCGGGTCGGGGCTCACCTCCCACTCCTTCTCGTCCTCGTTCCTGTAGGTCGAGAGGATGGCGATGAAGGCCCAGTCGTCCTTGAGGAGGTAGTCGTGCCTCTGGCCGTGCCCCTGGCCCGTGGCGGCGGTGCGCTCGGTGCGGACGCCCTGCGCCCCGAGAGGGTTCTCCTCGGGGCCGATCGCGCGCACGTGGGAGACCGGCCCCTCGAGCCCGCCCGGTCCGAGGTAGGTGAGCTGGTCGTTTTCCGAGCCGCGGACGCAGAGGTCGTAGAGGCAGCCCGGCGTCGGCTGGTTCCAGTTGGTCCCCATGTTCGCCTTGCGCTCGGGGAGGGCGCCGCTCACGAGCGCCTCGAGGTGCCCGTTCCGGAGCACGAAGTCGCCGATGATGCCGTCGGCCTCCTTGCCCTTCGGGAGGCAGTCGGTGAGCTTGGCGCCCACCTCGAAGACCTCGGCAGCCGGAGCGCGGGCCGAGGTGGTGACGACGAGCGCACAGGTACCGGTAACGAGCACGGCGCGTACGCGCGCGAACGGTCTTGGTGACATCTCTTTCTCCTTGTCTCTCGTCGTGGGGACCGACCGGGGGCCCGAGAGAGTATAGCCTGCCCGCCGCGGGCCGTGCGCGTCAAGCGCCGGGAAGGCGCAGGACGAAGCAGGCCCCGGGCTCCGAGGCGGCGTCGAGGGTCAGCTCCCCGCCCATGGTCCGTGCCAGGCGGCGGCTCAAGGCGAGGCCGAGCCCGACCCCGGGAGCCGAGCGGGCCGCGTCCCGTGCGGACTTCGAGAAGGGGCGGAAGAGCCGCTTCGCCTGCTCCGGCGGGATGCCCGGGCCCTCGTCCTCGATGCGGACGAGGGCGCCTCCACCGCCGGCGCGCTCGGCGGCGATGCGCAGGACGTCGCGGCCGGGGCCCGAGGCGTACTTGCAGGCGTTGTCC
>JACQVW010000343.1 GCA_016209535.1 Planctomycetota bacterium | reverse complement strand
GGCGAGAACCGGTTGCTGGTCAAAGTGTTCGAACGGGATGGCGAGTGGAACTTCGGGCGTGGTTCAACGCCGGGTTACACCCGGCTATGAACCACGCGTTCATTCCCACGATACTGCCCCTACCAAACTGCCCCTGCCGGATTCTCTCCTGTCACCGACAGAGGGCCTGATTTGAACCACGCCGAACTTCGCCCTCCGCTTCCAGGATGACTTCGGCGATCCCGTGATGAGCGGCTTCCGGTTGAGCCTCGAGCCCGCGCCCGATGCGCCGATGCGTTTCCTTCGCGGCGACACCGACGGGAACGGCGCCTCGAACCTCACCGACGCGGTATCCCTGCTTGCGCACCTCTTCCTGAGCGGCCCGGCGCTGCCCTGCGCCGATGCGGCGGATGCGGACGACGACGGGCAGCTCGCCCTCACGGACGCGGTCCTGGCGCTCGACTTCCTCTTCCGCGGCGGGCCGCGGCCGCCGGCGCCCTCCCGCCAGTGCGGCTGCGACCGGACCGAGGACGCCCTGGGCTGCGACCTCGAGCCGGCCTGCCCGTGACGTGAGCGGCTCCTGCAGGGCCCAGTAGGCCGGCTCGGCCGCGCACAAGCCCGTCGCCCTCACGAGCCGGGTCGCAACGCCGGCCGCGATGGCCCCTCGTACGCCTCCAAGACAGCGTCGTGCTGCCTGCAATCGGCCCCGAGACCTCCGGTCCACATGCCGTCGACCTTCCTTCCAGGCCAGGACAACCACCAGCTCAAGGAGCGGTGGGACCTGCGCGCGCCAGGGCGGCGTCGATCGCCTCGACGAACCTGTGGAGGTCATCCAGGTTCGCTTTCGTCACCCGATACAGCTCCTCGTCGTCGATGACCCAGTACCTACGGCCTCGATGAAAAGGTACTTGACCGCCAGGCTGTTGCGCTCGTCCTCGAGGAACGCGGCCTCGTCCGCCGCGACGAGGTTGCCCAGGCTGGCGTGGACCTCGAGGATGTCTCGCCGAGCCTTGGCGATCCTACTCGCGTCGCAAGCCATCGATCCCAAGGTACACGTTCCTGAAGTGCGCGTGCTCGGGGAAAAGCCTCGAGACCCGGTCGATGAAGTCGGCCCGCAGCTCGTCGTCGCGGCTCAGGAGGAGCTTCCCATCGCGGAGGACCGCCATCTGGAAGTCCACCGGAGCGCGATCGAGGAGCTGGAGGTCCACGTCGAGGCCAGCCGCCTGGGAGAGCGCGTGCCCCAGGTCAAGCTGGTCCTCGAGCCGGAGCGGGCGAGCGCAGTAGACGGCCACATCCGCGTCGCGGAACGGCTCGCCCCTTGCGAAGGAGCCGTGGAGGTACGCGAAGACGACCTCGGGGCATCGCTCCAATCCTTCGCGCAGCGCGGCGTGGACCCGGTGCGCCTCGGCCTCTCCGAGGGTCCGTGGCGCCTGGAAGCGTCTCTCGGTGAAGGGCTCCATCACGGCCGCAGGAGCTGCTGGAGGTCTGTCACGGGGGACCGATATCCTGACGCTCATCCCAGGTGGCGCCGCAGCGCGGCCACCTCCTCGCGGGCTTCTTCGATGCCCTCGGGGCCGAGCCGCAGCGGGACACCCTGGTCTTGGAGGATATCCCGCATCTGCCGCAGCTCACTCCCGCCAGGTAGGCAGCTCTTGCCAAGGACACATCCCCGGTCCGGTACTGGTGCACCGCGACCCTCTGCCGGAGCTCGGGCCGGCACCGCAGGAGGCACCGCAGGGCGTCGTCGAGGGCAGACCGCTCATCCTCGTAGGCCTTGGCCTCGATGAGGTCCTTCATGGTGATCAGGGGCATGGCGGCTCTCCTTGTTGGTCGGAACCGCGAGCGCTCCTGCTCGCGTCAGTCCTGGATTATGCAGAAGCGGGATCGGCGGCGGCGACCTCAACCTGCCCCGCTGGGAATCCTCGCCGGCTGCCCGCGCCATCCCGGCCTCCTCAACGCGCCCCCGGCGCCGCGGGGGGCGGCGCCGGGGGCCACCCGCCCTCGTACGCCGACATGAGCGCGTCGAGCGCGACCATGGTCGTGTGGAGGTACACGTGGTGCTCGAGGTACTTCCCGTACTTCGGGCGGTGCGCCTCGTAGTCGCCCCAGGTGCCGGTCGGGTTCTGGGCGTCGAGGAGGTAGTCGAGCCCCTGGCGGGAGGCGGGGTCGTCGTGCCAGCCCAGGTACGTCATGCAGCTCAGGAGCTCCCCCGTCAGGTCGGCGTTGCGGGCGGCGACGTACCGCCGGACGAGGTAGGGGAGCACCTCGCGCGTGTAGGCGAGGTCCTCGGCCGAGAAGCGCGTCTGCTTCCGCTGCCCGCCGTAGTCGTAGGCCACGAAGACCTCGTGGGTGAGGTCGTAGACCGCGTTGTCGTCGTAGGATGCCGCGGGCACCCTCCTCGCGATCACGCCCTCCTTCATCGGCGCCGCGGGGATGCCGGGCGGGTGCTCGAGGCCGAAGCGGTCGTAGTACTCGAGGAACATGGCCCGCTGCCAGGGCCCTCGGGCCCGGAGGTGCTCGTCGAGGCGGGGCTTGAGGCGAAGGATGTGCTCCCGGTACTCCCGCGTGTCGAGGCCGAAGCGCTCGAGGAGCCAGGCGACGCGGAGGTAGGACATGCTGTTCTGGGTGAACTCGCGATCCGGGAGATTCCCGAGCTCGTGGTACTCGGGCCGCGCGGCTTGCTTCGCGAGCTCCGCGACGCGCAGCAGGATCGCCGCACGGTCGGCCGGGTCCTTCGTGTGCTCGAGGATGCCCCAATAGGTGTCGAGGATCTCGGCGAGCTTCTTCGTGCCCTTCACCTCGTGCTTCAGGAGCTCGACGGGGTCCACCTCGAGGGCGTCGAGCCAGGCGCGGGCCTTGCGCTTCGCGCGCTCGTAGTCGGCGAGGCGCGCCTTCCCGCTGGACGCCGGGTCGGTCGGCGCGGGCGCGGCGCCTGCCGGGGGCGCTGGGGGCGCGATGATCTGCGGAGGCGCGGCGGGCTGGGTAGGCGCAGGCGCGCCCGAGCGGTCGCAGGCCGCGAGCGCCAGGAGGACGGTGGGAAGGGCCCAGGTCCTCATTTCGGCGCCGGCGCCTCCTCCCTCGGCGGCGGGAGCTCGAGGAGCGCCTTCACGTCGGGCGTGAGCCCCCGCGCATTCTCCTCGGTGATCGTGAAGACCTGGCCCGTCGCCGAATTCAGGATGTGCCGCCTCCCCGACGCGTCGCTCGCGCCGAGGGTGAGCGTGTCCTTAGCGCCGCCGTCCTGCTCGAGGGTGATCGTCAGGCTCGGCTGCGCGAAGAGGGCCTCGCTGCCCTGGAGCGCCCCCAGGATCTCCTCGAAGGTGAGGCGCGTGAGGCCGTGCAGGTACCCGAAGGCGACGTTGTCGTTGAGGCGTTTCTCGCCGTCGGCCGCCGTCCCGAACCACTCGAAGCGGGGCCCGCGGTCCCCGAGGGCGCGGCGCTGCTCGAGAGGGATCTCCCTCCGGATGAGCTCGCGGATCGCCGGCGCGGCCTCGCCGCCGAAGACGACCTTCGCGGCGAGGCCCCGGCTCAAGGCGCTGGGGATCACCTTGGGGTCGAGGAGAGGGGGGGAGCGGCTCCCGGGCGTCCAGGCCACGTAGGGCCGGGGGTTTGCGTTCGCGTGGAGGATGGGCTCGCGGCCCTCGGCGGCGAGGAAACACTCGCCCGAGCGCTGGCCCGGGGCCACCATGCCGGCCAGGGCCTTCACCAGGAGGCGGCCCGATCCGTCCTGGAGCGACGCCTCGACGGTCCGCCCCGGCACGAAGCCGAAGTGCGCGGCGTCCTGGGGCCTGCGGCCCACGACCGTGCCGCGGCTCTCGAGGAGGGCCTTGAGGAGGCCGTCGATCTCCTGGCCCGTGGCAAAGGCGTCGCGGTGGTCCGGCAGGTGCCACCCATCGGCGCGCTTCAAGTAGACCCACGTCGCATCCGAGCCGGGGAGCTTGAGCTCGATCCGCTCCACCGCGGCGGCGGCCGGCGTCGCCTCGTCGGCGAGGGAGTGGAACGTGCTGTCGGCGCGGCGCCGCCCCTCGCGCCGCTCCTCGAGCGAGACATCGAGGCGCCAGAGGACCGCGAGGCAGACGAGGAGGAAGAGGTTCATGCCGGAGAGGACGCGGTTCATGGCTTAGCCTCCCAGGACAGGCTTCCGGCGCAAGCACCAGTGCAGGAGACCGTACAGGACGAAGAGGACGGGCGAGAGGCCCCCGGCGATCCACCGCCAGGTCTCCTTGACGCCGGGCGGCTGGTAGGCGAGCGCCCTGGGGGTCCGAGTACGCGCCTGGATCTCCGCGAGCTCGGGCCCGTGGGCGAGGAGCGCCACGGCGTTCAGGAGGAGCTGGTCGTGCTGGTAGCCCGGCAGCGAGAGGTGAGCGTTCTTGAACATCTCCGAGGAGCCGACGAGGACGAGCTGCCCGGGCTTGCCCGGCGCGGAGCTCGGAGGCGAGCCCGGAGCGGAGTCCGGAGGCGAGCCCGGAGCGGAGCCCGGAGCGGAGCCCGACCCAGAGTCCTGGGCCGGAGCCGGCGCCAGCACCACCGTGTCGCGCCCCGTCTTCTCGTCCTTCTGCGCCTGGACCTGGGGGAAGGTGCCCTCGATGAGCACGGCGAGGGGCTGCGGCCCGGGAAGGAATGCCGCCGGGGCGGGCTCCTGGAAGCTCTCGTCGGGGATCCAGCCGCCGCTCCAGGCGTAGGTCCAGCACCGCGGGCTCGTCGTGACGAGGACGGTGCGCCCGAGACCGAGGCGCCCGAGGGTCTCGTCGTCGAAGGAGAATCGGCTCCCCCAGATGAAGAGCAGCGCGCCGAGCCTCGAGGTGATCACGGAGGCCTTCGAGAGGCCGTCGCCCGCCGCGCGGATGAGGAAGGGCCGCGCGACCTGCTGCGGGTCGTGCTCGCGCCACGCCGAGCGGTTCACCTGCGTCTCGAGGACGAGGTTCGCGTGCTGCCGGTCGAAGAGCACCTCCCCCGGCTCCTCGGCAAGCTTCTCGCCGATCTGGCGCACGCCGATGAGCTTCAGGTAGTCGTTGGAGCTGTGGAACTGCGGCGCCGGCCAGTAGACCGTCTTGAAGCCCGTGCCGCGGTACTGCCGCTGCTGCACGTTGTAGTGCTGGACCGCCACGACCGCCTTCCCGCCACCGGCGAGGAGCTTGCCGAACTGCGGCAGGACCTTCCAGGGGAAGCGCGGCTGCAGCCAGACGAGGACGTCCATGCCCTCGGGGAAGACGGGGACATCCGGGTTGATGTAGGCCGTCGCGTAGCCGTAGCGGGCCAGGAGCCGCTTCGCGAAGCTGTAGACGTCGGCGCCGACGGGCGCCGTGTAGCCTTTCTCCTGGTAGTCCGAGTGGGCCTCGGCGGGGGTGAGCCTGGGGAGGTCGCTCAGGACGCCGACGAGGGGCGCCCGCTGCCCCTGGAGGCGCCGGACCGCGGCGGCGAGGAGGAACTCGAGGTGCTCGGCGGAGCGCGGGTCGATCTGGGGGACCACCTCGGAGCGGTCGCCGAGCCTCAGGCGGAGCGAGCTCCAGACGCGCGCGGTGACGGGAGCGTCGTCCTCGATGGTCTCGACGTCGAAGGGCTCGACGCCGGCGGCCCTGAGGCCCGCCTGCGCCCCGGGCGGCAGGTCCTCGGGCCGCGCGAGGCGCGGCCGGACCCCGAGGCCGCGCAGCGCCGAGACGATCCGCCGCTCGAGCCCCTTGAGCGATGCCGGCATGTGGAGCGCGTCGGAGATCAGGAGCTCGGCCTCGAGGCGGTCGCGGCACCCCTCCAGGATGCGGCTCGTGAGGGGCGACGCCGTGTTCACGCCGTCCTCGGTGAGGTCGGCACGCGGGTCCCAGAGGTCCCTCCAGGCGACCGCGGCGAGGAGGAGGGCCACGAACGCCGCGGCGCCCGCCAGGCTCGGCTTGAGCCAGGGGACGCGGACGGGCCCGAGGGGCCGCGCCCTGGCGCGCCTCAGGGCCAGGACGAGGACGGCCGCCGGCACGAGGAGCACCGTGACGCCTCGCCATGCCACGCGCGAGCCGAGCGACAGCGGGGGCACGCGGGGCGGCTCGATCCGCGGCACGCGGGTGCGGGCGAGGCGCGGGCCGTGGGTGAACGTGCGGAGGAGCGTCCGGAAGAAGACCTGGTTCGCGTTCCCACCCTGGTCGTAGATCTCGTCGCGGAAGAGGCCGGGGCTCCCGGCGACCACGAGCTCGCCCTGCCACGGGTCGGACGGCCTCAGGTGGAACATCCACGGCTGCTTCGGCACGAAGCGCGCGCCCTCGAGGTAGGCGTCGTCGAGCTCGCCGTCGGGGAGCTCGATGACCCTCGCGTGCTCCGACGTGGTCGCCACGACCTCGGCCTTGCGGCCCGAGGCCGCGAGGGCCTTCGGGTCGGGCAGGATCGCGCTCACGGCGTGGACGAGGAGGGCGCCCGCGTTGGGGCCGAGGAGGCTCTTCGTGTCGAAGAGGCTCGGGAGTATCCTGAGGTGGAAGGGCGCGTCGACCTTGAGCGTGGCGCCCGCGTCGGTCCGCCAGGCGATCGCCTCGTGGTTCTTGTCGAGGAGGAGGAGGGGGACGAAGCTCAAGCCGAAGGGCTTGAGGAGGGCATCCCAGTCGCAGCTCGAGCGCACGATCCTGTACGCGGTCTTCCCCTCGCCGCGGGGGAGGTACTCGACCGAGTAGGCGCTGCCGGCGATGATGGCCGAGCGGCCCGACTTGAGGAACCGCTCGAGCTCGGCCGAGTGCTCGCGCGTGGCCGTCCGGGGGTCGATCCAGACGAAGAGGTCCGCCTCGGGCGGGATCCGGGGGTTGCGCTCGAAGTCGGCCAGGACGACCCGGGCGGAGGGGCGGTCGCGGTCCTGGAAGCTCGGGATGAGCTCGCGGACCCTGGCGTGGCCGCGCCCGGGCGCGCTCACGGCGACCACGGGCTGGATCGGGCTCGCCGCGGCCTTCAAGTTCTCGACGATCAGGTCCTCGAGGTACGGCAGGTCGGCCGGCGCGATGTCCTGGATGAGGGCATCGGGGAGCTGCTCGTGGGCGATCGAAAGGGAGGACCAGACGGACTCCTCGCTCGACTCGTCGCGCAGGACCTTGCGGACCTTCACCGGGGAGGCGCTCTTCCCCGAGGCGTACTCGCCCACGACATCCTCGCCGTTCGCGCGCTGCTCGCGGTCGAAGGCCGGGTCGATGACGCGGACGTCGACCGCCTCGGGCGCGGCGCGCCGGACCTCCTCGAGGAGCGACCGCACGGCGTCCTCCACACCCTTCATGGAAGACGGCATGGCCTTCCGCGCCGACACGAAGTACGTGAGCGTCACCCGGCCGCGGAGGGACCCCAGGTAGCTCACCGTGGAGGCCTTGAGCCCCGTCGAGCCCGGGCCTCCGAGCTTCACGCGCGCCGCGAGGTGGCTCTCGACCACCCTCGAGCCGTAGACGGCCACGAGGAAGAGGAGGACGACGGCGGTCACGGCGTGGACCAGAAACAACGCTTTCGGCGCGCCGTACTGATCAACGGCCAGCAAGAGGGCCATCAACAGGCCCGTCAGACCGCTCCCATAGTCCCCGTACAAGATGAAGGCCAAAATGGAAAGGATGAGCAGGAAAAACGCGATGAGCCTGAATGGCCGCCTCATGGTGCTCATACTGACTCTGGACGCTCCATCGCTCTCCGCGTACCCTCAGTGCTTTGCTATCTTCAGCGTGACTTCGTTCATGACCAGGAAGAAGGCGCTCGTGAGCGCGAAGTAGCCGGCGTCGGCCAGCGAGACGACACCCTGGCAGAAGGAGTCGTAGTGGGGCAGCACCGACACCGAGTCATGGAGCCACGTCCCGACCTGCCAGGCGGGCGTCAGGCCGTCGAGGACCTCGACCACCTTCTCCTGGCCGCTCAAGACGAAGAGGGAGCAGGCGAACGTGCTCAGGACGAACGCCACGATCTGCTCGCGCGTCAGGCCCGAGATGAAGATCCCGAGGGCCAGGAAGAAGGCACCCAGGAGCACGGCGCCGATGTAGGAGCTCGCGATGAGGCCGAGGTCCGGTTCCCCGAGCCAGGTGAGCATGAGGACGATGGGAAAGCTCCCCGCCAGGACCGCGAGGTAGAAGAGGATCGACGCGAGGTACTTCCCCAGAACGACCTCGAAGGAGCGCAGGGGCAGGGTCATGACGAGCTCGAAGGTGCCGTGGGAGCGCTCCTCGGCCCAGCTCCGCATGGTGATGGCCGGGATGAAAAGCGCGAGGAGGAAGGGCAGCGCGCGGAAGTACTCGCCCATCTCGAGGACCGACTCGAGGAAGAACCCGTTCATGAAGACCGCGTGGGCGAGGAGCAGGAAGACCGCGGCGTACACGTAGGCGATGGACGAGTCGAAGTAGGCGCCGGTCTCCCTGCGGAGCACGACCCGCACGCCCCAGAGGAAACCTGCGACGCCCCGCCGCACGGCGACTCTAGCCAACATGGCGCACCTCCCCGACCTGCCGCCCCCCGCCGTCCTTGCCCCGCGCCTCGTAGCGCCCCACGAGCCGCACGAAGAGCCCCTCGAGGTCGGTCTCGGGGAGCTCCTCGCGGGCGCAGAGCTCCCTCAACGCGCCGTCGGCGAGGAGGACGCCCTGGTGGATGATCAAGACCCTGTCCGCCACGTGCGCGACCTCGGAGATGACGTGGCTCGAGAGGAGGATCGTCCGGCCCGGCTTGAGCTTCCCGAGGAGATCGCGGAAGGCCAGCACCTGCAGGGGGTCGAGGCCGTGCGTGGGCTCGTCGAGGAGGAGGACGTCGGGGTCGTGGATCAGGGCGCCCGCCAGGCCGATCCTCTTCCGGAAGCCCGTGGAGCACTCCTTGATCCGCTTCGGCAGCGCCTCGGCGAGGCCGCAGGCCTCGGTGACCCACCGGAGGCGCTCCCGGAGCGCCTCGCCCTCGAAACCGTGGGCCCGGCCGAGGAACGCGAGGAAGCGGTCCGTCCGCATCTGGTGGTAGAGCGGCGTGTCGCCCGCGAGGTAGCCGATGCGGCGACGGACGTCGAGCGGATGCTTGACGGCGTCGACGCCGTCGACGAGGAGGCGGCCCGCGCTGGGGTAGAGGTACGTGG
>JACQVW010000318.1 GCA_016209535.1 Planctomycetota bacterium | reverse complement strand
GCCGACGCGGTCGCCGACGCAGCCGCCGGCGTGATCCGCGTGGGCATGATCGGGCTCGACACGTCCCACGTCATCGCCTTCACGCAGCTCCTGAACGACGAGAAGAGCCCGGACTACGTGCCCGGCGCGAGGGTCGTGGCCGGCTACCCGGGCGGCTCGCCCGACAACGCCACCAGCGCGTCCCGCATCGCGGAGTACACGAAGCAGCTCCGGGAGCAGTACGGCGTCGAGATCGTCCCCGACATCCCCACGCTCCTCTCGAAGGTCGACGCGGTCCTCCTCGAGTCGGTCGACGGGAGGCCCCACCTGCGCGAGGCGCGGCCCGTGATCGCCGCGAAGAAGCCGCTCTACATCGACAAGCCGCTGGCGGCGAGCCTCGAGGACGCCCTCGAGATCGCGCGCCTCGCGAAGGAAGCCGGCGTGCCCTGCTTCAGCGCGTCGAGCCTCCGCTTCTTCCCGGGCGTCGCGCGCCTCAAGGGGTCGAGCGAGGTGGGGGACATCCTGGGCTGCGACGCGTTCTCGCCGTGTCCCACCGAGGAGCACCACCCGGACCTCTACTGGTACGGGGTCCACGGCGTCGAGATCCTCTTCACGCTCATGGGGACCGGGTGCGAGTCCGTCACGCGGGTCTCGTCCCCCGACTTCGACGTCGTCGTGGGGCGCTGGAAGGACGGGAGGATCGGGACGTTCCGCGGCACGCGGAAGGGGGCCCACACCTACGGCGCCACGGCCTTTGGCTCGAAGGGTGTGAAGGCCTCGGACCCGGTCTCGGGGAACCTCTACAAGCCCCTGGTCGAGGAGATCGTGAGGTTCTTCGCGACCGGGAAGGCGCCCGTGGCCCTGGACGACACCCTGGAGCTCTTCGCGTTCATGACGGCCGCCGACGCGAGCAAGGCGCGCGGCGGCCAGCCCGTGCAGCTCTCGGAGGTCCTGGCCCGCGCCAGGGGGACGGGCGCGGGCCCGTCGGGAGGTGGCGCCGGGGCGGGCGCCGGGGGCGGCGGGGACCGCCACGAGAGCCGCGAGCGCGTCGCGGCGCGCGTCGCGGCCGGAGAGATCCCCGCGATCGAGGTCGCGCGCTTCCTCGCCGACGCGGCGGGACTGCCCCTGATCTACGAGGGAACCGACAGGGCGATCGCCGAGCGCAGCGTGCTCGTCCCGGCGCCCATCGACTCCGCCGGCCGCGACATGGCTAAACGCCTTCTCGAGGCGGCGGGCTTCCGGCTCTCGGAGATGGTCCAGGCGGACGGGCAGAGGGTCCTCCTCCTCGAGGCCGCCGACCTCGCCACGCCGCCCGTCGAGCCCCGGGAGCGGCCCGTGGTGTCCGTCGGGGGGGGAGACCGGCCGCGGGACGCGGTGCGGACGGTCCGGGAGACGAGGGCGGCGCGGGCGGCGCGAGGCCTGGAGGCGGAGAGCACCCGGTATGCCGGCCTCGTCCTCGAGGAGGCGCCCGAGGTCCTCCGCGCCCAGCTCGGTCTCGAGCTCGCTCGCGGGGTCCTGGTCGCGGACGTCGACGAGGGCGCCCTCGCGGCGGGCGCCGACCTCCCGGCCCTGAAGCGCTTCGACGTGGTGACCCACGTGGACGCGACGCCCGTGTCCGACGGCCGGGGCTTCGTGGATGCCCTGAACCGGAGGAAGCCTGGGGCTCCCTGCGAGGTGCGCGTCGTGCGGAAGGGCACGGTCACGATCCTCAGGGCCTCGAGGGAATCGTCCTGGAGTCCTTCGAGCTCTTGAGCCGGCACCTGGAGGTCTCGAAGCCTTGAGTGTTCCTCGTCTCACTCCCCTCGTCCTCGCACCGATCGCCCTGGCCGCGATCGCCCTCGCCTCCGGCTGCCGGGCCCCGGAGGCGAGGGAGCCTTACGCGCTGAGCCCCGAGATGGTCCTCCTCGAGCGGGACGCGGAGAGCCCCGTGTACCGCGAGCACCTGAAGGGGTTCCACGTGAACGACCTCCACTCGGAGCTCGAGCGCGTGAAGTGCCGCGGGAGCTCGGCGAGCCTCGCGGCGCCTCCGGGGAGCGCCGAGGGCGCACAGGGCGCCGCGGCCTACCGCGAGGCCCTCGAACGGCGCGTGCGCATCGAGCGGCGGTTCCTCGAGGCCGTGCGCGCCGAGTACGCCCGCCGCGGCGCTGCCGAGGGGACCGAGGCGAGCGCGCAGGTGCTCGCGGCGGCGCTGCCGGCGGCCGCCGCGGCGGACCCGAGCCTCCCCATCGAGCCCATCCTGCCCGGATCGGGAGCCGAGAGGCAGTGGCCGCGCTGGCGAGGGCCCGGCGGGCAGGGCCTCACGGCCGAGACCGGGCTCCCCCTGCGCTGGGGGCCCGAGGAGAACATCGCCTGGTGGACCGAGGTCCCCGGCCGCGGCAACTCGTCGCCCGTGATCTGGGAAGACCGCATCTTCCTCACGACGGCCTTCGACGATGGCCGGCGCCGCTCGCTCGTGGGGATCCGCCGGTCCGATGGCACCCTGCAGTTCGTGGCCGACGCGCCGCCGGCGCCGCCCGAGGGGCGCGTCATGGGGAAGAACGGCTACGCCTCGGCGACGCCCGTCGTGGACGGCGAGCGCGTCGTGGCCTTCTTCGGCAACAGCGGCCTGGCGGCCTTCGACCTTAGCGGGAAGCTCCTCTGGCACCGGCCCCTCGAGCCGTTCGACGCCATGCACGGGGTGGGGGCCTCTCCCGCGATCTGCGGCGAGCTCGTCGTGCTCTTCCAGGAGCAGAGCGACAAGCCGTCCCTCGGGATCGCCCTCGACCGGCGCACGGGCGAGGTGCGCTGGAGGATCGAGCGGCCGAAGGCCCTCGGCTGGTGCACGGCGCTGCCGGTGCGCGTCGCGGGGAAGGAGCAGGTCATCCACGGAGGCAGCCAGACGATCGCCTCTTTCGACCCGGCCACGGGGGCCGAGATCTGGCGCTCGAAGGGGCCGACGGTGGAGGTGATCCCAACCGTGGTCTGCGGGCACGGCCTCGTGTTCACGTCGTCGGTCCGCAGCGGGCCGACCCTCGCCGTCCGGCCGACGGGCTCGGGGGACATCACGGCGACGAACATCGCCTGGCGCGTCGTGCGGAACGCGCCGCACGTCCCGTCACCGGTCCTCTCGGGGGACCTCCTCTACCAGGTGAACGACACGGGCATCCTCTCCTGCTTCGAGGCGAGGACGGGCAAGGCCGCCTACCAGAAGCGACTCTCGGGCCGCTTCTCGGCCTCTCCCGTCGCCGGCGACGGCAAGGTCTACTTCACGAACGAGGACGGCGACACCTTCGTCGTGAGGGACGGCCCCGAGTTCGAGGTCCTGGCGCAGAGCTCCCTCGGCGAGCCCGTCCTCGCGTCGGCCGCCGTGCTGGGAGGCCGGATCTTCATCCGCACGCAGAAGCGGCTCGTCGCGATCGGGAAGTGAGGGGGCGGGTCGTCCCCCCGGCGCCCGATCAGCCCGGCTGGCCGGGCAGCGGCACGACGTCGTCGGGCGGCGCCTTGACCTCTCCGGTCTCGAAGTCCGCGGCCGTCGGGCGCATCGTGAGGCCGTAGACCTCGGGCTTGTGCACCTTGGGGTCCGGGTCCATCATGTGCTTCCACTCGATCCTCTTGCCGGTGTAGGCCGAGATCCGGCCCATGACGGCGATGGCCGTCGAGGTCGCGACCTGCTCCGCCTCGTTCACGTAAGCGCCCTTCGTGATCCCGTGGAGCAGGTCGATGTGCTCCTGGACGTAGTCCTTCTCCCGGTCGTGCGGGTACTCGGGGCAGCCCTGGGGGAAGACCTGTCCGTCCTTGGGCTTCAAGCCCCGCGCGATACCCTTCTCCCCGACCAGGTGCTCGTACACGCCGCCGTCGGTGCCGTTGACCTGCCGGCACATGCTGTGGATGTGCACGCCCTCGGGGTACTCGAAGTCGATGCTGAAGAAGTCGTACTGGTCCCCGGTCTTCCTGCGGGCGCGCAGGCCGAAGCCGAGGGCGCTGGTCGGAGGGCCGCCCATGTACCACTGCATGATGTCGATGTTGTGGACGTGCTGCTCGACGATGTGGTCGCCCGAGAGCTCGGCGAAGCTCACCCAGTTGCGGATCATGTAGTCCGCGTCGCTCCAGCCCGCGTCGCGCTCCCGGCGCCAGAGCGCGCCGCCGCACCAGTAGATCGAGCCGCCGCGGATCTTTCCGATCGCGCCTTCGTCGAGGGCCCGCTTCGTCTCGCGGTAGCCGCGGCTGTGCCGGCGCTGCGTGCCGGCGACGACGCAGAGGCCCTTCTCCTTCGCGAGCCTGCCCGCCTCCATCACGTTCCGGCACCCCGGCGGATCGACGCCGACGGGCTTCTCGAAGAAGACGTGCTTCCCGGCCTTGATGGCCGCCTCGAAGTGCATCGGGCGGAAGGCCGGGGGCGTGGCCATGAGGATGACCTCCACGTCCGTCTCGAGGAGCTTCTTGTAGCCGTCGAAGCCGAGGAAGATGCGGTTCTCCTCGACGCCGTACTGCCGCGCCGGCCGGCTCGCCCTGTCGCCGTAGGCGTCGCAGAGGCCGACGACCTTGACGTCGAGCCCGGCGTACTTCGCCGCCTCGACGTGGTTCCCGAGGGCGCCCACACCGCGGCCCCCGCAGCCGATGAGGGCGCTCTTGATCGTCCGTCGCTCCTGGGCGATCGACGGGACGGGCAGAGTCAGCAGGCTCCCGGCGGCGAGGGTGCCCGTGACGGCTCCCTGGATGAAGGCGCGGCGCGAGGTCGAAGCACGTTCCCTTTTCTCGCTCATTGCAGCTTTCCTTAACTTGTAAGAGGGGGATACCAGCAGAGGACGGGCGCATTCTCGAGCGCCCGGCACGGGGTGTCAAGGGACGGCGGGGGCACGTGCGGGGCGCGGGGGCACGTGCGGGGC
>JACQVW010000316.1 GCA_016209535.1 Planctomycetota bacterium | reverse complement strand
GCGCTCATGGCGGCGTGCTCCGGCTGCCGCACCAGGGTGAGGCCTCGCGGGGAGGGGAGGACGATCATGAGGACCTTGAGCCTCTTGAGCTTCTCAAGCCTCGTGAGCCTCTGGAGCCTGTTGCGCCTCGCGCCATGTCCGGTATCCTCCTCGAATGCGCCGCAGAGTCCAGGTCCTCCTCGCGTTGCTCGCCGTGTTCCCAGCCGCCTCGCCCGCCGCCATGCCCCAGGAGCCGCAGAGGCCCCAGGAGCCCCGGGAGCCCCAGGAGCCCGGGGAACCCCAGGAGTCCGCGAAGCCTCCGGAGGAGGCGGACCCCCTCGAGGCGCGCGTCCGCGCGCACATCGCCGAGAACTGGAGCCTCGCGTTCGAGGCTCCCGACTTTGGGAAGGGCAGGGCGTGGTTCAACGTCTCGAGGCCGCTCTCGCTCCGGGAGGACCTCGCGGGCCGCGTAGTCCTGATCGACTTCTGGACCTACTGTTGCATCAACTGCATGCACGTCCTCCCGGACCTCGAGTACCTCGAGGAGAAGCACGCGAAGGAGCCCTTCGTCGTCGTCGGGTGCCACTCGGCCAAGTTCGCGAACGAGGCCGAGGCTCGGAACATCCGCCAGGCCGTGCTCCGATACGACATCGCCCATCCCGTGGTCGTCGACGAGGACTTCGCGATCTGGAACGGCTTCGGCGTGCGCTCCTGGCCTACCCTCGCCCTCGTGGGGCCCGATGGAAGGCTCCTCGCCCAGGTCTCGGGCGAGGGGCAGCGCCGGGTGCTCGACGCGCTCGTCTCCCAGGCCCTCGATTTCTACCGCGCCAAGGGCGCGCTCGCGCCGCGGCCGCTGCCCCTCCGGCGCGAGGCGGCTCTCGAGCTCGCCCGGGAGCTTGCCTTTCCCGGGAAGCTCGCCGTGGAGCCCGGCGGCGAGCGCCTCTGGATCGCCGATACGGGCCACCACCGGCTGGTCGCGGTGACCCTCGAGGGGCGCTTCGTCCGGGCCGTGGGCTCCGGCCGGCCCGGCCTCAAGGACGGCCCTGCCGAGGAGGCCGAGCTCCACGAGCCCCAGGGCCTCGCCTTCGCGGACGTCTCGCCCGGCGGGTGGAGCCTCCTCGTCGCGGACACGGGGAACCACGCGCTGCGGCGCGTCGACCTCCGGACGGGCTCGGTCGCCACGATCGCCGGGGACGGGAGGCAGGGACGCGACCGGGAGGGGGACTTCGAGGCGCTGAGGACCTCCCTCAACTCGCCCTGGGACCTCCTCGCCCGCGGGAAGGAGGTCCTCGTGGCCATGGCGGGGCCGCACCAGGTCTGGCGGCTCGACCTCGAGAAGGGGAGGATCGGGCCCTTCGCGGGCGACGGGAGCGAGCGGAAGGCCGACGGCCCCTTCGCCTGGGCCGCCTTCGCGCAGCCGTCGGGGCTCGCGGAGAAGGACGGCGTCGTGTACGTCGCGGACTCCGAGTCGAGCTCGGTCCGCGCGATCGACCTCGCCAAATCGCAGGTCTCGACCGTCGCCGGCGGCAACGAGAATCCCCGGGACCTCTTCTGCTTCGGGGACGAGGACGGGAAGGGACCCGGGAAGCGCTTCCAGCACCCGCTGGGGGTCCTCGTCCTCGACGGGGTCCTCTACGTGGCCGACACCTACAACCACAAGGTGAAGACCGCCGACGTCCGGACGGGCGAGGTCAAGACCTTCGCAGGCACGGGGAAGCCCGGCGCCGCGGACGGCCCGGTCCTCGAGGGGAGCTTCCAGGAGCCCGGGGGGCTCGCGGGGTGGGGGAAGGCCCTCTTCGTCGCCGACACGAACAACCACAGGATCCGGCGGATCGACCTCGCCGCTCGCGAGGTCGCGACCCTGCGCCTCGAGGGCGTGCCGGTGCCCATGGCCGCGGCGGTGGCCTCGGGGAGGGAGCCGGCCACCGGGGGCCAGCTACCGGACCTCCCGGACCTCGCGGGCACCGTGCGGAGGCCGAAGCTCGCGGCGCGGCTCGCGCCGGGCAAGGCGGAGCTCCGCCGAGGATCGCGCTCCCCGAGGGCACGAAGCTCGCCGAGGGCGCGCCGAGCCAGTTCCGGGTGATCGTGAAGGAGGGGGGCGTGAAGCCGCCGGCCGCGGGAGGACCCCTGGCCGGCCTCGAGACGCGGATCCCCCTCGAGGTCGGGGGCCCCGGGAAGCTCGAGGTGCAGGCGATCTACTACAGTTGTAGCAACACGAAGACCTGCTCCGTCAGGAGCGTGCGCTGGGACGTGGAGGTCGAGGCGGCGGCGGAGGGGAAGGGGGAGGTCGATGTGGTGGATGACATCCGGCCCTGACCCCTCACAGCGCCCCCCTCCCCGTGATCACCACGCCCACGGTCCGCGCCAGGATCTTGACGTCGTTCCAGAAGGAGCAGTTCTGGAGGTAGAGGAGGTCGAGGGCCACCTTCCGCCGGAAGCTCTCGAGGTCGTTGTCGTAGCCGTTCAGGACCTGGGCCAGGCCCGTGAGGCCCGGCTTCAGGCGCAGGCGGTGGAGGTAGCCCGGGATCTCGCGGGAGAGCTCGGAGACGAACTCGGGCCGCTCGGGGCGCGGGCCGACGAGGCTCATCTCGCCCCGCAGCACGTTCCAGAGCTGCGGCAGCTCGTCCAGGCGCGTCCTGCGGAGGACCCTCCCCACGGGGGTGATGCGCGGGTCGCCCTTCACGGTGAAGCGCGCCCCGTCCTTCTCGGCATCGGCGTGCATGGTCCGGAACTTGTAGAGGACGAAGGGCCTGCCCCAGCTCCGCCGCCGGCGCCGTTCAGAGCCCGAGCGGCGATCGGAGCCGGGCGGGGAGGCGCGCGGCGCGCGCCTCCGATCGTGGGACGATCCCCGCTGGTTGAGGCCGATCCGTATCTGCCGGAAGACAGCAGGGCCCCTCGACGTCGCCCGGATGAGGACCGCGATCGCGGCCAGGAGCGGGGCGAGGAGGACGAGCAGCAGCCCCGAGACGGTGACATCGAAGGCCCGCTTGAGAAAGCGGGTCCTCCGATCCAGGGCCTTCAAGCTCGGGATCGGCGCCGCGAGGTGGTGCCTCGTGAGCCACTCGGGCGAGGGCAGGTCCTCCGGCGCGACGTAGCGCTCGACGAGGTCGGCGAGCTCGCCGGCGGCCCCGGCGGGAGACGTCGTCTGCATGTCGGTTCCCGGAACTCTCCTCGCTGCGGACAAGAGGGCCCTTCCTCTGCCCAAGAGTAGGATGGGGACCGCGATTCACCCACCGGGCCGCACCGTGAGCCGGCGGATCCGGTAATGCCGCCTGGCTCCGGTGCCCGCCATCGGTTACGATCGGCGCCATGCGGGAGGTCACGAAGGCGTCGTCGCTGCGGGCGGCCGCGCTCGCGCTCGCCGCCGCTCTTGCTCCGCTCGCGGCCCCGGCCCAGGAGTGGAGCCGGTTCCGCGGCCCGAACGGGAGCGGGCTGAGCGCCGCCTTCTCGGTCCCCACGGAGTGGACCGAGAAGGACTTCGACTGGAGGGTCCCCCTGCCGGGCCCGGGGATCAGCCAGCCGGTCCTCTGGGGCGAGCGGATCTTCCTCACGGCGGCGACCGCGGACGGGTCCGAGCGCATGGTCCTCTGCCTGAAGGCCGCCGACGGGGCGGCGGAATGGACGAGGCGGTCACCCTCCGCCGCCTGCCCCAGGCACCAGCGCAACACCCACGCGACGAGCACGCCCGCCGTCGACGCGGAGCGGATCTACTTCTCGTTCTCCACACCGGGCGCCTACACGCTCGGGGCCTTGGACCACGGAGGCCGCGAGCTCTGGAAGCGAGACCTCGGACCCTACGACAGCCAGCACGGCGATGGCAGCTCGCCCATCCTCGTGGGGGACCTCGTCGTCCTCGCGAACGAGCAGGACGGTGCGAGCTTTCTGGTGGCCGTCGACAGGAAGACGGGCGAGACGCGCTGGAGGACGGAGCGGCGCAGCGAGGAGACGGCCTACGGGACGCCCTGCGTCGTCGAGCGCGGCGGGAAGCCTGCGGAGATCGTCTTCTCGAGCCACGCCCACGGGCTCTCGGCCGTGGACCCCCTCACGGGGGCGCTCCTCTGGGAGGCGCGCGTCTTCGACAAGAGGACCGTGTCGTCGCCCGTCCTCGCCGGCGACCTCGTCGTGGGGACCTGCGGGTCCGGTGGCGGCGGGAACTTCGCCGTCGCCGTGAGGCTCGGAGGCAAGGGCGACGTGACGGCGACGCACGCGGCCTGGAAGATCGCGAAGTCGATGGCCTACGTGCCGACGCCCGTCGCGAAGGACGGCCTCGTCTTCTTCTGGAGCGACAAGGGGATCGTGACCTGCGCCGAGGCGGTCACGGGCTCTGTCCTGTGGCAGGAGCGCGTGGGCGGCGGCTACTCGAGCTCCCCCGTGTGCATCGGGGACAGGCTCCTCTGCCTGTCCGAGGAGGGCGAGGCCGTGGTGGTGGCGGCGAGCCGCGCGCACAAGCTCCTCGCCCGGAACCCCATCGGCGAGGGGAGCCGCAGCACGCCGGCCGTGGCCGGGGGACGGCTCTACGTGCGCACGTACACCCACCTGATCTCGATCGGCGGCCGGCGCTGAGCTCAGCGCGCCGTCTCGGGCGACGAGACCGGCCGGCGCACGAGGCCTGGCGCTTCCGGCGCCGGGCCGACCTTCGCGGTGGCGGCGTCCTCGACGCGGTCGAAGCAAGGGAGGATCGCCTCGAGCCGCATCTGCGCGAAGACGGCCCGGACCTCGGGGTTGGCCCCGGCCACGCGGAGGCTCGTCTTCAACCGCTGGCAGGTGCGGCACAGGGCCACGAGCCTGCCCAGCGCGTGGCTCGAGAGGTACGGGACCCCGCCCAGATCGATGACCAGGACGCGCAGGTGGGCCGTCTGGACCGCGCCGTGGAGGCGCTTGAAGGCCGCGTCCACGGAGACCTGGTCGCCCGCGGGGAGAGTCGGGCGGGCCACGACGACGCCGTCCCTGATGGTCCTCGCGGCCGGCTGTGGGCCGGCGGGCTGGGCTGTCGCCACTGGCCTCGCCGCTCGAGTCGCCGGCGCCGTCGTCATCGTCGTCGCCGCCGCCGCAGCCACCGTCCCGACCGCCGCCGTCCTCGAGGGCGCCGCCGCAGGCTCCTGCTTCCTCGAGCCCCGCGTCCCGGACCGCCTGGACAGGACGACCTGCTTCCCTCCGGCGTAGAACTCCACGGAGTCCATGAGGTGGCGCATGAGGTGGATGCCCCGGCCGCTGTCCCTCCAGGGGAACATGGGGTCCTCGGGGTCGGGGAGCTTCCTGTCCTGGAATCCCTTCCCCTGGTCCTGGACCAGGATCCCCCAGCCTTCGCCCTCGCGGAAGAGGCGCACGCTGACCACGAGCCCGGGGTTCTCCCGGTTGCCGTGCACGATGGCGTTCTTGAGCGCCTCCTCGCAGCAGACCTCGATCTTGTCCCGGTCCTCCTCGGAGATGCAGCCTCTCGATGCGAGCTCCGAGGTGACGCGGATGGCGAGGGGCGCGAGCAGGCCGAGGTCGCTCTGGATGCGCGTCTCGAACATCGTCTCCCCCGTCGCGGGAGCCGCTTCCTGGTGGATCGTCATCGTGCCTTCTCGACGGCGGGCGCCGGCGAGCCTCCTTTCAGGGCCGAGGGGTCGAAGGCCACGTTGGCCACCTGCAGGCCGCGCAGCAGGCCTTCCTTGTCCGTCGCCGCCTCGCACGCGACCGCGACGTCGATGACCCCGCGGCTCACGAGCCGTACGAGGGAGTCATTGAAGACCGTCATCCCGAGCCGGCCTCCGGTCTGGATCGAGGAGTTGATCTGGTGCGTCTTCCCCTCGCGGATCTGGGCCGCGATGGCGGGCGTCGCCACGAGGACCTCAAGGGCCGGGACCAGTCCCTTCCCGTCCTTGCGCTTCAGCAAGGTCTGGCAGACGACGCCCTGGAGGACCGCCGCGAGCCGCGAGCGGACCTGCCCTTGAGCCTCGGCCGGGAACCCCTCGACCACGCGCTCGATCGTCCCCACGGCCGACGTGGTGTGCAGGGTGCTCAAGACGAGGTGCCCCGTCTCGGCCGTCTCGAGGGCGATGGTCGTCGTCTCGAGGTCCCGCATCTCGCCCACTAGGATGATGTCCGGGTCCTCGCGCAGCGCCGCCCTGAGGGCCCGCGCGAAGGACCGGGTGTGCGGCCCCACCTCGCGCTGGTTCACGAGGCAGCTCCGGTTCTCGTGGACGAACTCGATGGGGTCCTCGATCGTGATGATGTGCTCGCTGCGCGTCCTGTTGATCTCGTCGATCATCGCTGCGAGCGTCGTGGACTTCCCGGCTCCCGTGGGGCCCGTGACGAGGACGATGCCGCGGGGCGCCGAGCAGAAGGACCGCACGGCGGGAGGCAGCCCGAGCTGCTCGAAGCCGGGGACCTGGGCGGGGATGAACCGGAAGACCGCGCCGATCCCCCGGTGGTCCACGAACGCGTTGGCGCGGAAGCGCCCCGTGCCCGGCACGGGGAAGACGAAGTCCACGTCGTGGTCGGCCTCGAAGGCGGCGTGGACCTCCTCGGGCAGGATCTCGAGGATGAGGGCGGCCGTGTCGTCGCGCGTGAGGAGCGCGTCGCCCAGAAGGCGCATGTCGCCGTGGATGCGCGCCATCGGGGGGGCGCCCGCGCTGAGGTGGAGGTCCGAGCCACCCTGTTTCACGAGGGCCGAGAAGAGGCCGTCTATCCTCGCCATGCATATCCATCGACCCGGACGGGACCTGCCCTGAATACCCGAGGGTTACCGCCGCCAAGGACGGTCCCTCAAGTTTCCGGCCCCGGGGCTCGAAGGAAGAGGGATGGAGGAAGGAGATAGAGAGAGCGACCGATGAGCCCGGAGAGCACCCTCGTCGCGGCCGACCGCAAGGTGGACTCGGACCGCGTGCTGCACGCGCTGCTTCGGCCGCTGGTCTCGAAGCGCAAGCTGGGCCAGGCGGACCTCCAGGGAGCCCTCGAGGCCACCTTCCAGAGGCTCCTCGAGGCGGTCGGGGCCGAGGGCGTCCTCGTCTGCCTCGCCGGCGAGGGCTCGCGGATCCACCTCCGCGACGTGCACGTCCCCCGGCTCCTCGGCGCCGAGAGGCCCGCGAGCCCGGCGAAGCGCTCCGGGGGCCCCGGCGAGGCGAGGCCGGCGAGCGTCGCCGCGGGCCAGGGCGTGACGGGCAAGGCCGTCGCGAGCCTCCGGCCGCTCGCCGCAGCAGCCGCCGCCGTCACGGAGGGCGACGCAGCCGTCGGCCTGGACATCGAGGACGACATCGCGAGCCTCGCGGGCTTCGCCGTGCGCTCCGTCATGGCCGCGCCGCTCGTCCTCGGGGGCCGGGCGGTGGGGACCCTCACGGTCGTCAACAAGACCGGCGGCGGCCTCCCCTCGGCGGAAGGCTTCTCCGCCGCCGACCTCGAGCTCCTCGCCGAGGTGGCGCGCTACGCCGCGAAGGCCGTGGTGAAGGCGGCCGACCCCGAGGCGGAGCTCACCGAGGAGGAGCTCGCGCGATTCGTCGCCCGGCTCGCGCGGCTCGAGTTCCTCGAGATCCCCGAGGGCTGGAGGCCCGAGCCGGATCTCCTCGCCGCGGCTGGGGAGGATGTCCTACGAGGGTGCTGCCTCCTGCCCCTCTCGAGGACCTCTGCGCGAGGCGTGAAGGTCGCCATGGCGAACCCCTTCGACATCCTCGCGCGCGACACATTCCGGTCGAAGACAGGCCTCGAGGTGGAGGGGATCGTCGTGGCGCCCGAGGGCGCGATCCGCAAGGTCCTCGCCGGCGCCTTCACGTCGGCTCGCGACGCCGCGCCCGCCGAGGATGGGAGGAAGGGGTTCGCCGCGGGCTCCCTCCTTCCCACCGAGGCACGCTACGAGGCGCCCGTCTCCGAGAGCGAGCAGTCCGACCGGGTGATCCAGCTCGCCAACAGGATCATCGAGGACGCCTGCGCCCGGGGCGCGAGCGACATCCACATCGAGCCCTTCGAGTACGAGGTGAAGGTCCGCTACCGGATCGACGGCAGCCTCCAGGAGGCGATGGCCTTCCCCCTCGAGCTGAGCCGGGCCCTGGTCTCCCGCCTCAAGATCATGTCCCGGTCCATGGACATCACCGAGAACCGCCTCCCCCAGGACGGCCGGATCAAGTTCAAGGAGTTCTCGAGGACCGGTCTCGACATCGACCTGAGGGTCTCGACGGCCCCGCTCGCCTACGGGCAGAAGGTGGTCATGAGGATCCTCGACAAGGGCGCGACGAGCCTCGGCCTCGAGAAGATGGGCTTCAGCGAGTGGAACCTGCGCGTCTACCGGGAGATGATCCAGAAGCCCTACGGCCTCGTCCTCCACGTGGGCCCCACCGGCTCGGGCAAGACCACCACGCTCTACTCCGCGCTCTCGGAGCTCAACCGACCCGACGTCAACATCCAGACGGCGGAGGACCCGATCGAGTACATGCTCCCGAACGTGAACCAGATGCAGATGAACAAGGAGATCGAGCTCACCTTCGCGGCGGCGCTCCGGTGCTTCCTGCGGCAGGACCCGGACGTGATCCTGGTGGGGGAGATCCGCGACGAGGAGACGGCGGAGATCGCGGTCGAGGCGGCGCTCACGGGGCACATCATCTTCTCGACCCTCCACACGAACGACGCCCCGGGGACCGTGACGCGCCTCGTGGACATGGGGATCCAGCCTTTCCTCCTCTCGTCATCCCTTCTCGTCGTGTGCGCGCAGCGGCTCATGAGGCGCCTCTGCACGAAGTGCAAGGTGGAGCGCATGCCGAGCCTCTACGAGACCTTCGCCCTGGGCCTCCAGGAGCCCGAGCGGATCTTCGGGCCGCGCCCGGGCGGCTGCGACCGCTGCAAGGGCACGGGCTACAAGGGCCGCATCGGCGTCCACGAGGTCATGACGTTCAACGATGAGCTCAAGTCGCTCATCTCCCGGGGCGCCACGGCGGAGGAGCTGCGGGAGGCGGCGATCACGAACGGCATGATCCCACTCTACAAGGACGCCATGGAGAAGGTCATCCAGGGCATCGCGTCGATCGAGGAGGCGCTCGAGACGGTGAGGAAGGAGTGAGTCTTTCGGAGGCGGATCTCACGCGTCCGGCGGCGGCCTCAGCAATGTCAGCCGCCGCCCGTCGATCCGCAGGTTCCCGGTCTTCGAGAGGCGCGAGAGGCCTCGCGAGACCACTTCCCGGACGGTGCCGATCGCCCGCGCGATGCTCTCGCGGGTGGGCATCGCCGCGAGGACGCGCGGGTACTGGCCGCCGCCCGAGGCCCTGGCTTCCTCGTAGAGGTGGTTCCACAGGCGCTGCTGGACGTGCTCGAAGGAGATCTGCTCGACCAGGCAAGAGGCCCTCCTGAGCTGCCCGGCGAGGCTCCGCAGGAGGCAGAGGCACAGGCCGGGCTCGGCCCCGAGCAGCCGGAGGAGCTGGTCGCGGGGGAAGCTCAGGACCTGGCAGTCGCTCTCGGCGACGAAGGTCGCGGGGTGCTCGCGCCCCTCGAAGAAGGGCGCGGCTCCCACGACGTCCCCGCGGCGGGCCCGATCGAGGACCCGCTGGCGGCCGTCGGGCGCGAGCAGGACGATGACGCCGGTGCCCGAGGCGACCACGTGCAGCGTGTCGCAGGGCTGGCCCATGGAGAAGAGGCAGCAGCCCTTCGGCACGACCTTCTGGAACGCCACCGCGGCGAGGGCTTCGATCACGTCCTGCGGCGCGGCCCGGAACGGCGTCTCCTCCGCAAGGAAGCGCCGAGCCTCGGGAAGGGAGAGGCCCGGCAAGGCCCGGTCCTCGCGAGCCTCGGCGACCGCGGCACCGGAGCCGTTGGACTTCGAAGACGAGCGCAGCGCGCAGGCCCGGCGCAAGAGCTCGTTCTGAAAGGCCTCCTGCTCCGTGCCCGGAAGCTTGGGACGGAGGACGAGGATGGCCCCTTCGCCGTCCGCGCCCGCAGGCCGGATGGGCGCGACGGCGACCCCGCGGCGAGCCGGCGACTCGCTCTCGGGCGAGAGCGTCTCCTCGCAGTAGATGGGCTCCGTGCCCGAGGCGGCGGCCCGCACCGCGGGACACCGAGAACCGCACCTCCCATCGGCCACCGAGAACACCTCCCAGCAGCGCTTGCCGAACCACGGGATCGGCACCAGGGGCCTCGCGGCGTCGTTCAAGTAGAGGAGCTCCATGCGCCGGCTCACGACGCAGCAGGCATCGGGCTCCTCATCGAGGAGCTTCCAGCGGGCCGCCAGGCGGGGCGCTATGGCCGGCGAGATTCTCGAGGGCTGAGACTGCATGGACGGTTCCTCCTTCCAGGGCCCTGTGAAAAAGGTCACGCGGCGGGTGGGAAAACACCCATCCGGGTCGGTGCCAGGTGTCACAGCCCCGGCCCCGACACACGTCCGTCCTGCCGTTGCAATCGCTGTGCCTCGGGTCACAGGCGGGCGCCGGCCGGCAGACCTTACCGGGCCGGTCACCCCTGGCGGCACCCTCCTCGCGCCCCGGACCGTAGCGCCAGGGCGCCCGTCGGGCAGACCTGGGCGGCCCGCGGGGCTGCGGCGGCGAGGCCCTCGGCCATGGCGGCGCCGAGGCAGGGCGCCACGGCGGGCTCGAAGCCGCGGCCCGTGAAGGAGAGCCCCACGGGCTCGCGGGCCTCCTCGGCCGCGCGGACGCAGGCGCCGCAGAGGATGCACTTCCCCGGCTCGTAGACCACGAGCGGGTGCGTCGCGTCGCGCCAGGGTGGGCGGCGCTCACCGCGGAAGCGGGCGAGATCGGCGCCGTGCCGCGTGGCCTCGACGCGGAGGCGGCAGTCGAGGGCCCTGGCGCAGCCGCAGCCCAGGCAGCGGGCGGCGTCCCGCACCGCCTCGGCCTCGGCGAGGCCCAGCTCGACCTCGTCGAAGGACGCGCGCCGCGGACCGGGCACGAGCTCGGGCATCGCCGCCTGGGGCGAACGCGCCGCGCCGGGGAAGAGCGCCGCGAACTGGGCACCGTCCAGCCTCCCCATGAGGACGTTGAGGAGGCCCGGGTCGCCCACGACCTTCAGGCCCCTGAGGTGCTGGTCGATCGAGGCCGCCGCGAGCTTCCCGGCGCCGACGGCCCGCACGGCGAGGTCCGGGCCCGTGACGGCGTCGCCGCCGGCGAAGACGCCCTCGATGCTCGTGGCCAGGGTGCGGGGATCCACCGCGATCCCGTCCCCCGAGGGCCGGAGGCAGTCGCAGTCGAGGACGCCGTCGGTCTCGACGGACTGGCCGACCGCGGCGACGACGCATGTGGCCTCGATCGCGGTCTCCGAGCCCGGGACCGGGACGGGGCGCCGGCGGCCGCTCGCGTCGGGCTCGCCGGGCTCGGTGCGCACGTACGTGAGGAGGAGCCGGCCCGAGCCGCGCCGCTCGAGCCGCACGGGGGCGACGGAGGGCTCGACGCGGACCCCTTCCGCCTCGGCGGCCTCCACCTCGGCGGGGAGGCAGGGCATCTCGCGGCGGCTCCTGCGGTAGAAGACCACCACCGAGCGCGCCCCGAGCCGCACCGCGGTGCGGCTCGAGTCCATCGCGACCGAGCCGCCGCCGAGCACCACGACCTCGCCTCCGAGCTCCGGCGGCCTCCCCTCGGCGGTCCTCTCGAGGAGGTCCGCCGCCGGCAGGGCCAGCTCCTCGCCGGGGATGCCCAGCCCGCGCGACCCCTGGGCCCCCAGGGCGACGAAGACGGCGTGGAAGTCCCGCCGCAGGTCGTCCAGGCGGACGTCGCGGCCCAGCTTGAGGCCCATGCGGAGCTCGGCGCCGAGGGCGCGGACCACGGCGATCTCCCCGTCGAGGACTTCCCGGGGCAGGCGGAACGCCGGGACGCCGTAGCGGAGCATCCCCCCGGGCAGGGCGTGGGCATCGAAGATCTCGACCGCGTGGCCTCGCACGAGGAGGTGGTACGCCGCGGCCAGGCCGGCGGGCCCGGCGCCCACGATGCCGACGCGCCTCCCCGTGGGGCCCTCCCGGGCGGGCACGTAGGGCGAGCCCGACGCGAGGTCGCGGTCAGCGCAGAAGCGGTGCAGGGCGCCGATGGAGAGCGACCCGTCGAGATCTCGGCGGCGGCAGGCCGCCTCGCAGGGCCGCGGGCAGATGCGCCCCAGCGAGGCGGGCAGGACCAGGCCCTCGGACACGATCTCGGCGGCCCTGCGGTGCTCGCCGCGGGCCATGCAGGCGATGAAGGCGGGTCCGTCGAGCCCCGCCGGGCACGTGGCGCGGCAGGGGGCCACGCAGTCGCCGATGTGGTCGGAGAGCACGAGCTCGAGCGCCATCTTCCTCGAGGCGCGGATGTCCTCCGAGTCCGTCGCCACGACCATGCCGTCGGCCGCGGGCATGGCGCAGGCGGGCGAGAGGGTCGGCCGGCCGTGCACTTGGACCGCGCAGAGGAAGCAGGACGTCGACGGCGGGAGGCCATCGACGTGGCAGAGGGTGGGGATCTCGATCCCGGCGCGGCGGGCCGCGGCGAGGATGGTCTCCCCTCCCCGGAGCTCGACCCTGCGGCCGTCGATGGTGAGGGACGGCATGGTCAGCGCACCTCGATGGCCCCCTCGGGGCACGCCGTCACGCACATGCCGCAGCGGGTGCAGAGGTCGTCCGAGACCTCGTGCCGCTCGTAGGGCCGCGGTTCGATGGCGCCGGCGGGGCAGGCCTGGGCGCAGAGCGTGCAGCCCGTGCACGTCGGGGTCACGCGGTAGTGGATGAGCGCCTTGCACTGGCCCGCCGGGCAGCGCCGCTCGCGCAGGTGCGCCTCGTACTCGTCGCGGAAGTACCGCAGCGTGGTGAGGACCGGGTTGGGCGCCGTCTGGCCCAGCCCGCAGAGGCTGCCCCGCCTCACGCGGCCGGCGAGCTCCTCCAGCGTCTCGATGTCCCCTTCCCTCCCCTGACCGGCGCAGAGGCGCTCGAGGATCTCCAGCATCCGCTTGGTCCCCACGCGGCAGAAGACGCACTTGCCGCACGACTCGCTCTGGGTGAAGCGGAGGAAGTAGCGGCTGATCTCCACGGCGCAGTCGCGGTCGTCGAGCACGACGAGGCCGCCGGAGCCCATGATCGCGCCCCAGCTCGTCAGCTCCTCGTAGTCGACCCGCGTGTCGTCGAGACGCGCCGGGAGGCAGCCTCCCGACGGTCCGCCGATGAGGACCGCCTTGAGCGGCCGGCCGTCCCGGACGCCGCCGCCGATGTCCTCGACGATCTCGCGGATCGTGATCCCCATGGGGACCTCGATCAGGCCGCCGCGGCGCACCTTGCCGGCGAGGGAGAAGACCTTGGTGCCCTTCGACTTCGCCGTCCCCAGGGCCGCGAAGGCCGCCGCCCCGCGGCGGAGGATCCAGGGCAGGCACGCGAGGGTCTCGACGTTGTTGATGACCGTGGGTTTGCCCCAGAGCCCCTCCTGGGCCGGGAAGGGGGGCCGCAGCCGCGGCATGCCGCGGAAGCCCTCGATGGACTGGATCAACGCCGTCTCCTCGCCGCAGACGAAGGCTCCGGCGCCCTCGCGGACGTGGAGCTTGAGGCGGAAAGGCGTGCCGAGGACTCCCTCGCCCAGCAGCCCGGCCTCCTCGGCCGCGCGGATGGCGGACCGGACGTGGCGCACGGCGATGGGGTACTCCCGCCGCACGTAGAGGAAGCCCTCGTCGGCTCCGACGGCGTATGCCGCGATGGCGAGCCCCTCGACCACGCGGTGCGGGTCCGACTCGAGCACGGCCCGGTCCATGAAGGCCCCCGGGTCCCCTTCGTCGCCGTTGGCGATGACGTACTTCTTGGGCCCCGGCGCGCGCCGGGCCACGTCCCACTTCGCCCCGGTGGGGTAGCCCGCGCCGCCGCGGCCCCGCAGGCCTGCGGCCTGGACCTCGGCCACCACGTCCTCGGGCCTGCGGCGCCTCAGGCAGTCCTCGAGGGCCCCGTAGCCGCCGCGGCGGCGGTACTCCTCGAGGGAGTGGGGGTCGATCGTCCCGCAGTTCTCGAGCACGATCCGCACCTGCTTGCCGAGGTACGGCGCCGCGTCGACCTCGCGCTCGGCGAGCGGGGCCCAGGCGCTGTCATCGAAGGCCCTCAGGCGGGCGTCGTTCAGCCCCAGGCGGAGCCTCCGGAGGAGGCCGCGCGGCCTCAGGTGCCGCCGGACGATCTTCCTCGCGTCGGCCGGCCCCACGTTCCCGTAGAGGGCGCGGCGCTCGCCGCCCTCGAGCACCTCGACCAGCGGCTCCCGGTGGCAGAGGCCGTTGCAGCCGACCCTCTTGATCAGAGCCCTCCCTCCCGCGGAGCCCACCTCCGCCTCGATGCGCTCGAGGATCGCTTCGGCGCCGCTCGCGACGGCGCAGGAGCCGAGGCTCACCCGGATCTCGACGGCGCGCGACCCCGCGGGCCCCCGGGCCTTCCGCGAGCCGTGCGGCCGGCCCTGCCTCCCACGGGAGCCGTTCGTGGCCTCCGCCGCCTCTAGGAAGCTCCGGATGAGGCCCCCCGCGCCGAGGGCGCTCACGTGGCCGTAGATCGCGTCGTCGATGGTCACCACCGGGGCGAGGCTGCACGACCCAATGCAGGCGACGCGCTCGACGGTGAAGCGGCGGGCGGCATCCGTGTCCTGGTCTTCGGGGATGCCGAGGACGCGCCGGACCTCGCCCCGCACGTCGGCGGCGCCCGCCACGTGGCAGGCGGTCCCCTCGCAGACCTTGAGGATGTGCTCGCCCGCGGGGCGGTCGCGGAACTGGGCGTAGAACGTCGCGACGCCGGTGAGCTGGCTCGGCGCGATGCGCGTCAGCTCACAGACGCGGCGCAGGGCCGCCTGCGGCAGGTAGCGGTAGCGCGCCTGCAGGGCCTGGAGAATGGGGATCGCCGCGTCGGGCTCGCGGCCCTCCTCGGCCACGACGGCGTCGACGATTGAGAGGTCGATCTCGGCGCCGCCGTTCTTGCCGGGTCTCGCGGCGTCCGGCGAGCTCGGCGCAGCGCGGGCCTCGCCCTCGGCCTCGGCCTTGGCCTCGGGGGCGCCGGCCGTCGCGAGCCGGGTGAGCTTCGAGGCCGCCGCGGGCGCCACCACCCTCGGCCCGCGCCCCGCCGTACGGTACTTGAGCCAGGCCGCGAAGACCGCGCCGGCGGCGAGCATCACAACCGCTGCGGCGTCGAGGGCCTTGCGGCGGGCGATCGCCGCGTCGCGCTGCCGGTCGAGCTCGGAGCGGAGCCTGGGCTGGACGCCGGGATCGGCCTTCCCCTCCTCCGTGAGGGACTCCACCAGGGCCGTCTCGGTGGGCTCGGCGCGGCGCTCGGCGACGTAGAGGGCCGCGGCGGTCACGAGCGCCCCGGCGGCGGCGATCCCGCTCGAGATGCCGAGGACGCGGGCGGCCCGAGCGGTCCGAGCGGCCCGCGTGGCGCGCGACGTCGTCATGGGGCCTCCGCGCGGGCGAGCGGGCACGGCGTGCCCGCGGCCTTCTTGCAGGTCTCGCGCTGCCGCGGGCAGGACTCGTAGCAGCGCGCGCAGGCGAGGCAGGTGGCCCTCACGGCCCGGAGGTCCCGGATGGCCCCGTGAGGGCACGCCTCGGCGCAGAGGCCGCAGTCGAGCTCGCGGTCGGGCGTGATCCGCACGTTCTTCCAGGCGACGCGCGAGGCGATCCCCAGGAGCGCGCCGTAGGGGCACAGCCACCGGCAGTAGGGGCGCCCGATGAAGACGCTTGCGAGGAGGAAAGCGCCGCCGATGCCGAGCAGCGTGAACGAGCCGGTGAGCCGGAAG
>JACQVW010000317.1 GCA_016209535.1 Planctomycetota bacterium | reverse complement strand
TGTGTCCTAGGCCTGGCTAGACGATGGGGCCTCACGTGTCACGATCGCTCTCCCGCCGAGCGAGAGAAGCGAAGCATCATAATTCCACGAGGCATTCCGTCAAGCTCCTTCCTTGTCCTTCGAGATCTTGTCCTTCGAGATGAGGAGTGTGTCGTACAGGAGGCCTCCGGCCACGGCCCCCAGGATGGGTCCGAGCCAGTAGACGTGGTGCCACTCCCAGTACCCTCCGGCGAGGGCCGGTCCGAAGGAGCGGGCGGGGTTCATGCTAGCGCCCGTCAAGGGGCCGGCGCAGAGGATGTCGAAGCACACGGTGAGGCCGATGGCGAAGCCGTAGACGTTCTTGGGCCCTCGCGGGTCGACGGCGACGCCGAAGATGGTCGTGATGAGGAGGAAGGTCAGGATCGCCTCGACGATCAGCGTGCCCCCCGTGCCCAGGACCGCCTGGTTCGGGGCGGTGCCGAGGGTCGCCCCGAGCCTCGTGGCCTGGACGGCCGCGGCGGGGAACAGGCTCTTGTGGAGGACCGACGCGATCGCCGCGCCCGCGCACTGGCTCGCGATGTAGGCCGCGGCGCCGGCGAGGGAGATCCGCTTCGTCGCGAACATGGCCAGGGTCACGGCGGGGTTGATGTGGCCCCCCGAGATGTGGCCCGTGGCGAAGACGGCCATCGAGAGGGCCAGCCCGTGAGCGAGGGCGATGGCGACGATCCCGCCTCCCCCGCCGGCGTCGTTCGCGATGATGGCCCCGGCCCCGACGAAGGTCAGCGTGAACGTGCCCACCATCTCCGCGATCGAGGAGCGGAACGTTGCGCTCATGGGAACCTCTCCGTGCTCTGCGTCTCCCCCGGGCGGAACGCCCCCCGGCGATGGGCCGTACTATCGCCGCCCGGCCGGCGGCTCGTCAAGCGGGCACGGAGAGGAGGGCGGGGATCACGGACTCACGGAGGCCGCGAGCGTCTCGGGGGCGACCTGCGTGTCGTACTCCCAGCTCGCCAAGGTCAGGGGCTTCCACGAGACCGGGACGGACATCCCGAAAGTCTCGCCGCCGCCCCCCGAGAGCCTCTCGTCGTGGTTCATGATGATGTTCCTCGCCCCGTAGATGATCGACTCGTTCCTCGAGATGATCGCGCCGTTGAACTGGATGTCCTGGTTCGAGGGGACGATCATCAAGGCCGCGAGGGTGTGGTTCGTGTAGAGGGTCGCGTCGATCCGGGGGATGTTCAAGGTGGACACGCTGGAGAAGGCGGTCGGCGTCGGAGGGGCGTTGCCGTCCCAGAGGGTCGAGGAGAGCGAGCTGGGGATGTTGAAGTCGCTCATCTGGGTGGCGTTGTCCTTCTTCCCGTCGCCGTCGATGTCCTCGCCGCTCCCGGGGACCACGTCGCCCACGGACTTCCCCGGCGGGATGATCCCCTTCGCCTGGTCCTCGGCGGTGTAGAGGGTCACGGTCCACGTGCCGTCCCCCTCGAGGGTGTCATCGTCGGCGGTGCCGAGGACGCCGTCCATCCCCGCCTTCGTGTTGTGGATGCCGTCCAGGCCCGCGTCCTCGATGGACTTGTTGTAGGGGTGGTTCACCCAGCTCGACACATAGGACTGCCACTGGCTGTCCGTGTAGTTCCCGATCACGATGTGCTCCGCCGAGTAGAGCCCGAGCGCGTCCTTCGACGCCGCGGCCTGCCGCCACGCCTCCACCGTCGCCTGGTCGTTGGAGGCGGGGCGAGGCGTCGCCGGCGCGTTGACGTAGACCAGGCTCTTCGGGACGTAGACGTTCCCCCCGGCGAAGATCGACCCCTGGCCCGTCACGTAGCCCGAGATGATCACGCTCCCGCGGACCACGACGGGCCCGTCGAGCCGGATGGGGTTCACCGCCGTCCCCTCCAGGTAGAGGTGGCGCTTCTCGGCCGGCGAGTCCCCGAGGACCCCCGTGAAGACCTTCGTGGCCCCGACCGAGATGGTCGCGCCCTCGTCGATCGCCCTCTGCTCGTAGTAGGTGAGGTCCGAGATGTTCGGCATCGGGACGCTCCCGTCGTACTCGTGCTGGTTCACCTTGAGGGCCCCCATGCCCTTGACGGAGCCCTCGTTGACGATGGCCATCCCCGAGTAGGCGCCCCCGTCGCTCCCGTCCTTCAAGCCGTCGCCGTTGTCGTCCAGGTAGCCCGCGAGCTTGGTGCCGTCCGAGGAGAGGTAGCGCGGGCTGCCGTTCACCATGGAGGAGTAGCCTCCGAAGTCGAACTGCCCGTTCGACCGGACGCTCCCGTTCGAGACGATGTTGTTCCCGAAGAACCAGCCCCAGTGGTTGATGAAGTACGAGTAGTCGAACACCCCCGAGCCGCTGAGCTGGGTGGTGACCGTCACGTGGGCGTCGCTGCGGACGGCGTCGGGCACGCCCGCGAGGTAGTCGGCCTTGGTGGGCACGTAGGCGTAGCAGGACACGTCCACCTGCCGCGTCGCGGGGTCCCCTTGCCCCTGGACATCGACGAAGACGTCGTACTCCGCCACGACGCGGCCCGTCGAGTCGACGAGCGGCTGCGTGACGTAGGTCTGGGTGTAGCCCCCGGAGCCTTCGGCGGAGACCGTGTCGATGGCGTCGATGCCGTTGAAGGCGGTCTGGATCGCCGCGTAGTCGCGGGCCTGCTTGATGTCGGCGATCTCCTGGGAGATCCCCGACTCCGCCGCGACGCGCGCCGTCAGGAGGTTCCGCGAGAACCGGACGTCCTGGACCCGGCTCGCCACGACGCTCATCGTGGAGAGGACCAGGGTCAGGACGAAGCTCAGGAACAGGACGGCGACGACGAGGAAGCTGCCGTCCTCACGGGAAACGTACAGGTGCCGCAGCCTGCGCGGCTGGATTCTGCTCCATCCCAGCATGGTTCTTCCTCCCAGAAGAAGGTCGCCGGGGGGTGGCCCCGCCGGATGCACCGGCTCCCCCCGGCGATGGGCTGGAAAGCCTTCAACTCTCGTGCCCGGAAGGCCGGAAACCTGCAAGTCGAGGCGCCGCGCGGCCAGGTCCCGGGCACGGCGCCCCGGGGACGACACGGCGGGTCAGGGGCGTCCGGCCAATTCTCGGCGGGAGCGCCCATCCGCGACAACGCTCCCGCCGTGCCCTCGGGAGCCAGTCCTAGTACCGGAACACCGCCGCGAGTCCGCGGGCCGTGGGCATCTCGTCCTTCCCGAGGACGTAGACCTGCGCGCCACGGACCAGCGCCGCCTCGGCGAGCTCGTCGAGGAGGTCCACGTCGTAGGCGTTCCTGGCCGAGTCCCCCGGCACGATCTCGCCCGTGCCGAGGTGCAGCATGCCCCAGATCCTCCGGCCGCTCTCGACGATGAGCGTGTTCACGCGGCCCGCCATCACGCTCCTCGAGACCTCCTGGAGGTCGTCGCTCCCCTGCCCGCGGGAGCGAGCGAGGCCGAACTCGTCCTTGACCTTCGCGATGCGCCTCTGGATCTCCGGCTCGAGGACTCGCCGGGCCTCCGCCTTGATCTCCTCCGGCGAGAGCTTCGCGGGGTCGGCCACGATCCCCGCCTCGAGCAGCACGGGGATCTGGGCGACCCTCCTGAAGATGGGCTGGTGGTGGGCCGCCGCCGCGAGCACGAGGGGCCTCGCCGAGGAGCGCAGCCTGCCCTTCCAGACCTCGCGGGCGACGCCGCGGAAGTGCTTCTCGATCTCCTCCTTGGCGTGCTCCTTGGGCCCTCCCTGGCCGTAGTGGAAGCGGTCCGCCCCCTTGCCCCGGGCGGCGCCGGAGACCTCCGGGGAGCCCCGCTCCCCGCCCTCCGGCGCCTGCGGGACTCCCTCCAGCGGAACCTCCTGGATGGAGTCCCCGTGACCCTCGTAGAGCGCCACGCGGTGCAGGTTGACGGCGAGGACATGATAGGCGAAGGAGTTCCCCTGCAGGAAGCGAATCAAGGGCTTCGTGTGGAAGCTGCCCCCGACCACCTGAAGCTCGGGGAACGTGCCCGGGAGCCGGTAGCATGACGAGAAGCCGCGGCAGACGAACGCGGCGAAGCCGTCCGAGCGCCTGCCCTCGTCCCAGAGCTCCTCGCGGTCGAGCTCCTCGAGCCGCGCCTTGACCTCGCGGGCCGCGGCGCCCGGGACGTCGCGGGCGAGGACGCGCTCCACCTCCCGGCAGAGGTTCTTGTAGCGGATGTGGTCCGAACGCGCCTCCTGGTTGCGCCGGTGCGTCGGCAGGTAGATGGACACGCAGGGCGGCTCCTTGGGAGCCAGGAGGCTCCTCAGGTCATCCGCGCTGAAGGTGTATGCAGGAACGGGGGCTTCGATGGCATCCTCCTCGAGAGCGGAGCGGTCTCGACGTGGCGGCCGCCGGAGGGCCCTACGGACCCCGGAAGAGCTCGGCGACCTTGTCCCAGTTGACGGCGTTCCACCAGGCGTCGACGTAGTTGGCGCGGAGGTTCTGGTACTTGAGGTAGTACGCGTGCTCCCAGACGTCGATGCCCAGGATCGGCTTCTTGCCCTCCATGATCGGGCTGTCCTGGTTCGCGGTGCTCATGACCTCGAGCTTCCCCGCGTTCAGGACGAGCCAGGCCCAGCCGGAGCCGAACCGGCCCATGGCGGCTCGCTTGAGCGCCTCCTTGAGCTTGTCGAAGCCGCCGAAGGCGGAGCCGATGGCCGTCTGGAGCTCTCCCCTGGGCTCCCCGCCCTTCCCGGGGCCCATGATCTGCCAGAAGAGCGAGTGGTTGGCGTGGCCTCCGCCGTTGTTCCGGACCGCCGTCCGGATCGGCTCGGGCACGGCGTTCAGGTCCCGGATGAGCTCCTCGATGGGCTTCCTGGCGAGGTCCGCGGAGTGCTCGAGGGCGCTGTTCAAGTTCGTAATGTACGCTTGGTGGTGCTTGGAGTGATGGATCTCCATCGTCCGGGCGTCGATGTGGGGCTCGAGCGCGTCGTAGGGATACGGTAGCTTCGGCAGCTCGTAGGCCATGAGGTCCTCCTGACCTTGGGGATCTTGGCGAAGTTCGTTAGGAATCACCTTGCCATGGAGGGCCCGATTGTAGCTTCTCGGGGGCCCGCAATCCAGGGGGGGCTCCGAAGGTCAGAACCGGTTCACGCCGAGCCGCCTCTCGCGGTCCGCGACCTCGAAGGCGAGCGCGAAGACGAGCCGCGTGACGCGGGTAAGCTTCGCGAAGTTGATCTTCTCCGGCGTGTCCGTGGGCTGGTGGTAGTCGGGGTGGAAGCCCGCGAAGAAGAAGACGACGGGGACTCCCCGCTCGGCGAACCAGTACTGGTCGCTCCGCGCGTAGACCCGCTCCTCGTCGTACTCGAACCCGAGGCCGACGTGCTCGTTGACCGCCTGGATCCAGGGGTCGAGCTCGAGGGAACGGCGCTTCGAGCCCACGACGTGGAGCGTGTTCACGTTGTCCGCGGCTCGCTCGGCTGCCTTGGGGTCGGAAGAACGCACCTCCTCGTCCCGGCCGACCATGTCGAGCTGCACCTCGAGCGCGATGCGGTCGAGGTCCACCGGCGGATGCTCGACGACGTAGCGG
>JACQVW010000355.1 GCA_016209535.1 Planctomycetota bacterium | reverse complement strand
GTTGATGCCTTGGACGAAGACCTACCCTTTCTCGCTGAAGACCCGGATGACCCTCCCCTGATTCCCCTACAGGGCACCGGAGATCAAGACGACCAGGTCAATCTTCTTCAACTACACGGCTCAGACGACCTCCGGCGCGAGGGAGATGATCTTCATGAAGTTCTTCTGCCGCAGCTCCCGCGCCACGGCCCCGAAGATGCGCGTGCCGCGCGGGTTCATGTCGTTGTCGAGGAGCACCACGGCGTTCCTGTCGAACCGCACGTACGAGCCGTCCTCGCGCCTCACGCTCTGCTTCGTACGCACGATGACTCCCCGCACCACGTCGCCCTGCTTGATCTCGCTCGTCGGGATGGCCTTCTTGACGGCGCAGACGATGATGTCTCCGAGCTGGGCGTACTTCCTCTTCGTGCCCCCGAGAACGTGGATGCAGTAGACGAGCTTGACGCCCGTGTTGTCGGCGACGTCGAGCTTGGTGCGCAACTGGATCATGACACGGGACCTCCCGCCGTGATGGGCTGCGCTCCCTCCCCGGGAGATCCCCCGCGCGCGGCGACGTCCTCGGGCAGCTCCGCGAGCGGCACGTGAGCATACCGGGACTTGGACACGACCTCGACGAGCCGCCAGTGCTTCGTCCGAGAGATGGGCCTCGTCTCGGCGATCCGCACCGTGTCCCCCAGCTTCGAGACCTCCGTTTCGTCGTGCACCTTGTAGGTCGTGTGCCGGCGCACGTACTTGCCGTACTTCGCATGGCGCTCGAGGCGCACCACCTTCACGCAGCGCGTCTTCCGCATCTTGTCGCTCGTCACGATGCCCGTGATGAGCTTCAGGCTCCTGGATGCCTCGCCGCCAGTCTCAAAGCTCATCGCGTACCTCCTCCGGACCTCGCCGTCCGCTCCCGCAGGACCGTGTGCATGCGCGCGATGTCCTTCCGCAGGGCCCTGAGCTGGCCCGGGTTCTCCAGGTCCTGGCCCTTGCCCTGAAAGCGCATCTTGAAGACCTTCTCGCGGGCCTTCCCGATCTCGTCGTGGAGGGCCTCGGCCGGCAGCTCCCTCATTTCCTTCAGCGTCATGGATCCCTCCCCCATCACACCTTGTGGTGCCTCTCCACGAACCGGCAGCGCACTGGAAGCTTGTGGCAGACGCGGTTCAGCGCCGACCGGGCGATGTCCTCGGGCACTCCGGCGATCTCGTAGAGGATCTTGCCGGGACGCACCACCGCCGCGTAGTACTCCGGCTCGCCCTTCCCCTTCCCCATGCGGGTCTCGGCGGCCTGCGCGGAGATCGGCTTGTCGGGGAAGATCCTGACGTAGATCCGTCCCTCACCGTGCAGGAAGTGCGACGCCGAGACGCGACCCGCCTCGATCTGCTGGGCGCTGATCCAGCCGCGGTCCAGGGTCTGGAGCCCGAAGTCTCCGAACACCACCAAGTTGCCGCGCGTGGCGTTGCCCTTGGCGCGCCCGCGCTGCTGCTTGCGGTGCTTAACCCTTTTTGGCATGAGCGGCATGGACGCCCTCCTCGTGACTGTAGGGTCCGCGGTAGATCCAGCACTTCACGCCGATGACCCCGTAGGTCGTGTACGCCTCGGCGAAACCGTATTCGACGTTGGCCTGGAGCGTCGCCAGCGGGACCTTCCCTTCGTTGAAGGCCTCGCAGCGGGCCATCTCGGAGCCTCCGAGGCGCCCCGAGACCTGGAGCTTCACGCCGAGGGCCCCTTTCTCCATCGCCGTTTTGATCGTCATCTTCATGACGCGGCGGAACGCGGCCCGCTTCTCGAGCTGCTGCGCCACCGACTCGGCGGCGAGCTGCGCGTTAATCTCGGGGTTGAGGACCTCACGGATCTCGAGCTTGACCTCCTGCCCGCAGAGCCTCTCGAGGTCGTCCTTCAGCTTGTCCACCTTGGCCCCCTTCCGGCCGATGATCACGCCAGGCCTGGAAGTATAGAGGAACACGTGCACGCGCTCCATGTCCCTCTCGATCTCGACCTTCGGGATGCCGGCGACGGCGTACTCGCGCTTGATGAACTTCCGGATGAGGTTGTCCTGGACGAGCAGCTTGCCGAAGCGCTGCTTGTTCGCGAACCAGCGCGAGCGCCAGTTCTCGGTGATCCCGACTCGAAATCCCGTGGGTTGTGTCTTTTGTCCCATGGATCAGCTACCGGCTCCCTTCTGCGCGCCCGCGGCCCCCTGGGCGCTCGCCTCCGAGGCGGCCTTCCCCTGCTGCGCGGGGGGGGCAGCCCTCCGCTTGGCTGCCTGCCGCAGCTCGACGTTGATGTGGCAGGTCCGCCGCGTCCTCGGGTAGGCCCGACCCTGGGCGCGGGGCTTCCACCGAGCCGGCCACGACGGCCCTCCGTCCACGAAGGCGCGCCAGACGACCAGATCGGTCCCCTGGAGGCCCGCAGCCTGCGTGGCGTTCGCCAGGGCCGACCGGACGACCTTGCTGATCATGGGGGAGGCGCGCTTCGGGGAGAACCGCAGCTTCGTGAGCGCCACGTCCACGGGGTCCCCGCGGATCAAGTCTATCACGAGGCGAGCCTTGCTCGCGGAGATCCTCGCGAAGCGATGGCTTGCTCGAAAGATCCTCTCGTTTTCCTCGGCCATGCTCGATGTCCAGTCCGCCAGGGACAGCCTGGGTCCAGTCTCGCTCCTACTTGGGTGCCTGCTGCTGCTCCTCGGTCTTCTTGATGCCGGAGTGCCCGCGGAAGATCCGGGTCATGGAGAACTCCCCGAGCTTGTGGCCGACCATGTTCTCCGTCACGTAGACCTTCTTGAAATCCCTCCCGTTGTGGACCAGGAAGGTCTTCATCACGAACTCGGGCACAATCGTGCAGTCGCGGGCCCAGGTCTTGATCGGCTGCTCCGCGCCGCGGCTCTGTGCGAGCACCTTCTTCAGCAGTTTGGGGTCCACGAAGGGCCCCTTCTTGAGGGATCGGCTCATGACGTTGGGACTCGCTCCCGTCTCACTTTCGCCTGCGGAGGATGTGCTTGTTCGACTGCTTCCGGGGCTTACGCGTCTTCCCGCCCTTGGAGAGGACGCCCCACTTCGACTTGGGGTGGCGGCCTCCCGCGCGCCGCCCCTCGCCGCCACCCATGGGGTGCGACACGGGGTTCATCGCGGAGCCTCGGACCGTGGGACAGATGCCGCGCCAGCGGTTCCTGCCCGCCTTGCCAATGGAAATGTTCTGGTGGTCGAGGTTGCCCACCTGCCCGATCGTGGCCTTGCACTCGAGGTGGATGCGCCGGACCTCGCCCGAGGGGAGCGCGACGATGGCATATCCGCCCTCCTTTGCCTGGATCGTCGCCATCGTCCCGGCGGCCCGCACGAACCGGGCGCCCTCGCCGGGCCTCAGCTCGATCGAGTGGATCGGCAGGCCGGGCGGGATGGCTCGGAGGGGCATCGCGTTCCCCGAGAGGGGCTCGGCGCTCTCGCCGGAGAGGATCTCCTGCCCCACCTTCAAGTCGTTCGGGGCGATGATGTATGCCTTCTCGCCGTCACGGTAGTGCAGGAGGGCGATCCTCGCGGAGCGATTCGGATCGTACTCGATAGCCGCCACCGTGGCCGGGACCCCGATCTTCCTCCGGCGGAAATCGATGAGCCTGTAGATCGGCTTCTGGCCCCCGCCGATGTGACGCATCGTGAGCCGCCCCGTGTTGTTCCTGCCGCCGCTGCTCTTGAGCTTCACCAGCAAGGACTTCTCGGGCCTGGTCTTGGTGATCTCCTCGAAATCGGAGACCGTCCCGAACCGTCTCCCCTTGCTGGTTGGCTTGTATGCTCGGATGCCCATATGGGTCGGTGTCCCGTCAGAATCCGCGAATCAGTAGATGTCCAGCTTGTCCCCCTGGCGCAGCGTCACGACGGCCTCCTTGCGGTCCTTGCCGTAACCGAAGGAGCGGCCGAGCCTCTTGAACTTGCCCTTCCGGTTCCGCATGTTCACCTTCACCACCTTGACGCCGAAGGTCTCCTCGATGGCTTTCCTCACCGTGAGCTTGTTGGCGTCGGCCCGGACCTCGAAGACATACGCGTTCAGCACCTCAATCCCCCGCGTGGTCTTCTCGGTGATCACGGGACGGAGCAGCAGACTGCAGGTGTTCATGCCTGGGGGCTCCCTTCCGGCGCTCCAGCGGCCCCCGGGCCACCGCAGAGCTCGTCGAAGGCCTCGCGGGTCAACACGATCCTCCGCGCCTTGAGGACCTCGAGCGCGTTGAAGTCCTTCAGGGGAGAAACAGAAACGCCCGGAATGTTCCGGGCGGATAGGTGCAGGTTCCTGTCGGAGGAGCCGGTCCCGATGAGGCAGCTCCCCTGGACCCCGAGGGCCTTGAGCGCTGCCTGGACCACCTTCGTCTTCGGGGCCTCGAGGCGGAGCCCATCGAGCACCACGACCTGGCCGTCGCGGAACTTGGCGTGGAGGGCCGCCCGGAGCGCCAGGCGCCGCTGCTTGCGGTTGATGGCGTAGGAATAGTCGCGCGGGTGTGGGCCGAAGATGATCCCGCCTCCCCGCCACAGAGGCGACTTGCGACTCCCGGCCCGGGCGCGGCCGGTCCCCTTCTGCTTCCAGGGCTTCCTCGTGGAGCCGGCGACCTCGCTGCGGGTCTTCGTCGCGTGGGTCCCCACGCGACGGTTGGCCTCGTACATGACGACGGCCTCCTTCAAGAGGGGGTGCCGGCCCTGCGAGTCGAGCCGTTCCGGCGGCACCGGGAGCTGCCCCTTGTCCTCCCCGGCGAGGCCCCGGACCGGGACCAGGAGGGGAGCTGCGCTCTCGGCTGGTGCCGAGGGTCCGGGAGAGGGGGTGGAAGGTTCCGTGGGGCTCATGGGGACTTTGCTGAAGCTCTCTATCGGAGGCTTTCCTCGATGTATACGTATCCGCCGTTGGGTCCAGGCACGGCCCCCTCGACGACGAGGATGTTCTCGGCCTCCTCGAGCCTCACGACCGCCAGGTTACGGACCTTCCGGTGGACGGCCCCCATGTGCCCGGGCATGCGCTTCCCTTTGTGGACGCGACCGGGGTCGGTATGCATGCCGGTCGACTTCGGCTCGCGGATGTTCTTGGACCCGTGGCTCTTGGGCCCGGCGTCGAAGTGGTGCCTCCGGATGACTCCCTGGAAACCGCGACCCTTCGTGATCCCCCGGACATCGACGCGACGCACGTCCTTGAAGACGGCGACCCCGACCCGCGCTCCAGGCGCCACGGGGCCCTGCGCCTCGCCACCCTCTGCCCCACCGGTCGCCTGCGGCGGCGGCGGCGGTGCTTCCCGCGAGAGGAGTGCGCTCTCTTCCACGAAGGGAACCTCGCGTACGTACCGCTTGGGAACGACCCCGAGCTTGTCGAACAGCCCCTGCTGGGGCTTCTTGCGCTGTTTCGGCTTCCCTTCCCGGTTCAAGGAGTCGCCGAAGCCAATCTGGACCGCCGAGTAGCCATCCTTCCGCGGGGTCTTCACTTGCAGGACCGTGCACGGCCCCGCCTGCAGGACCGTCACCGGGATCCACCGGCCCGCCTCGGAGAAGACCTGCGTCATGCCGATTTTCCTCCCGAGGAGGGCCCGGCGCGCCTTCCGGGAGCGAACGGTCTGGTTCTCCGAGCTCTTGGCGCCGGTCTGCTTCGCGTCACTCACGGTTCGCCTCGCTCATGCCCTCATCTGGACGTTGACACCGGCCGGCATCGTGATCTTCTTCAGGGCGTCCATGGTCTTTCCCGTGGGCTCCGTGATGTCGATCACGCGCTTGTGAGTCCGGATCTCGAACTGCTCCCGGGACTTCTTGTCGACGTGGGGCGACCTGTTCACGGTGTAGCGCTCGATCCTCGTGGGGAGCGGGATGGGACCGGTGACCTTGGCTCCGGTGCGCTTCGCCGTCTCGACGATCTCGAGGGCGGCACCGTCAAGGATCTCATGGTCGTACGCTTCCATCCGGATTCGAATCTTCATGGCTCCGCTCTTCGACAGCCAAGGCTCCCTTTGGGACAGAACCCCCTGGATCCAGCGACCGACGCTCGCCGAGTGACCCCGGGGGAGGCACCCCCCACCCCTGGCCACCCTTCCGGGGGCAGAGAGAGCTCGCGCGCGCTCCGGGGCCACGCCCCGTTCCGCCGGCAGGCCGGAAAGGGTGGCCACCCGGGCGCTGTGAGCCCGCACCTGAGTGTCGCCAGGGAGATCCCCCAAGGGCGCGTCCGCCCCAGAGGGCCCGGACTCGACGCCAGTCAAGACTGATCGCTGACAGGCCCCCAACCTCGGGCCACGACGAGCCTTTCCCGGGAGACCGGGGCAAGCTCTGCCGGCCGTGCTGATGGTTGTGGTGCTGGTTGTAACCCCTGTCAGCGCCGCAACTAACGACAGTCCGGCTAAGGGGTAAAGTGAAGCATTATAGCCTGGGCCCAAGGGCTGTCAACACGAAAGCTCGCGACACGAGCCGCAGGCTGGCCCTACATCTTGAAGCGTTCCTGCACGTCTTCGGGGACGGGCAGGTAGGCGTGAGGCTCCAGGCTGATCGATCCGCGCCCCTGCGAGAGGGAGCGAAGCGTGTTGGGGTACCCGAAGACCTCTCCCAGGGGGACCAGCCCCCGGAGGATCCGCAAGTCGTCCACGAGGTCCACCTCCGCGATGGCTGCCCTGCGGCGCTGGAGGTCCGTGTTGACGGCGCCGTAGTACGTGTCGGGGACCTGGATCTCGAAGCGCATCACGGGCTCCAGGATCGACGCCTCGGCGGCCTCCAGGGCCTTCTCGAAAGCCAAGGCGCTCGCCGCCTGGTAGGCCGCCGCGTTCGACTCCTGCGGACGGAACTCGGCTCCCAGGACGCGGGCCCGGAGCTGGATCAGGGGGAAACCCAGGATGCCCCCGCCCTCGAGGGCCTCCTTCACCGCGTCCTGGATCACGGCGTGAAGCTCCGGCGGCACCGTACCCTTCTTGAGCTCGGAGACGACCTGGCGCCCGGCCAGCTCGGGCGCCGGCTCCAGCCCGAGGAGCACCTTGGCGTACAGACGTCTGTCCCCGATCTGCTTCTCGAAGGTCCCGGCAGCCTCGGCGCGCCGCGCGATCGTCTGCCGGTAGGCAACGCGAGGAGATCCCACGGCCGCATCCACCTTGAACTCCCTCAGGAGCCGCTCCTTCACGATCTCGAGGTGAAGCTCCCCCATCCCGGAGACCACGAGCTGTCCCGTCTCCTTGTCGGCGCGCCACCGAAGTGTGGGGTCCTCCCGGACGAGCTTCTCCAGGGACTGGAGGAGCTTCTCCCGATCCGCCGTGCTCACGGGCTCGATGGCCACGGAGACCACCGTCTCCGGGAAGCGCGGCGGCTCCAGGAGGAGCCTGTGCGACGGGTCCGCCACGGTGTCCCCCGTGGAGGTCTCCTTGAATCCGACGACGGCGACGATGGCTCCGGCCTCGCCAAAGGGCACCTTCTCCCGGTGGTTGGCGTGCATCGAATAGAGCTTCTGAGCCCGGTCCTTCCTGTCGGTCCGCGAGCTCCACACCTGCTGGCCCTCCGCCAGGCGACCGCTGTAGATCCTGACGTAGACGAGATCTCCGTGGGGGCCCGTGACCGTCTTGAAGGCGAGGGCGAGGAGCGGCGCATCGCCCCGCAGCGGGCGCTCGCAGGCCTTCCCGGTGACCGGGTGGGTCCCCGTGATGGTCCCGAGATCCTCGGGAGCCGGCAGATAGTCGCAGACCCCATCGAGGAGCGGCTGGATCCCCTTGTTCCTCAGCGCGGCCCCGCACAGGACCGGGGTCATCTTCCGTTGGAGCGTCCCTCTCCTTATCGCCGCCTTGAGCATGGGCACAGGGGCATCCCCCTCGGCGAGGTAGCGCTCCAGGAGCGCATCGTCGGACTCGCAAGCAGCCTCGACGAGTCGAGCCTTCCACTCCGCGGCCACCTGGCCGAGCTCGGACTCGATCTCCCCGTAGATCACCTTCTCGCCGAGGGTCTCGGGGTCGAAGCGCACGCTGCGCATCGTGACGAGGTCGACCACTCCCTCGAAGGACTTCTCCCGGCCGATCGGGATCTGGATGGGCACAGGGTTGGCGCGGAGCCGGGCGCGGATGACATCCACGACCCGGAAGAAGTCGGACCCGACACGATCGAGCTTGTTGACGAAGGCGAGGCGAGGAACCCCGTAGCGGTCTGCCTGGCGCCACACGGTCTCGGATTGGGCCTGCACGCCCGCGGTCCCGCAGAAGACGCCGATGGCGCCGTCGAGGACTCGGAGCGACCGCTCCACCTCCGCCGTGAAGTCGACGTGCCCCGGCGTATCGATGAGGTTGATGCGGTGCCCATTCCACTCGAAGGTGGTGGCGGCCGCGGTGATGGTGATCCCGCGGCGCTGCTCCTCCGGCATCCAGTCCATCGTCGCCGTGCCGGAGTCCACCTCGCCCATCTGGTGCTCCTTGTGGGAGTAGTAGAGGAACCGTTCGCTGACGGTGGTCTTCCCGGCGTCGATGTGGGCGATGATGCCGATGTTCCGGGTGGGCAGCGCTGGGGGCATGAAGTGCAAGAGTATACACTCCCTCTCGCCGCTCCCAACCGGCCAAAGGCCGCCCCCTTCAGGGCAGGGTCAGGGGGGGACGGGGCACGGCCCCTACCAGGCAAAGTGCGCGAACAGCTTGTTGGCCTCAGCCATCTTGTGCGTGTTCTCTTTCCAAGCGATCGACGCGCCCTGGTTGTTGTAGGCGTCGATGATCTCCTCGGCGAGCCGCCGGGCCATCGGCTTCCCCTTTTTCGACCGCGCATTGAGGATGATGTTGCGGATGGCGAGGGTCTGCTGCCGCTTCCGGTTCACCTCCATGGGGACCTGGTAGGTGGCGCCTCCCACACGCTTGGAGCGCACCTCCACCTGGGGCTTGACGTTGTTGATCGCCTTGACGACGACATCCAGGGGCGGGACCTCCTTGATGCGCTCCGCGATGATATCCATGGCCCCGTAGACGACCCCTTGCGCCACGGTCTTCTTCCCGTCGTACATGACCTGGTTGATGAGCTTGGCCAGGACCACGTCGTTGTAGCGCGGCTCGGGCTTGAGGAAGCGCTCCGTGGACTTGAACTTGAACTTGAACTTGGTCTTCTCGGTCTTCTTCTTGAACTTCCTAAAGCGGCCCGGGGGCATGAGTCAGGTTCCTCGTTTCTTGCCGTACTTCGAACGTCCCTGCTTCCTCGTGTCGACACCCGACGTATCGAGCGTGCCGCGGATGATGTGGTAGCGGACACCGGGCAGATCGCGGACGCGGCCGCCGCGCACGAGCACGATGGAGTGCTCCTGCAGGTTGTGCCCGATCCCCGGGATGTAAGCCGTGATCTCCTTCCCGTTCGTCAGACGGACCCTGGCGATCTTCCGCAGCGCCGAGTTGGGCTTCTTTGGCGTCATGGTCTTGACCTGGAGGCACACCCCGCGCTTCTGGGGGCACGACTCCAGCACGGGCGACTTGCTGCGACGCCGCACTTTCCGGCGACCCTTGCGGACAAGCTGGTTGAAGGTTGGCATGGTCTCCTGACGTAGGTTGAACCCCAGGTGGGGAAATCTCCGGTTACCTGTCCTTGTCGTCCTCGTCGTCCTCGTCGAGGCTCCTGCCCGCAGCGCTCATCACCTCACTGAGAGTCTGTGTCGTCGACTCGGGGATGAGGGGCTTTTCGGGGATCACCGGCTCACCCAGCTTCTTGACCACCTTATGGGTGTACGCCTTGAAACCCGTCCCCGCGGGCACCAGGTGACCAAGGATCACGTTCTCCTTGAGGCCGACGAGGTGGTCGGTTTTACCTGCCAGGGCAGCCTCGGTCAACACCTTGGTCGTCTCCTGGAAGCTGGCGGCGGATATCCAGCTCTCGGAGTGCAGCGATGCCTTCGTGATCCCGAGGAGGAGGGGCTCCGCCGTCGCGGGCTTCTTCCCGAGCTTCACGGTCTCCTGGTTGACCTTCCGGAACCTGAACTTGTCGATGACCGTCCCGGGGAGCAGCTCGGTGTCGCCCGACTCGACGACCTGCACGTTGCGGAGCATCTGGGCGATGATGATCTCCACGTGCTTGTCGTCGATCGTGACGTTCTGGGAGCGATAGACGTTCTGGACTTCACGCAGCAAGTACTGCTGCACCGCCTCCTCGCCGCTGATCCGAAGGATGTCGCGGGGGATGAGCGGGCCGTCCACGAGGGCCTCGCCGGCCTTCACCCGGTCCCCCCTGTTGACCCGGATGTGCTTCCCGTGCGGGATGAGGTGTGCCACCTCCATCCCCGTCTCGTTCCGCACGATGATCGTCGACTTCCCGCGCTTCTTCTCGCCGAGCTCGACGGAGCCGTCGATCTCGCTGATGACGGCCGGGTTCTTAGGCCGCCGCACCTCGAAGATCTCCGTGACCCGGGGCAGACCTCCCGTGATGTCCTGCGTGCCCGTGATCTCCCGGGGCGTCTTGGCCAGGAGGGTCCCTGCCGAGATCTTCTGTCCCGGCTCGACCTCCAGATAGGCCTTCTCCGGGATCGGGTACATGGCCAGCGGGTCGCCGTTCTCGTCGCGGATGATGATCTGCGGGTGCAGCTCCCCCTTGTGCTCGATGATCTGCCTCCGCAGCTTCTTCGAGTGCGGGTCCTGCTCGACCTTCACCGTGGCGCCCTCGACGATGTCGTCGTACTCCACCAGGCCGGGCTTCTCGGCGATGATGGGGATCATGTGGGCCTCCCAGTTCAGGATCTCGGTGCCCACCTTGATCTCCTCCCCTTCGGTGACGAGGAGAACCGCGCCAGCGGGGACCGCGTGACGCTCCAGCTCCCGTCCCTTCGAGTCGAGGATGAGCACCTCCCCGTTCCGATTGAGGACCACGTTCTGGTGCGAAGGGTTCTTGACGACCTTCAGGTTGTTGAACTTGACGCTGCCCTTGTGCTTTGACCGGATGCGCGTCTCCTCGACCGTCTTCGCGGCGATGCCGCCGATGTGGAACGTGCGCATGGTGAGCTGCGTTCCCGGCTCGCCGATCGACTGGGCCGCGATGATCCCCACGGCGAGCCCCAGCTCCACCGACCTGCCGGTCGAGAGGTCCATCCCGTAGCACTTCCCGCAGATGCCGAGCGAGCTCTCGCAAGTCAAGGGCGACCGCACCCGCATCTTCTCGAAGCCCATCCCTTCGATCCTCTTGGCGATGTCCTCCGTGATGAGCTGGTTCTCGTCGACGATCACATCATCGGTGATCACGTCGACGATCTTGTTGCGGGCGACCCGGCCCGTGAGGCTCTTCGAGAGGGAGACCTCGATCTTGTCTCCCTTGTAGATAACGCCCTTCGTGATGCCGTTGAGTGTGCCGCAGTCCTCCTCCGTGATCACGACGTTCTGGGCGACGTCCGCGAGCTTGCGGGTCAAGTAGCCTGAATCCGCCGTCTTGAGGGCCGTGTCGGCCAGGCCCTTCCGGGCGCCGTGGGTCGAGGAGAAGTACTCGAGCACCTTCAGGCCCTCGCGGAAGCTCGCCTTGATGGGCGTCTCGATGATCTTCCCCGACGGCTTCGCCATGAGGCCGCGCATCCCGGCGAGCTGCCGGATCTGCGCGACGCTTCCCCGGGAGCCCGAATCGACCATGAAGAAGATCGGATTGACGTAGTGCTTGCCCTCACGGTAGTCGTTCTTGAGGGCCGACACCATGTCCTGGCCCACGCGTTCCGTAGCCTGGGTCCAGAGATCTATGATCTGGTTGTACCGCTCGCCTTCCGTGATGACGCCGCGCTGGTACTGCTTCTCGACCTTCTCGACCTCGCCCTGCGTCGCCAGGAGGATCTTCACCTTGGACTCGGGGACGCGGAGGTCGTCCTTGGAGAAGGAGAGTCCGGAGAGGGTGGCCACCTTGAACCCGAGCTCCTTCAGGTCGTCGAGGAGGATCAGGGTCGCTCGCCGTCCGAGAAGCTGGTAGCAGTCATGGACGACGCGGCTGAGGTTCCCCTTCGTCATCTCCAGGTTGTAGAAGTTCATGCCCTTGGGCAGGATGTCGTTGAAGTAGACGCGGCCGACCGTCGTGACGTAGATGCCGCGCTCCTCCTTCACGATGCCCTTCTCCGTCATGAACCTGACGTCCCCGGACAGCCGGACCCGGATGTGCGAGTGGTACGCCACCTTGCCCTCGGCGTGGGCCCGGAAGACCTCCATGGGGGAGGTGAAGGTCCGGATGCGCTCCTCCCGCTGCGGGACCGAGGCCGTCAGGTAGTAGCAGCCGAGCACGATGTCCTGCGAGGGCGCGATCACCGGCTTCCCGCTCGCCGGCGAGAACACGTTGTTCGTGGACATCATGAGGGTCGCGGCCTCCACCTGAGCCTCGATCGAGAGCGGCAGGTGCACGGCCATCTGGTCGCCGTCGAAATCCGCGTTGAAGCCCTCGCAGACGAGCGGGTGGATCTTGATGGCGTTCCCCTCGATCAGGACCGGCTCGAACGCCTGGATCCCCATCCGGTGC
>JACQVW010000315.1 GCA_016209535.1 Planctomycetota bacterium | reverse complement strand
TCCCGGGCTGGTGCTGCTGGATACCGAACGTTCGGTGCGATACTACCGCGGTAGGTGGGTGGAGCCCCGTTCGCCGAGGAAGAGTCTCGTCGCTGTGAACGGGGCAAGTCAAGGGCGGCTTGGTTGGTCGGGGCCGCGCCGCTCGGCCTCGGCCGCGTGGCCCAGCCCGCTCACCCCTTCCACCGCCTCAGCTCCTCCACCACCTCGAGGACGCGCTCGCGGCGCCTCTCGAAGAGGGCGAAGAGCACGAGGAGCGCGACGCCCAGCGCGAGGCCCGCGACCCACCAGAGCCACGTCCAGCCGAGGCTCGCCGAGGCGTGCCAGACCATGGTGAGGAGCGCGAGGAGGAGGAACGTGGAGCCGAGGACGAGGAACGAACGTACCCGGAAGGCGATCCCCGCGAGCAGGCCGCAGACCGAGAGCCCCGCGAGGACCATGGGCAGCCAGGGCGACTCCGCGACGCCGGCGATGAAGATGTCGGCCGTCGACGAGACGTAGACCACGAGGAGCGCGCCGTAGCGCACGGCGGCGGTCCGCTGGTCGCCGAGGCGTTCGCGGTTCAAGTGCGCGGCCAGGAGGACCGAGAGCGCCGCCGGGGCGAGACAGAGCTGGGGGTGCTCGAGGAACCGGAAGCCCTCCTTGTCGTGGAGGAAGAACCAGAGTCCGCCGTTCGCCGAGAGGGCCGAGAGGAGGCCGAAGCCGAAGGACTTGCGGGTTACGGCGAGCGCGAGGTAGACGAGCCCCACGAGGACGAGCTGGAGCGTGTAACCCGCACCGGAACGGGGGACCCAGTCGCTCATCCAGTAGCCCAGGACCGGGAGGAGCGGCAGGAACGCGCCCGTGCGCGTGAGGGGCTCCGAGAGGGCGTTGAGGGCGCGCCGTCGCAGCACCTCGCCGAGGCCGGCGCCGGCCAGGGCGAGCGCCATGACCACGAGCGGCCAGTACCGTGTGAAGAAGCCCGTGAACCACTCGGGGCGAGCGAGGCGGACGTGGACGAAGAGGAGGGCGATGAGGGCCTCCGCGCCGTAGACGTACAGGCCGCGGCGCCGCTCGGGGACGGCGAGCGGATCGAGGCGCGGCACGGCGGCGAAGGTCGCGGCGGCCGCGGCGAGGGCCGCGAGCGTCCCGGCGACGGCGGCCACGGCGGGAGTCGCCAGGAACACTTGCCCCGAGCGGAGCTGGCCGGACACCTCGGCGAGCAAGACGGCGGCGAGCGAGGCCCCGGCGGCCGCGAGCAGAGCTGGCAGGGCGCCGCGCGCGGCCTCGAGCCAGCGGAGGGCCTCGGCTCTCGGGCCGCCCCTGGCCGCGAGCCTCACGGCGAGGATGCCCGCGAACGAGGCCGCCGCGGCGAGGGCCGTCATGCAGAGGACGGCGCGGTGGGGCACGTCATCGAACATCCCGTGAGGGGCGAGCCACGCCCAGGCCCACGCCACGGAGCCGGCCGCGGCGAGCCCGAGCGCGGCCTTCCGGCCTCCGAGGGCCTCGGCGCCCCAGGAGAGCACGGCCGCGGCGGCGCCTCCCGCGAAGACCGCCGTGGCCGCCGCCAGGCGGAGGAGCGTCGCCCCGGCCTCCGAGGCGCCGATGGCCGGGCCTTCGAGGCGGAGCGCGGTCCAGATCGAGCCCAGGAGGCCGCAGGCGATCCCGAGGCCCGCGAGGACGCGGATCCTGGAGAGGCCTCCGAGGCGGTGCGCGGCCGCCCCCGCGGCGAGCGCGTAGAGGGGGAGGACCACGGCGGCGGTCCAGGTCAGCGAGGGGGCGCCGAGGTCCAGGCGGTCGAGGGCGAGCCCGATCCCCGCGAGACCGAGGACGAAGAGGCCCGCCGGGGCGAGCGCGGCGCGAGGATCGGGGAGGCACGCGGCTGCGAGGGCGACGGAGGTCCCCCAGGCCGCCCACGCGAGGCCCGCGGCGCGGTCGAGGCGAGGGTGACCGGCCGCATCGCTCGCGAGGGCCACCGCCACGCCGACGGCGACGGCCGCCGCGGCCGCGAGCGCCGCGAGCCGGTGGTGGCTCCACTCGAGGATGGCCCCGCTGCGGCCGCCAGGGCGCGCGAGGAGGAGCGCGAGCCCGCGGGCGAGGAGCGCCGGCAGCGCGAGGGCGAGGACGTTCACGTGCAGGAGGTCGAGGCCGCGGAGCGATGGGACCTCGGCGAGCCAGGCGACCGTGGCCGCGAGGTTGAAGAGCGGCGTCGCCGCGAGGAGGTGCGCTCCCGCGCCCCGCCAGAAGGCCAGCGCGGCACCGAGGAGGCCGGTGGCGCACAGGCCGAGGACCGTGGGCCAGGGCCAGCCCGGGTACTCAACGAGGGCGCGCAGCGAGAGGAGGACGGCCAGGGCCCCGGCGGCCCACGCTGCGCGGGCGAAGGGAGCCTCCGCTGCCGCGTCGCGCGCGCCGCGGCCCAGGCGGCCGCGCAGCCAGCCGGCGCAGGCCGTCAGGGCTGCCGCGGCGACCGTGCCCGCGAGGAGGACACGGTAGGCGAGCCACGAGCCTCGATCGAGCTGTACCGCGGCGGAGGCCGAGAGGCCCGCGAGGGCCAGGAGGCCCGCCGCGACGGCCCACGCCGGCGCCGCGGCCCCCAGGAGCCAGCCCGCGGAGGCGAGAGCGAGGCCGGACGCGGTGCAGCCGAGCACGGTCCCCGCTTCGAGCGCCTCCGCCGTCACGTTCTCCGGAGCGACGACGAGCCACGCGGCCGCCTCCACGATCGGGAGCGCAGCGAGGGCCGCGGCGAGTGCGACCTGGGCGCGCAGGAGCCCGGGGGAGCGCTGCGTCCCGCCCCAGCGATGCACGACCGCGAGCCAGCCCAGGGCGAAGAGCCCCGAGGCGACGCCGTTCACCTGGAGGAGGCGCACGAGCTCCACGCTCCCGAGCGGACGGCCGGCAAGGAGGACCCTCAGCAGGAAGCCGAGCGTCACCGCGACGTTCAAGACGAGGCCGCCCGCCAAGGCGAAGCTCGCCGAGCGCTCGCGCAGCGCGTGGCCCGCGAGGCCGGCGCTCAAGGCGAGGAGCGGGACGGCGTTCGATGCCAGCGGCCCCATGCGGCCGAGCCAGCTCGCCGCATCGGGGCCCGACGGAGGCTCCCCCGCGGCGGCGAAGACCGCCGACAGCACGCTGAGGGCGAGGACGGGTCCCGCCGTCACGACGAGGAGCACATCTCGGGAGCCGAGGAGGAGCGGCGCGAGCCGCGGGAGCCGCGCGCGTCCCCAGATGAGCCCCGACGCGAGGAGCCAGAACGCCGCGAGACTCCAGCGGAGCGCCGACGCGCCCGCCCGCTCGGCGTCGAACGGCCCTGCGAGGATGAGGCAGGCGGCGGCGCCCACGAGGACCAGACCTCGCACGCGCGCGCGGGCCCAGCCTTCCGGGAAGCCCGCGGCGAGGACCGCGGTGAGGGACGCGAGGAACGCCCACGCCCCCGGTCCGGAGGCGTGCCAGTACTCGTCCCGCCCGATGAGGCGCTCCGCCCGGGCCCCCGAGGACGCGAGCTCCTGGACGACCCCGGGCCAGGCGCCGCGGAGGCCGAGGCCGAGGAGGAGGGCGAGGAGGACGGCCGTCACGGCCGCCTCGAGAGCCCTCGAGGCGGCGTTCTCGCGGGCGAGGAGGCGCCACGGGGCGGGGCCGCCCAGGAAGCGCGCTCCGGTCCACGCCAGGAGCACGAGGCAGAGCGCGATCCCCTGGGCCTCGAGCGCCCGCGGGTCGAGCAGCGCTCGCGGGCCGCCTCCGTGCACGGCGAACCAATCCCTCCCCGAGGCCCACGCGGCCGCCGCGAGGCAGGCCGAGAGGAGCGTCGCCGCCTCGGCCGCCGCCAGGACCCAGGGGCGCCGAGCCCGCAGAGCGAGCGCGGCCCAGATCGGTGCGAGCCAGAGGGATTGGGAGGCGAGGAGGCCCGCGTGCGGGACGGAGAGACTCACGAGGAGGAGTCCGGCCGCCGCCGCCGACGTCAGGGCCGCCGAGCCGGCCAGCGCGGGCCCGAAGGCGTCCCGGTGCGGCTGCCCGCCGCGGGCGTCGAGCGCGAGGGCCATGCCGGCGCCGAAGCTCGCGTGGAGGAGGAGCGCCGCGCGCCAGGGCGCGTCGAGGGCCGGGTAGCGGTACGCGAGCCCCTGGGCGAGGGCGAGGAGGAGGAGCGCGGAGCCGGCCCACGCGGCGCGGCGAGCCCAGAGCGGGGCGCGGTCGGCCGCGATCGCGGCGTCGGCGAGGGCGGCTGCGGCGTACGCGGCGTAGGTCCAGGTCGCGCCCCCGTCTTCCCCCCGCCCGAAGCCGAACGCCGTGGCGAGGACGAGGCTGACGGCAGCCACGCCGGCGGCCGCTATGGCGCGCCCTCGCGCCGCGTCGCGGCGGCCTCTCCGCGCGAGGCCCGCGGCCGCGCCTGCGGCGAGCGCCGCGAGCGGGACGAGGAGCGTCCCCGAGAGCGCCGAGGCGAGGCACCGCGCGAGGGCGAGCGGGTCTCGATCGAGCCACCCGATGCCGCCGAGGAGCGCGTGGGACGCGACGAGGTAGGCGGCGAGGAGGAAGGCCGCGGCCGGCAGGTGCGCCGCCGGGAGGCGCGATCCGACGGCCGCCGCCGTGAGGGACACGAAGCCCACGAGGCTCGCCGCGACGAGGGCCCAGGGGCGCGGCCAGGCGAGGGCCACGGATGCCGCGAGGAGGACGGCGCCCAGGAGCGCCGCGGCCATCCCCGCCGTCGCCTGGGCCGCGAGCCGCGGGTGCCGCGTACGCCGCCACACGAGGAGCCCGCCGGCGAGCGCCCCCGCCCCGAGGCCCCCCAGGAAGGGCGCGAGGATCGGGAGCGAGCCCGCGAGGTCCCTCGACCTCACGGCGAGGAGCCCGAGCGCGCGGAGCGCGGCGACGGCTCCCGCGCCCTGGAGCGTGAAGGCCGCGGCGCCCTGCGCGCGGCCGAAACCGCGTCCGGCGCGCGCCGTGGCGACGGCCCAGGCGACTGCACCGGTGTGCGCCGCGAGGACCGCGCCGGCGAGCGCGGCGAGAGCCACCGGCTCGAGGCGCTGGCCCCCGAGCCTCGCGGCGACGAGGGCGAGGGCCGAGGGTGCCGCCACGGCGAGGGCGAGGGCCCCGGGCCAGGACGGCGCGATTGACCTGCCCGCGACGAAGACGAGGCTCGCGAAGAGGGCCATGGCGAGGGCCTCGCCCGCGGCGAGGAGCGCAGGGGTCGCACCGGAGCCCGGAAGCGCGAAGGCCGCCATGGCGAGCGCGTTCAGCGGTACGAGGAGCGTGGCGATGACGAGGATGCTCCGCGTCGTCATGGGGAGCCTCCACCGCCGGTGCATGAAGAGGCCGGCGCCGAAGAGGGCCGTGTTGGTCCCCACGAAGGTGAGGAGCTTGCCCACGGGCCGGCTCGCGATGGCCTCCCAGAGGCTCAGGACCAGCGCCGTCGAGCAGACGACGATGATCATCCCCGCGATGAGCTCGCCCCAGCGGATATTGCGCTCCTCGAGGAAGGCGGCGAGCACCTCGCCGAGGGCGCGGCGCGGGGCGGGCGGAGGCGCAGGGGCGGGCTCGGGCGCGGGGACGGGCACGGCTGCCGGCGCGGCCTCGGGCACCGGTGAGGATTCGGGCACCGGCAAAGGCTCCGCTGCCGGCACGGGCAGTGGCGCGGGCACGGGTACGGGCGTGGGCTCGGGCAGGGACGTGGGCTCGGGCGGAGGCACGGCGGGGACGGCCGCGCGATCCGGCGCGGGCTCGACGGGACCGCGGAGGATCCGCAGCCGCTCGGCGCGGACGGCCTCGCTCAGCTTGCGGTACGTCTCGCCGTCGATCCGGTCTTCCAAGCGCAGCCTCCACAGGGTCTCGAGGGTAATCTCGAGGTCGCGGGCGCGGCTGGGCCGAGGCGCGGGATCGACCCGAGGCGGGGGCGCCGGGGCGGGCCGCACCGGCCACCCGAGCAGCGCCCGCACGGCCAGGCCTGCGAGGAGCCAGAGGCCGTGCCCGACGAGGGCGATCAGCCCGAGCGCGAGGGCGAAGTAGATGACGAGCTCCGGCAACTCCTGGCCTCCTTTCGAGCCAGCGCCTCCCGAAGGTCCGGGGGTCCAGAGAGAGCAAGACCCGTGCCAGCCGCTACTTGTTCCATCCGCCGCCCCCGCCGCGCCGCAGCCTCTCCAGGAGCTGGCGGTCGACCTTCGAGCGCACCGTGCGCCGGTCGAGCTTCAGGTCGCGCGCCGCCTGCTCGTAGCTCCCCGTCCTCGCGTAGACGAGCGTGGCGTAGCGCCGGAGGAGCTCCTCGGCGCTGAGCTCCCCGGCGCGCAGGGCGGCGACCAAGGCCTCGACGGGGTCGTCCGGCTCGCGGCTCGCGGCGCGGCTGGGCCGGTACTCGCGACGGATGAGCACGTTCCGCACGCACTGCTCGAGCTCCCGGACGTTCCCGGGCCACTCGTAGCCGGGCCCGAGGTGCGCGCCGATCCAGGCCTCCACCTCGCGCGCCACGGCGGGCGCCTCCTCGCCGGCGATCCGCCCCGCGAGGTGGAGGACGAGCATCCCGAGCTCGCCGGGCTCCGAGGACAGGCGCTCCTTGAGCGACGGGGTGACGATGATGTCGGAGCAGAGCCTGTAGTAGAAGTCCTCCCGGAACCGCCCGCGGCGCATCTCGGCGGAGAGGTCCCGGTTCGTGGCGGCGATGATCTTCCCCTGGAAGCGGCGCGCCTCGGTCTCGCCCAGGCGGCTGAAGGCGCGCGTCTCGCTGACGCGCAGGAGCTTCACCTGGATCGCGGCGTCGAGCTCGCCGATCTCGTCGAGGAACACCGTGCCCATGGGGGGGCAGACCTCGAGCCAGCCCGCGTGGTCGCCCGCGGCCCCGGTGAAAGCGCCGCGCCGGTGGCCGAAGAGCTCCGACTCGATCAAGGTGGGGCTCAGCGCCGAGAGGTTGAGGGCGTGGAAGGACCCCGCGAAGTCCTCGGCGAAGGCCCTGCGGCGCGGGTCGAAGGGTATGTAGCGCGAGAGGCCCACCGCCCGGGCCACGAGCTCCTTCCCCGTGCCCGAAGGCCCCGTCACGAGGGTCGTGTAGTCCGCCATGCGGCCGTAGAGCGAGCGGCGGTAGCGCCGCATGTCGTGCGTGAAGATCGACTGCCAGACCGCGGCGCGCAGGCGCACCGCCGGCGCCGAGGCGCCGATGATGAAGCGGTGGATGTTCTGGAAGGCGCGGCGGAGCTGGAAGAAGCAGGCGAAGAGGTGCGCGAGCTCCTCGCGGGCCGGGAGGGCGAGGAGCGGGATCGCGAGGAAGCGCTCGGCGTCGGCGGCGAATGCCTCGTGGAGGGCGGTGATGCCCCGCCCCTGGGGGGCGCCGCCAGCGATCGTGTCGTCGAAGCCCAGCCGGTGGCGGTGGTAGAGGACGAAGAGGAGGAGGTCCTCGTAGAGCGCGAGCTCGGCGGGGGAGGCCTCGGCGCGCTCGAGGAGCCGGCCGCGAGCCGCCTCGAGGAGACGCGAGGTGCGCTCGCAGATCCGCGCAACGTTGGGCTGGAAGTCGGCGCCCCCGGGCTCCACGTTCCAGGAGGCGTGCCGCTCGTCGAACTCGGCGCCGAGAGCGGCCCGCTCCTGGGCGATGCGCTCGGGGAGGAAGGGGTTCGCGTAGGCGAGGGCCGAAACGGCGGCGGCGAGCCGCCGCTCCTGGGCGTGGAAGAGGGCCATGGGGGCCTCCGGGGTCCGGACCGTCAGGCCCGGGCAGGCAATGTACCTCGCCGTACAAGCGATGCCCACCGGAAACCGGGAGGCGATTGGCGCCGCCGGCCGCCGGAGCGCGCAAGCGCTGGCCGCGCCACGGCCTCCCGCGACCGCGCGGCGTGGCACGGCAGTTGTTCCCTCGCGCTCGCGGGGCCGCCAGCGGGGTGGCCCCACAACTGGGAACCTTCACAGGAGGCACGCCATGAAGTCGACGTCCAAGACAGCGGATCGCGGGGCGGGGGTGTGGGGGCTCGCGCGGCTCGCCGCCGCGCTGGCAGTCGTGGGGGCGGTCGTGGGTCTCGGGAGCACGCGGGCCGGGGCCGCCGGGCTCCTCATCGCCGAGGGCGGCTTCGGCGGGGCCCTCGAGATCGAGTCGCACGAGGTGCGCGCCGCGATCTCGAACGGGATCGCCGTCACGGAGATCGAGCAGGTCTTCCGCAACAAGGAGAACCGGGTCGTCGAGGCCCTCTACACGTTCCCGGTCCCCAAGGACGCGAGCGTCTCGGGGTTCACGATGTGGATCGGCGGGAAGGAGATGGTCGGCGAGGTCGTCGAGAAGGAGCGCGCCCGCCAGATCTACGAGAGCTACAAGCAGACGCGCAGGGACCCGGGGCTCCTCGAGCAGGTGGACTACAAGCGCTTCGAGATGCGGATCTTCCCCATCGCCCCCGGCGCGGAGCAGCGGGTGCGGGTGTCCTACTACCAGGAGCTCGACTTCGACGACGACTGGGCGACGTACGTCTATCCGCTCGCGACCGTCACGCGGCGCGACGCGGACGCGAGGACGCGCGGGAAGTTCGGCCTGTCCCTCGAGGTGAAGAGCGAGGTCCCCATCGTCGAGATGGCGAGCCCGTCCCACCCGGACGAGTTCGCCATCGCGAAGCACGCGCCGGACTACTGGCAGGCGAGCCTCGAGGCGACGGGGGGCGACCTGAGCCGCGACCTCGTCGTCGCCTACCGCATCGAGCGCCCGCGCACGGGCCTCGACCTCGCGGCCTCGAAGCAGAGCGGTGAGGACGGCTACTTCCTCCTCACCCTCACGGCCGGGAAGGAGCTCGACTCGCTCGAGAAGGGCATGGACTACGTCTTCGTCCTCGACGTCTCCGGGAGCATGGCTCACGACGGCAAGCTGCCCATGTCGCGCGAGTCGTTGGGTGCCTTCGTCGACGCCCTTGGAAGTGAAGACCGCTTCGAGCTGATCGCCTTCAACGTCGCGGCGAATGCGCTCTTCGGGAAGCTCGAGGCCGCGGGCGATGATGCGAAGCAGGCCGCGAAGGCCTTCCTCGCAGCGCAGCAGGCCCGCGGCGGCACGGTGCTCCAGCCTGCGATCCGCGCCGCCTACCGCCACGCGACGTCGGACCGGCCGCTCAACGTGGTGGTCCTCTCCGACGGCATGACGGAGGCCGCCGCGCGGGGCGAGCTGCTCGCGCTCATCCGCGAGCGGCCTGCCGGCGCGCGCGTCTTCTCGGTGGGTGTCGGGAACGAGGTCAACCGGCCGCTCCTCGCCGAGCTGGCCGAGGAGACGGGCGGCCTGGCGGCGTTCATCTCGCGCGGCGACGACTTCCGCCGCCAGGCGCAGGCCTTCCGGAGGAAGCTCCTCAGGCCCGCGGCGGCCGACGTGAGGATCGAGGTCTCGGGCGGCGACGTCTACGAAGTCGAACCGAAGAAGCTCCCGAACCTCTACCACGGCTCCCCCGTCCGCATGTACGGGCGCTACAAGAAGGGCGGGCCGGCGCGGGTGGCGATCCACGGGAGCGTCCTCGGGAAGCCGCTCGAGCAGACCGTGGAGATCGAGCTGCCCGAGCGCGCCGAGGGGAGCCCCGAGATCGAGCGCATGTGGGCCTGGCGCCGAGTGGAGAGGCTGTCGCGCGAGGCTCGGGACGGTGGGAAGTCCGGCGGCGCCGCCGACGAGATCGTCAGGCTCTGCGAAGGCTACTCGATCGCGAGCGAATACGCCTCGTTCATCGTCCTCGAGAACGACGCCGAGTACCAGCGCTGGCAGATCCAGCGGCGGAACGCGGCCCGCTTCGAGCGCGACCGCAAGGCGCGGCTCGCCCTGGCGCGCGAGCTCGAGGCGCTGCGGCGGAAGGTCGCCGAGGGCGTCGGCCCGGCCGAGGCCGCGGCGCCCAGGGAAGTGGCCTCGGCGCGCGCCGCATCCGCGGCGGCCGCGCCCGTCTCGCCGGCCGGCCCGGCCCCGGCGCGCGAGCAAGCCGCGCCCCAGGAGGCGCGACGCCGGGGCTGGGACCTCGACCTCCCGCTCGGCGGCGGCGGGGCCCTCGACCCGGCGAGCGCCGCCGCCGCGGCCGCCCTGGCGGGCCTCGCGGCGCTGGGGGCGCGGGCCCGCAGGCGCGGGCGGGGGCGCGACGCGGGCGCGGAGGCGCCGTGATCCGTCGAGGCGGGCTCACTCTCACGCTCCTCGCGATCGCGACCGCGGCGCTCGTCTCGCCGCGGCTCGCCGAGGGGCTCCAGCTCGACCGGGGGGCCGTCGCCTCGGGCGAGGCCTGGCGGCTCCTCACCGGCCACCTCACGCACTGGTCGCCGGAGCACTTCCTCTGGGACGCGGGAGCCTTCGCGGTGCTCGGCCTCCTCTGCGAGCGGCGGGGCAGGCGGCGCTACGCCGCCTGCCTCGGCCTCTCGGCCGCCGCGATCGGACTCGGGTTCCTGCTCGCCTGCCCCGAGCTCCCGGCGTACCGCGGGCTGAGCGGGGTCGACTCCGCCCTCTTCGCCCTCGCCGCGGCGGACCTTCTCGGCGACGCGCGGCGCGAGGGGCGCCGGATCCTCGCCGCCGCCGCCGCGGCCTGCCTCGTCGCGCTGGCTCTCAAGCTCGCCGGTGAGCTCGCCACGGGCGCCACGCCCTTCGTGGACGCCGAGGCCTCGGGCTTCGTGCCCGTGCCGCTCGCGCACGCATTGGGCGCCGCGAGCGGGGGGGCGGTCGCGCTCCTCTCAGCTTCCCGCAGGCTAGAATGCCGTGAGACCATGAACGCGTGGCGCTCGGGAACAAAGCCCTCCTCACGACCCGGCACGGGCCGGAGGGACCCTCTCTCGCCCCGCGCAGCGGGTGTTCGACCCCCTCGGCCTGTGCGGCCCTTCGCGGTCGCGACCGCGATGGCGGCTTGCCTGGGGGCGGCCTGCGTCGCCGAGATCCCCGACTCCTGGAGGCCCCGGGTCGTCCTGGGCTCGGGGTCCCTCACAAAACGCCTCGCATGCGACTGCCGGAGCCTCGGTGGCGTCACCGACATCGCCCACGTCCGGCCACGCCGCCGTGCGGACCAGGTCGTCGTCGCCGCCGGCACCGCCGGAGCGCTCTTCCTGGAGCCCGAGACCTGCAGGGTCCTCGAGACGGTGAAGGTGAACGACGGCAGACCCCCGTTCCACACGTACCGCATCGTGGACGCCGACGGCGATGGCGACATCGAGCTCCTGCGATTCCCTGGAGCCGGCGAGGACACCGCCGCGCTCTACAGCGACCTGGGGCAGAAGCTCTGGACAGCCTCCTGTCCCAGCAGGAGCTTTCCCCTGCTCGCTTTCGGGGACCTCGAAGGCGACGGGAGGCTGGAGTTCCTCCTGTCGGGCCTCCACTCCGACAAGGTGCGCCTGGTGGACCACGCAGGTCGGCGCCTGTGGGACGAGCGGTGGGACCGCGGCACCAACGACGTCGCCATCGCCGACCTGGACCTCGACGGACGCGCCGAGATCGTCTGCACGAACGGCAAGCAGCTCGTCATCCGCGACCGGCACCGCAAGGTCGTCCACCGCGAGCCGTTCCCCGAGGGCTGCTACGTCAACGACCTCCACGTCCTCGAAGGCCCGCGTCCCGACGGCCCCCTGCGCTTGTGCGTGGGCTTCTACGACCATGGGTCCCACGGCCGCGAGGTGGGGCAGCGCTACCGGATCCTCGAGGCCGATGGCAGCACGGTGGCGAAGGAGATCGGGCCGCAGGAGATGATCGGGCCGTATCTCCCGCGACGAGCGGTCCGCCTCGAGGCGGGGGCCGAGCCCTACGCAGTCCGGATCGCTGAGGCCAAGTACCAGGGCGTCCTCGTCGGCTTCTCGGCGACGAGGCTTGTCGTCAAAGTCTTCGACGGCGCGGGGACACCCGTCTACGAGGAGCTCGTGGCCTCATCGGCGGGCGAGGTGGCAAGGGGGGATGGAGCCATGGTGGTGGTCCCCTCGGCGACCCCAGGGGAGGAACGCCTCCTCGTGGGCTACGGGCCGGACCTCTGGGAGTACCAGCTCGTGAGGCCATGAAGAAAAGGCCTGCACGCGGGCTTCAGCCGCAAGGTACAATCCGGAGTGCTGGCATCATGGACCTTCACACACTCCACCCCAAGCTCGAAGAGCTGTTCAAGAGCCGGCGCGTCCGCCTGGCCTATCTCTTTGGATCCCAGGTGTCCGGCCGCCTGCACTCCGAGAGCGACGTGGACGTGGCCGTGCTCTTCGATGCGTCGCTTTCGCCGGATGCCCGGTTCGACGAACGCCTGGTCTTGATCGGCGAGCTGTGCCGCATCTTGGGGACGGACCACGTGGACCTGGCCGTCCTCAACGAGGCGCCGCCGCTGCTTGCCTTCGAGGTCCTGCGGAATGGGAAGCTCCTGTACTCGGCGAGCGAGGACGATCGCGTGGAGTTCCAGGTGCGGACCGTGCGCGAGTACGAGGACACGGAGCCGCTGCGGAAGCTTCTGGCGGAGGCCATGGAAGAACGCGTGAAGGCGGGAGCTTTCGGCAAGCGAGTCCTCAGCGAGAAGAAGTGAAAGCGTGGGGGCGATGGCGATAAGCGACAAGGCGATCCGCCACAGGTTGGAGCTCCTCGAGGGCTACGTGCAGGGTTTGCGGGCTCTTCGTGGAAGGACTCTCGAGGAAGTCCAGAAGGACGTGAGCGTCGCGTGGGCTGTCCAACACGGCCTCCAGATCTCCATTCAGTGCGTGATCGACATCTGCCAGCAGCTCGTCGCCGCGCTGGCGCTGGGGTCTCCCTCCAGCTCGATCGAGGCCGTGGATCTCTTGCGGGACGCAGGGATCTTTCCGGCGGCTCTTGCCCAGACGCTTGTTCAGATGGCGCGGTTCCGGAACGTGCTGGTGCATGCGTACGCGCAGGTGGATCTCCGGCGCGTACACGCCAACCTCGTGAACCATGTCGATGATTTCGGGCGCTTCGCGCAGCACATCTTGGCCTTCCTCGCACGCCAGGCCGGCGGGAGTCCGTGAAGGTCGGGGCGCGGGCTCGAGCCGCTGGTCGCGTGCTCGTGTGGAAGCTGGCGACCGGCCGCACGCCCTTCGTCGAGGCGTAGTCCTCCGGCTTCCTGCCCGTGCCGCTCGCCCACGCCCTGGGCGCGGCAAGCGAAGGGGCGGCGGGGCTCTCACGATCTTGCGCGGCTGGCCCAATAGAAGGGTCGTCGGCTCGTGTGAGCGATGGCCACGATGCGGACCCGGTCCGAGAACGCCTGGTATGCGATAGCATACCGGTCGAAGCGACTGAGGAGGCAGCGCCGAACCGGCGGGTCACACGTAGGGGCGCCGGGCCAGAGCGGCCACGCCGCGGGGGCCTCGAGGATCACGTCGAGCCACCTGTTGACCTCGTCGACGAGATCGTCGCCAAGGCCTGGCCGGTGCCGGTCGTACCAATCGGCGGCCTCGAGCAGCTCGCTTTCAGCGTCGGGATGGGTCTCGAGCCGCACGACGCTCGCTCAAACGGCGCAGGATACGTTCCCGTGCGGCGGGCCAATCCACGGGTTTCGCAAGGCCGGAGTCGAGCTCGCGGATGCGGCGCTCGATCTCCTCGGCCCAAGCGGCCGAGGCACCGGCGTCAGGCGACTCGTCGAGGCTGCGCAACAGCTCCTGGGCAAGCCTCGCCCGCTCCTCGCCTGGTAGCGCGAGAGCTACGGGCAAGATCTCGTCGCACTTTGTGTTCATGACATTCAAGCGTATCTGGTCTGCTCTCCCAGTCAAGCCGTCAAGCCACCGGACGTGGACTCTACCGCAGGGGAACCGTAGCATTGACAGCCAGCGAGGCCTCCCCGGGAGGCCCTGGAGCGCCGCAGGTTTGACGCGCGTCCATGGAGGGGAAGGGGAGACACGGAGCGAAAGGAGAGCCGGCTCATGAGGGGGACAACGTGTTGCGCCGTCGTGTGGATCGGGTCTCTTTTCTTCCTCGACGCCGCACCCGGCCAGGTGCGCGTGAGCTACGAGCTTCGCCTCGAGAGCCAGGACTTCCCCGACCTCGATGCGAACCCCGTCATGGACGGGGATGTGGGAGTCGAGTACCTCTTCACGGGGAGCATGATCGTCTCGAGCGAGGGGATCGAGGGCGACGATGGTATTCAGGGCTGGTCCTGCTCGCTCTGGCTTGGCGGCGTCGAGGTCGTCTCGCTCTCGGTGGAGGGGACCGTGGCGGCCGACGCGTCGGCGGGAGGGCTCGTGGACGACGGCTTCGTCATGTACGAGGTCGTCGACCCGGCGAAGAACGGTGGCAAGACGGGGGTCGTCCAGGCCGTCGTGCTCGCCGTCCGGCCGCGCCCTGTCTTTCCCGTGCTCCCGCCCAACACGAGCCAGGTCGTCGGGAGGAGCCTGTACCGCGCGAAGGTCGGCGCACCGGGGGTCATCGCGTTCATTCGCTACGAGGACGGGCTCGTCGGGAGCGGCCAGCCCGTCCAGAACGTCGCGCCCTACCGGGGAGCGAGCCAGTATCCCTCCCTGGGCGCGCGTCGGATCACCATCGGGAAGGGGGCCGTCCCCGAAGAGGGGAGGTGCGAGGACGGCCTCGACAACGACGGGGACGGCTGGCACGACTGCCAGGACCCGGATTGCCGGGACGACGCCTCCTGCCTCCCGACGAGCGAGCGGTGCGAGGACGGGCTCGACAACGACCGCGACGGGCTCCAGGACTGCCGCGATCCCGATTGCAGCCGGCAGGCGCCTTGCCTCGAGGTCTGCGGCGACGGCCTCGACAACGACCTGGACTCGCGCGCGGACTGCGAGGACCCGGAGTGCGCCGGGGTCCCCCCTTGCCCGCCGCCCGAGCGCTGCGACGACGGCGCGGACAACGACCTCGACGGGCGCACGGACTGCGAGGACCCTGACTGCTTGAGGGGGGCCCCGTGCATCGCGCCGGAGGCCTGCGACGACGGCGCCGACAACGACCTGGACGGTCTCTTCGACTGCGACGATCCCGACTGCGCCGGGAAGGGGTCCTGCCCGTCCCGCGAGAACTGCCGCGACGGCCTGGACAACGACGGGGACGGCGCCGCGGACTGCGACGACCCCGACTGCCAGGCCATGCCCCAGTGCCGCGGGGGCGGAGGCGGCGGCTTCGACCTGGTCCTGAGCGCCGAGGGCTCGGCGCGCGAGGGCGCGAGGAACGTTGTCACCGTCGAGCTCGTCGAGGAGGCCTCCCTCATCGTGACCACCTCCATCGTCCCCTTCCCGGGACCGCAGCCCGCCGGGGTCCAGGGGTGGTCCCTCTCGGAGGCCCACAACAAGAAGGTCCTCGAGATGGACACGAGCGGAGGCTTCCCGACGATCGCCGGGACGGACGCCGCCGTGGCCTTCGCCGGAGGGTTCCAGGTGACGGAGGTGGTGGAGACCCCGAAGCCGCCGCCGGGGCCCGAGAGGCAGCACGCCCTGGAGCAGGGAGAGCAGGAAGAGGACGACGAGGACGACGAAGATGCGGGCCTGATCTCCGCGGTCATCCTCGCCTTCACGCAGCCCATCACGCTGGACCCGACGAGGGAGCAGTCCGTCCTGCGGTCCAAGTACAGGCTCCTCGACGTCCTGGGCGTCCCGGAGCTGGGGCCGGGGCTCGTCCGCTTCCGGGACGGCCTCCGGGGCTCGGGGCAGCCGGTCCAGAACATCCTCACGGTGGACGGGAGGTCCGTGGCGCCGCTCCACTTCGTCCCGCTGGAGATCCGCCGGGCCGGCGTCGTCCTCTTCCGGCGCGGCGACGCGAACGACGACGGGAAGGTCAACATCGCGGATGCCGTGTGGATCGTGAACGAGCTCGTCCGCCGGGGCCCGCCCACGCGCTGCGAGCGCGCCGCGGACTCGAACGGCGACGGCCTCCGCGACCTCTCCGACGCCGTCTACATGGTGCACTGGCTCTTCCTGAGCGGGCCACCGATCCCGCCGCCGTTTCCCGGCTGCGGGATGGCCGGCGAGGCGCGGGATCCGGGCCTCGCGTGCCCGGAGGGCGCGGTGGGGCGCTGCCCTTGAGCGTCGTAGCGTCGTTGACAGGCGGCAGCCATCGCGGAGGATGATCGCGCTCGCGCCAGCGGTTCTGCACCGCGTTTGCGGACGAGCCTATCGAGGTGCCCATGAGGTACGCCTACCGTCACGGAGACCGGCCGATCGAGGGCTACACGGTCCTGCGGGCCATCGGCCGCGGGGCGTTTGGCGAGGTTTACTACGCGGTCTCGGACGGCGGCAAGGAGGTAGCGCTCAAGGCGCTCATGGCAGACCCCGAGACGGAGCTTCGCGGCGCGCGCGAGTGCGTGAACCTCGCGAGCCCGCACCTCGTCGCGGTCCTCGACATCCGCAGGGCCGAGGACGGGACGTGGGTCCTCGTCCTCGAGCACATGAGGGGGCCTACCCTCCGGCAGCTCCTGCGCTCGCACCCGGGAGGCCTGGGCCCGGAGCGGACGGCCCTCATCGCGGCGCAGGTCGCAGCGGGCCTGCAGGCGCTCCATGAGCGCGGCATCGTGCACCGGGACCTCAAGCCCGAGAACGTCTTTTGCGAGGACGGGCCCGTCAAGATCGGCGATTACGGTCTCGCGAAGGCGATGAACGGCTCCTCGCGAGGTCTGGCGACGCGAGGTGTCGGCACGGTCTGCTACATGGCCCCCGAGGTCGCGACGGGCGTCTACGGGCGCGGGGTCGACGTTTATTCCTTCGGAGTCCTGCTCCACGAGCTCTTGACGGGGTCACGGCCCTTCGTGGGGGACGATCTCGAGGTCTGGGCGCAGCACCAGACGGTGCGCCCGGCGCTCGAAGGCGTCCCCGAGCCGTTCCGCCGGGTGATCTCTCGAGCCCTCGAGAAGGACCCGCGCGAGCGCTACGGCTCCGCGAAGGACCTGGTCGACGACCTGCTCGCCGGCCGGGCCCTTGCGCAGAGCGGCGGGCGGGAGGACCCGCTGCCGGCCGGCTCGCGCGCCCCCGGGGCGGCCCTGCTGGCGGTCGCGGCTGCGGTCCTCATGGCTGCGGTCTTGACCTTGCTCTGGCAACGCCCGGTGGTGCACCCTGCCTTGACCGCGCGCTTCGCCGACCCGCCCCCGGCCCCCGCCGCGGTCGCGATCGGACCCGAGAAGATCGAGCCGGGTTTCCTCTGGCGGGTGGGCGGCTCCGCGCTGGCGACGCTCGCGAGGGAAGGGCTCCCGAAGGTCCTCGAGGAGCTTGCCGGCGAGATCCGCCAACGCGACGCCCATAACTCAGGAACCGCAACCGGCGTCGCTCTCGAGGATCTGGCCATGCGAGCTCTCACCAGGCTGGGAGAGGAGGCGATCCCCGCGCTCCGCGAGGCGCTCGCGGTGGAGAAGGCGCGAGACCGTCAGGACCTCGCGGCCACGTTGGACAAGGTCCTTGACCTCCTCGAGGGCCTCACGAGCAGCTCTCGCCCCCCTCGCAGGTGAGCGCGTCCTCCGTGGGGTCGGGGCCGCAGGCGGGGAAGGGGTCGGCGGGGCGCTTGCCGCCCGAGAAGAGGTAGTTGAGGACGGCGATGGGGTCCGAGATGTCGACCCCGCCGTCGTCGTTCGTGTCGCACGCCTTCTCGCAGGCGGGCTCCTGGGCCCCGGCGAAGAGGAAGCTCAGGGCAGCGACCGCGTCGCTCAGGTCCACGGTGCCGTCGTCGTTGCAGTCGCCGCGCCGCAGCGAGACCTCGGCGCGCGGGTCCGGACACGTGGCGTCCGTGTAGGTGAAGGTCGCGGCGAGGCGGCCCGAGCCCTGCCCGTTCCTCACCTCCACCACGGCGCTCCCGGCGCTCGAGCCGCGGGGCGTGTCGCCGGCGATCGTCCTCGTGTCGATCCAGAGGACGTTCTCGAGGGCGTTTCCCCCGATCGTGACGACCGTGTCCCCCGCGGTGAAGTTGGCGCCCGTGACCCGGACGCGCGTCCCGCCGCACACGGTGCCGCTCGAGGGCTGGATCGACGCGAGCGTCGGCGGCGCGAGATCCATGAGCCGGAAGCGCACGTTGTCGAGGAGCAGGATCGCCCGCGGCCCGACCGGGTCGTTCTTCGCGACCACCTCGGCGCGGAGCTCGAGCGACCTCCCGCGGAGCGGCGCCAGGTCCCGGGTCTGCGACGTCCGCCACCCCGTGCCCGTGGGGTACCCCGCGACGGACGAGTCCGCCGCAGCCTCGCAGTCGTCGGCCCCGGCGAGGGGCCAGGTCTCGGAGGTCCGGGGGTCCTCGAGCCAGATCCTCGCCTTCACGGCGCCGCAGGGCGCGCCCGATGCCGGCCTCGTCGAGAGGAGGTACCAGTCGGCGGACAGGAGGCGCCCGAAGTGGGGGACCGTGAAGGGGCTCACGGCCACGACGGGCCTCCCGTTCGAGCCGGCCGCGAGCTGGAGGAACCTCGAGCGGTGGGTCGGCTGGATCGTCCCGAGGGACGACGCCGTGACGGTCTCGCTGAAGTCGACGCCCCAGTCGTAGGGGTCGTTCCCGCGCACCCACGTCCGCTCGAAGCTCGGGTTCACGATGGCACCGCCCGAGATGCCGAGCGCGCTCACGGCGCCCCCGAAGTTCGGGCGCATGCCGATCGAGCCGGCCAGCGAGCCGTTCGTGTACCCCGTCGCGGTCATGGCGGCGCGCAGGGTCGCCGCGTCGAAGGGCCTGTTGGACGTGAAGACGCCGATCCCCTGCAGGCTCACGATCCCGCCGGCCACCATGGCCGACGCCGCCGAGCTCGCGCCGAAGGTCGCGGTGTAGCTCCGGAGCGCGTTCGGGCCGTTCTGGTAGAGGTCCCCGTAGCCCAGCGTGACGACCGAGTCGCCCCAGCCGTTGAAGTCGACCCGGCTCCCGCGGTTCAAGTACGGGGCAGCCGACGCCGGCATGTTGATGTTGCTCGCGTAGCCCGTCACGAGGATCGCTCCCGAGTCCCGGAACGTCCTGTCGAAGAGCCGCTGGTAGATCGGGTCGTCGAGGTCCTGGGAGCCGTTGCCCGCCGCCTCGACGACGATCACGCCCTTCGCCGTGGCGTAGCGGACGGCGTCGAAGACCACCTGGCTCCACTCGACGGGGAGGACGCCGATCTGGCTCGTGGGCGTCCCGTTCCACCGGGGGCCTCCGATCTGGGCCTCGATGAGGGCGACGTCGCCGGCCGAGAAGGCGTCCGCGGCGCGGCGGACGGCCAAGGCGAGGGTCGTGTCGTAGCTCGCGGGCGGGGGCGGCGTCACGTCGGAGGGGAGCGTGACGTAGGAGGCGAAGACGTACGCCCACGCGCTCGGCGCGATGCCGAGCATGCCGAACGCGTTCTGCTGGCCGAGGACGAGGCCGAGGACGGCGGTCCCGTGCTGCGTCTCGCGCGCCCAGTCCGCCGCCCCGAACCACGGCGGGACCGTGGGCGCGGGCCCGAGGAGCTCGATGGTCGAGCGGAGCTGGGACCTCGCGCCGGCGAGGTCCTCGTGGGCGAGGTTCCAGTTGTACTCGATGTCGCCGAAGCGCACGCGGTCGCCCGTCCCGCCCGGCATGTCCCAGAGCGGCCGGATGTTGAGCCCCGTGATGGGCACGGTGTAGCCCCCGAGGTAGCCCTGCTGGGTGTTGAAGTCGGGCGTGCTCGACCCGCCGCTCCCCGCGGCCGGCGAGGGCGGCGGGAGGGACGGGAGGTACGCCGCCTCCACCCTCGGGTCGGCGCGGAGGCTCCCGAGGAGGGCCCGCGCCGTCTCGGGGCTCGGGCACGGGACCTCGAGGTAGAGGTCGAGGCGCGGAAGGGGCGACTCCGGCGTCGCCTTGCGGACCGCGAGGCCTTCGAGGTCCGCCTCGGTCGCCTCGAAGACGCGCGAGGCGGGCCGGCGGACCCCGGCGCGATCGAGGTGGCCCCGCACGACCTCGGCGC
>JACQVW010000323.1 GCA_016209535.1 Planctomycetota bacterium | reverse complement strand
CGGTGAAGAGCGCCCTGGTCGTCAAGGGACGGCATCGGACCAACTTCCAGTTCGGCGGCAGCGCGCTCGATCCGTTCGCGGATAGCTCCGTCCGTTGATGCGATCGCGTGCGAGATCTTGACGTAGGCTTGCGCCGACAACTCGCGACCAGATGGTGGGGGAAACGGCACTTGTTCGCCGACGAGAATGTCATCGGCCTCAAACAACTCATCGAAAAGCTCCGTGGCAAACTGGGCAAGCGCTCCGCCGTCCCCAGGACCTCCAAGCGACGCGCTGGTGGCGATGCAGCGCAGCCTTTCGGTGAGACCGCCGCGGCGCAAACGGTCTTTGAGGCGCCTCAAGAGCATCCCCATCTCGAGGCCCTTCGTGCCTCGGTACTGGTGCGCCTCGTCGAGCACGACAAAGCGCCACATGGCGCCACGGCCTTCATCGAAAAGCGGGCTGTCGTCAGGCCGGAGGAGGAGATACTCGAGCATCGAGTAATTCGTTAGGAGGATATCGGGAGGGCTCTCACGCATCTCGGAGCGGAGGACGAGCTCGCCGGGCAGACGGCTCTTGAGATGGCTCTTTGCCTCGCGACGGTGGTCCAGGGCGTGCTCTGGGGTCTCGCCCGTATACCGTCCGAATGTGAAGTGGAACGGGCATCCATGCTCCTCGAGTTGCTTGGCAATCCTGCCCAGGCGCTGGCGCTGGTCCTCGGCGAGGGCGTTCATCGGATACAGCACGAGGGCACGTACGCCAGGAGATCCCCTCCCCGTCCGGTGGCGTTCGTAGAGATCGAGGAGGATCGGGTACAGATACGCCTCCGTCTTGCCGCTTCCAGTGCCGGTTGCCACGACGACGTTTCGACCCTCGCGCACGCGGCGTATGGCCTTTTCCTGGTGGGTGTAGAGCCGCCGCATGGGGGTCAGGGCATCGACAAACCTCGGGTCGACGTCTCTGCCCAGAAGCTCACGCAGGAGCGCTTGGCACTCGAGGCCTCGCTGGTAGAGCGGCGCGGCCTCAAGGAAGGGGCCGTTCACGAGGCTTCCCTCGCGCTCGAGAGCTTCAGCGAAAGAACTCCGGAGAGTGAGGTCCTTGAACTGGAACGTCGACCTCAGGTAGCGGCGGTACTGCTCCGCGATCCTTTCCGCGAGGTCGATCGGGCCCGGGAACTCGTCGGTGGTCTTCATGGCCTTGGATCATCTCTTGCACGCGCGAAGAAGCGCCTTACCTCGTCCGCCAGCGCGGGAAACGCATCGCGCGCCGCAGACGCTCTCTCCCGCCACCGCCGTGGTAGCGTCTCCGCGGCCCGACCTCCAGCCTCGCAAACGGCCTCGATGAGACAAAGGGCGGCCGGCACAAAGTCCCCCTGCGAGGCACCTCGCCTCCCGCGCGGTGGAACATATCGTTCCCGGAGAAACCGGTGGAGCGTGCGCCGCTGGCTGCCCCGAAACGACCGCGCCAAACGCGTGAGCGCGGTCGCGACACGCGCGGGGTTGATCGAAGCCGTGTCAAGGCGGACCGGCCGGAGCCGTGGCTCGCTGGATGCCGCTATCCGCGCTACGGGCATCTCTGCGGGCCGCGTGGTGTCGGGGGATACCACGTAGAGCCGGAGCGGGACCACCTCGAGTGTGTCGCCAATCTCGCGCCGGTCTCCGAGGTTTCGCAGCGGCAGGGAACGGTCGTGGCTGCCCTTCGAGCCCTGGAGGGGCAGCGTACCCTGCGCCTCAAACCCGACGTCGGCCCTCCAGCCCTCGCCGGGCAGCCGGACGTATAGAACCTTGGAAGAGGTCGCTTTGAAGTCGGTGCGCAACAGGTCGAGGGGCTGGTCGCTCCACGGGAATCGCTCCACGGGCGTGAGCTCATCGACCAGCGCCCACCAGACGCGCTCCACACGCACAGCGAGAGTGACATGACTCGAGCCCTCCCTGAGGTGCCACTCGGTCTCGTCGTACTCGGGGTTGGGAGGAATCAGCGTCTCCGTGCCCCTGGCACTTGCCACAATGTGCAGTTTGCCAGCGGGGCGCGCCGAAGTGATGCGGCAGCCATGGCCGTGGACAAAGCGAAGGAGAGCCCCCTCGTGCCCTCGTGGACCTGGAACCGCGTCAACGGACGGGTTCTCGACAAGGACTCGCTCGAGGGAGCGTGAAAACCGGAAGGGGACGCTCTCGATGAGATCGTTCTGCTCGTCGTAGCATCGAACTGAGAACCAACCACAACCGCGCGTGGCGATCTCGGTCCGGAGCGCCTCGAACTCGGAACCGTCCGCCCGCCAGGCGCGTCCCCGAGGGTCCCGGCCACCTTCGTCCACGACCACGAAGGTCGCGGTGCGGCAGCCGCTTTTCGTTTCCATTCGCGGCGGCTCGCCGATGAATAGTGGGCCGAGGCTCTCCGTCAGCGGATCTTCGACTGTGGATCCATGGAGCTCTACGCACCCCGCAGAACGGGGGACCCTGAGCCGCCGGCCGTCGCTCGTGACGAAGACGACATCCGCCGGAAGACCGCCCGCGAGATCCACGACGTATGCCTTGGCCGAAGCCCCTTTGACCTGCTCATGCCCTCCGCGGAGCCATTCGGCGGACTCGGGCTCGGGCCGTGCCCCAGCAGGAACCACAGCAAGGAAGGTTCCTGATGTCGCCCGGGCAATCCTTCGGCCGCGCTCGCCACTTGCCCCGACGAGCTTGAAGACGCGAGGCTCTTCCGCACGAATCTCCCAAGGGGGCTCGTCCTGGTCGGGGGCGACCTGCACAGTGATGGGACCCAGTGGATCCTCCAGCGGATAGGAGTCAGTAACCCGCGGGTGCTCGCGTAACTCCCTCGAGAGCTGGAGCACAGCGCATCCGCGGTTTGCCAGTTCTTCCGGAATCTCCAGCCTGATTTGCCATGCCATTCCCTCACGCACGCAGACGATCTCAGGTCGCGCGCGTCGCTCGGTGCGGGGAGGGCCAGGTGGGTCCTGCTGTACCCCGGTTGGCCTGGCCGGGGCGCGTGCCCGGCCGCCGCGCTTCGCGGGCGCGATGCGTACGCAACGCTCTCTTTCGCTCCTCTGGGGGTTCTCTTTTTCCCCTGATCCGGTAGGTTGGGGGACCCGCTCCCCGCTGAGCTGCGCACGCGCAGGGATCTCCTCGGCTTGCCTCGCTGGGATCGCCGTCGTGGTGGCAGATTCCTCTGCCTCCACGAGTGACAGCGAGCCCGTCTCGTCGGCCTCACCGTCCAAGCTCAGGAGTGGTTTGGAGGGACTCTCCAGGGGAGGCGAGCACGGACTGGACGTCTCATACGCTGATTCGGTGGTCGCCTCGGCCACCGGGCACGTGTCCCTCGCGACGATCTTCGGGCCTGGAGACTCCAACGTCGCGGGCCTTTCGAGGGTGCTCGAAGCCGCACGATCGTCAGGGAGAATCGTCTCCTCACCGTTGACCTCCAAGGGCGGCCCGTCCGGCGCAAGCGAAGTCGCGGCAGTCGTCTCGGGGCCTGGAAAACCGACCTTGGCATCTGGGACAGGGTCTTTGGGAGCGACATCTTCCGTACGCCGCTCCTCGAAAGTAGAAGGAGCCAATGCCGCGGGAGCCAGGAGCTCGCCCGTAGGGACTTGGGGCTCTTCCAAGACCGCGGCTGGCGATACCCCCGACGCCTGATCCAAGCCGGCTACCAAGCGAGCCTCCTCCACGTTCGCAGGTGAAGATTCGTGCCCTGCTACGCCCCTGTGTCCGCATGGCAGAGGCCCTTCTCCAGCGGTTTCTTCTGCCTTGGGAGCGACCTGAGACCAGGCTGGACCTCGGCTTTCCTCGGACGAAACCTCTGCTGGTTGAGCCCGAGCACGAAACAGCGTCGCGCGGAGTCGTCGAATTAGCGTCCGGAGCCAGTCGCGCCAGCGTCCTCGACCCATTGTGGAGCCCTCACGCATGACCCTGAGGGGCCGTTCCACAACGGACCATTTTCTGCCACGCCATCCTTGTTGATCCTTCGGGAGGAGAGTTCGAGACCGCATTCTCTCCGACTGGCCGGTGCCCATCCACCCTCTTTCCCATTCCTGGGCGGCTCCCCCTCGCTCCACCTGGTGGCTTGTGGTTCTGCCACCCCCGACGACCGGTCAATGGACGAACGGCACGAAGTGTGTCTTCGAACCTAACGACCCCCGATGAGAAAGCCCAGCGGACCTACCGCGTACGCACGAGAAGAGCAGCTCCTGCGCGTCGCAGGCCCACGCCTCCACTGCCTACCTACCTACCCTCTCCCGCACGCACGACGACTTCGAGGGCTCCCTCGACGACGCGCCGTCAGGTGGTCGAACTCCATCGTCATACCGAGCAGCGCCTCGGTGCAAAGGAAGTATCCACAACGGTGCCTCGCCAGCTCGCGTACACAGGCCCCCACTGCCCTTCCCGCCCCTGCGCGTCATCCCCCGCCCGCGGTCAGTTGGCTCAACTCGGCCAGAGTGGGGATCCGCTTGCCTCGAAACCGCAGCCGCCACATCCGGCCCGCGACCCTCGAAAGCTGAGCGGCGAGCCGCCGATCCACCCCCTCGACGCCCATCGAGCGACCTCCGTGGAGAGGCGAGCCATCGCGCAGGAGCTGGTCGAGACCTTATCGGAGCTGCGCGCCCCGCCGCCGTTTTTCTCGTGGCGCCGGGCCCTCCCCCACGTATAGTACCCGCTTCCCACGGGGCTCCCCGGAAGGAGGGGGACCTTGATCGATCTCTTCAGCAGGGGCTCAGCCGCTCCTCCCGCGCCCGCCGTCGGCGCCGTGCCGCCCGGGACGCCTCCCCCCGCCGGGATCAAGCGCCTCCAGGTCATCCTGGTCAAGCCGAGCAAGTACGACGACGACGGGTACGTCATGCGCTATTTCCGCGGGGTGCTCCCGAGCAACACCCTCGCCACCCTGGCGGGCCTCACCGAGGAGGTCGCGAGCGAGGGGCAGCTCGGGGACGTCCAGATCGACGTCGTCCTCCTCGACGAGCTCGTCCAGAAGGTCGACGCGAGGCGCCTCGCGCAGCAGCACCTCCGGCCCGGGGTCCGGGCCGTCGTGGCCCTGTGCGGGGTCCAGACGAACCAGGTCCCCCGCGCCGCCGACCTCGCGCGCAGGCTCCGCGCCGAGGGCCTGCAGGTCATGTTGGGAGGCTTCCACGTCTCGGGCGCCATCGCCATGAGCGCCTCGGGCATGCCGCCGGAGTGCCAGGCCCTGCTCGACCAGGGCATCACCCTCGTCAAGGGGGAAGTGGAGGAGTGCTGGGGCGACCTGCTCCGGGACGCGCTCCACGGCCGGCTCAAGGCCTTCTACGACGTCGTCGATCCCCCGGACCTCTCCCGGGCCAGCATCCCCGTCGTCGACCCGCGGCTCATGAAGCGCTTCGCGTACCCCTACATGGGGACGATCGACGCGGGCCGCGGCTGCCCGTTCCATTGCAGCTTCTGCACCATCATCAACGTCCAGGGGCGGAAGATGCGGAACCGGCTCGCCTCGCGGATCAAGGACCGCATCCGCCGCAACGCCGAGCACAAGATCGACTACTACTTCTTCACCGACGACAATTTCTCCCGGAACCCGGGCTGGCAGGAGATCTTCGACGCCTTGATCGAGCTCAAGCGCGAGGAGGGGATCTCGATCCAGTTCATGATGCAGATCGACACGCTCGCCTACCGGCTCCCCGGCTTCGTGGAGAAGGCGGCCGAGGCGGGCTGCACCCAGGTCTTCATCGGCATGGAGACCTTGAACCCGGACAACCTGCCGGCAGCCGGCAAGAGCCAGAACCGGGTCGGGGACTACAAGCGAATGATCGACGCGTGGCACGCCCGCGGGATCGCATGCCACGTCGGCTACATCATCGGGTTCCCCTTCGACACCGTGGAGAGCGTGCGGGAGGACGTCCGCCGGCTGAGGGAGGAGATCGGCGTGGACCAGGTATCCTTCTTCATGCTGACGCCGCTCCCCGGCTCGCAGGACCACCGCCAGATGCAGGAGCGCGGCGAGTGGATGGACTCGGACTACAACCGCTTCGACTCCTTCCACCCCACGATCCGGCACCCCCGGATGAGCGCCGGCGAGTGGTTCGACGTGTACCGGCAGGCCTGGCGCGACACCTACACCGTGGACGCCATGAAGACCGTCCTCGGACGCACGAAGGAGCGGAGCTACTGGGGCCTCTTCAAGAACTTCGTCTGGTACAGGCACTCGGCGGTCATCGAGGGCACGCACCCCATGATCTGCGGGTTCTTCCGGCTCAAGGACCGCAAGGACAAGCGGGAAGGGTATCCCGTCGACGGCATCTTCAAGCACCACGTCCAGCGGGCGCGCGAGGTGGTGACCTGGGCTCGCGAGATCGTGAAGCTCTACTTCGACATGCAGGAGGTCTGGCTCGCGACGCGGGGCCGCGCGAGGCTTCGCGAGAACCTGGCGAGCCTGAGGGCGCGGTACCGGGAAGTGCGCGGACGCCTCGAGGAGTCCGCGTCCCGCGCCGGGCAGGCCCTGGGCCAGGGCATCGCCAGGGTCCGCGCGGAGGCCGGCGATGCCTGGCAGCGGGCTGGGCAGGCCGGCCGCCAGGCTGCGGATGGGCTCGCGGGCGGCCTGGGCCGGTTGGGCAGCCTGGGCCGCCTCGGCCGCGCGCGCGTCCGGAGGGGCCTGGGCATGGCCTTCTGGCGCCGCGCCGCCGCGAGGCTCAACCCCTTCTCGCTCAGGACCCAGACCCGGGCGCACCTGAACGCCTACTGGCGGACGACCTACGCGTCGCTCACCCGGGGCCAGATCTTCCGCATCAACCCCTTCATGCTCGCCTTCAACCTGGCCCGGGACGCGAAGCTCTGCACCCTGTTCACGCTGTCCTTCCTGTTCAGCTACGGGAAGTGAGGCGGGCTCGGCAGGGCCTGGTCTCTCGCGGAGTCAAGCGCACCGCTGCGGCGGCGGCGACGAGCACCTTGGCGCTACGCCGAAGCGTGGAAACCCATCGCGTGTGCAAGGGGTGCTTTCCCTTACTTTTCCGGAAGCCAGGACAAGGCGTCCTCGTTGGTCTCCCGCGGAGTCAACGCGGCGATGGGGCCCACTTTGGCGTACTCCGCCTCGGTGAGCTTCTTCGTGAGGACCTTCTTGAGGCGCTCCTGCCGCACCTTGAAGTCCAGCCGATCGAAGGCCGGGCTGATGACGGTGCCCAGCACGCACCCTGTCGATGGAACATCCTCCAGGTCGTCCTCGAGGTCCCTGAAGCTCTCCCTGAGGATGCGGATCACCTTCTTGTGAAGCTTTCCCATTGCGCTCTTCCTCTCGAGTGCACCGCTTCGGCGGCGGCGACGAGCACCTTGGCGTTACGCCGAATGATAGCCTCGGGCCCCCCCGAGATGCCACGGGCAAATCCCCTGAGCCTGAGATAGCCGAGGAGGCCGCCTCGCGAGAAGTAGCGAAGGCGGTTGTCCCAGAGAGCCCTCAGGGTATTCCATTCTGCCGCGGTCTGCCCCGTGACCCCTTCCCGGACCCGACTCGGGCACCTGGAGAGCCACAGAGCGAGGCTGTGCCCGGCGTCCGGAGAGGCGCCGCTTCGCAGCGCATGGGCCTGAAGGATGCACTCGACGGCGAGGCCCGCCAGGTACATGGCGGCCACGTAGTCGGGGCCATCGGCCCCGAGCACGCGGCGGGCGGTCACGATCCGCTCGCAGGACGCGTGGTACAGGACGACAGGGTTTTGGGAGGAGATGTTGCTCACCCGTCGGAGCTCTGGTGGGGCTACGTTCCTGTCATGGCGTGCCGGCAGGACCCTCACGCGCAAAATCGTTGCCACGGTAACGCGAGAGCTTCGGAGGGCTCCAATCTCAGCGTGGGCCAGGACTTCGAGAGCTCCGTCCCGAGGCACAGCGAGTCCATCCAGGGCGAGTGACCGGATCCGGACGTCCGCGTGTCCGGAAACGAACGGTTTTCATCCCCTCATCCCCGCCGCTGGCCGTCGGAACCGGCCCTTCTGGAGACGGCGCGCCTCGCGCTCGCGACCTGCGCCGCACCCGTGCCACCCCGGCCTGCGCGGTAGCCCCTGCACGGAGATGCATCTGGCCTTTCCCGTGCTCCACGGCGAGGCTCAACCCCTTCTCGCTCCGCACCCAGACCCGGGCGCACCTGAACGCCTACTGGCGGAGAGGGGAGCTTTCCACCACTACTCCGGAAGCCAGGACAAGGCGTCCTCGTTGGTCTCCCGCGGAGTCAACGCGGCGATCGGGCCCACTTTGGCGTACTCCGCCTCGGTGAGCTTCTTCGTGAGGACCTTCTTGAGGCGCTCTTGCCGCTTCTTGCAGTCGAGCCGATCGAAGGCCGGGCTGATGACGGTGCCCAGCACGCACCCTGTCGTTGGAACATCCTCCAGGTCGTCCTCGAGGTCCCTGAAGCTCTCCCTGAGGATACGGATCACCTTCTTGTGAAGCTTTCCCATTGCGATTTTCCTCTCGAGTGCACCGCTTCGGCGGCGGCGACGAGCACCTTGGCGTTACGCCGGATGATAGCCTCGGGCCCCCCCGAGATTCCACGTGCAAACCCCCTGAGCCTGAGATAGCCGAGGAGGCCGTGTTGTGAGAGGTAACGAAGGCGGTTGTCCCACGATCTGCACAGGGTGTTCCATGCGGCCGCGGTCTGCCCCTTGACCCCTTCCCGGACCCGACTCGGGCACCTGGAGAGCCACCGAGCGAGGCTGTGCCCGGCGTCCGGAGGGGCGCCGCTGCGCAGCGCATGCGCCTGAAGGATGCACTCGACGGCGAGGCCTGCCAGGTACATGGCGGCCACGTAGTCGGGGCGGCCCGCCTCAAGGATCCCCCGTGCGGTCAGGATGCGCTCGCAGGATGCCTCGTACAGGACGACGGGCTTCTGGGAGGGAATGTGGCTCACGCGTCGTGGGCCTGGGAAGGATAGGTTCCCGTCATGTCGTCCCACCCTCAGGCGCAAAGGCGATGCCATGGCGGCGCGACGGGCCGAGAGCGCCGCAATGTCAGCGGGGTCCCGGGGTTCGAGAGCTTCGTACCCGAGCATGGCGCGTGCACCCTGCGCAGGTGTCCGGATTCGAACGTCCGCGTGTCCGGAAACGAACGGTTTTCATCCCCGGCGGTGGCCGCCGGAACGGGCCCTTCTGGAGACGGCGCGGCTCGCGCTTGCGGCTTGCGCGGCGCCCGTGCCATGATGGCCTTCGCGGTTCCCCATGCAACGAGACCCACCACGCCCGGCGCGGAGGACCGCGGTCGCCATCGCGGCCGCGGGGGCGGCCGCCCTCCTGCGCCGCGCCCTCGCCGACCCCGACCCGCGACGGCGCGCGGCCGCCGAGCGGGTGTGCCGGGGCCTGGACCTGACCCCGGCCGCGCTCGAGGCCCCTCGGCGGCAGGAGGAGCGCCCGTGACCCGCCGGAGGGTCCGCCTCGTCGCGTGGGCGTGCGGCCTGGGGATCGCCGCCGTGGGGGCCGTGGCCGCGGCAAACTGGCGCCGCATCGCCGTGCGCTGGCTCGTCCGCGAGCTCGAGCGCGACCGCGGCGCGATCGTCGACGCCCTCGAGAGGCCCGAGGGCTCCCTCGCGAGGGCGGCCCTTGACGAGCACCTGAGGACTCCGGCGGGGAAGGAGGCCCTCTTCCGGAGCTACGCGGACCTCGTGCTGAAGAGCGTGCTCCCGGACGAGGGCACGGAGCGCTGGATCCACGCCATCGTCTGGACCGCCGGGGCCCGGGCGTCGTTCATCCCGTGGGACGTCAGCGGGTCGTCGCGGGGCCCGCTCGGGTACAACGTCAAGGGCTGCTCTCCCGCCGCAGTGCCGGCCCTGCGGTCCTTGCTGCCGCGGCTCGAGGGCACTGAGCACACCCTGGACGGCTACCCTGACTTCACGTTCCGGATCCTCGAGCTCCGCCGGGCGCTCGAGGCCGCGCCGCACGTCGGCCCTGCCGGCCACAGCCCGCAGGACCCCGCCGAGCCAGTCTGCCTCATCGAGCTCGAGCCCTCGAGGGCCGTCGCGGTGGTGGTCCAGCTCCTCTCGTCGCTCGCGCGCCACGCCCTCCTCGAGGCCGCCCAGGCCCTCGGCCGGATGGGCCCGCGAGCCAGGGAGGCGCTCCCGGCGCTCCGGGCCCTGATCACGCCGGGGAAGATCACGGTCCCCGGGGACTCCGGCGGCGTCGATGACTCCGTCCTCCAGGTCGCGGTCCGGACCGCCATCGCGAGGATCGAGGGCGCTCCGGAGGGAAAGGATCCCATCGAGCCCGCATCGTGGATCGAACCCCGGGACGACGAGGAGAGCCGATCGGCTCTCTTCCGGGTCCTCCGCGGGCTCATCGCACGCCTTTCGGAGGTGAGTCCCGTGAGCGCCGGCAACCTGGCCTTCCGGTATCTCCTGGGCCAGTGCTATGAGGCCTTGAACTGGATCAACCCGCACCTTGCGGCCGACTTCGAAGGTGTCATGCACCGCCACTTCTTTGGCGCGAGCAAGTCCTACGCCCCCCCGATCGCCGATGCCTGGGTCGTGTGCGTCGAGGCGGCCGGCGGCGCCCTGACCGGCGCCGAGCGAGACCGCGTCCGGGCGGCCGTGCTCAAGGCCTTCGACGTCCCGATCCCCACCTTCGGTGACGATGCTTCCGACGCTGAGGACGAGGCCCGGGTCCCGCTCTTCCGCGCCTTCGTCGCCGACCTCCGCGCGGCGGTCGATCCGGGCAAGCTCAAGGGCTTCGAAACGTTCCTGCGGGAGATTCACCTGCCCGTGAGGGAGTAGCCGCTGCGACGCGGCGCGCATTCTTGGATCGCTTCCTGCCGGCTCCAGCCCTTACAATGCCTGGACAGCCAGGAAGTCCAGACCCTCGACGCGTCCTTGGAAGGAGGTCGGCCATGGGAACCGCGACGCTGAGCCGCACGAAGAAGGCAGGCTTGTGGGCCGGGCTCGTCACGCTCTGCAGCGTCTGCCCGGCGGCCTGGTCGCAGCGGAGGGACCCTTCCGAGGACCTCCTCGCCGGCGGGTCCTGGCTCCTCGTCAACCGCGGAGACGGCACCTTCCACGCCGAGGAGAGGACGCCCTGGGACGCGAGGACGCTCCCCGTCCCCGTCGGCGAGCTCCTTGCGGACGACCTCGCCGACTTCGCGGTGGGTCCCACGGTCCTCCTCGGGCTCGGCGGCGGGTACTTCGCGAGCCTCCCGCCGACGTGGTACCTCTCCACGGAGGAGCGGCCCCTGCCGGGGATCGACGAGTGCTCGAACGGCGGTCCCTCGGACCAGGCGGCGGCGCTCGCGGACCTGGACCTCGACGGGGTCCTCGACGTCCTCTACGCCTGCGGCAGGACGCTCCATGTGCTTCGCGGCACGCGAGACGCGCCCTACCTCGAGCCCGGGCCCCGCCTCGAGACGACCGAGCGGTACGAGAGCGCCGAGTCCGAGATGGTCCTCGAGGTCGGGGACCTCGACGAGAACGGCTTCCCCGACGTCCTCGCTGGCCAGGCGCAGTTCGTGCCGCCGGTCTTCTTCAACGAGGACGGGAGCCGCTTCACGCGGGCTCCGGGCCTCCTCGGGGCCGGGGAGTACGTGGAGGTCGTCGACCTCGACGGCGACGGCCACCTGGACGCCGTCAGCTTGACCCCGTGGCCGCAGCTCTCGGTCCACAGGGGCGACGGCCGCGGGGGCTTCTCGGCCGAGTCCTACGACGCCGCCGTGCTGGGGACGGGCGGCCTCTTCCGCCTCGCCGTCTCGGACCTCGACCAGGACGGCCAGCTCGACCTCGCCTCCCTGCGACACGGCGATGTCATCTCGGGGCAGCCCGCGAGGATCGCCCTCCTCCTCCTGGGACGCGGCGGCACCCTGCGGGAGGTCCGCGAGATCGATCTGCCCTTGAAGCTCGGCGGGAGCTTCGTGCGCCCGGCGGACATCGCATCGGCGGACCTCGACGGCAACGGCCTCGCCGACCTGGCCGTCGCCCGGTGGGAGCCCGAAACGCCCCCCATCGACGGCGCGGTGCTGGTCTACGAGGGCCTCGGGGGGGCGAGGTTCTCGGAGCCGGCGGCGTACCCGGGGCCGGCGTTCGCCGACAGCATCGTCGCGCTCGGGGACGTCGACCGGCGGTTCATCCGGGGCGACGCGAACGACGATGGCGTCGTGGACATCTCCGACGCCGTGGCGATCCTCCGGGCCCTATTCCTCGGCGGGCCCGTCTCCTGCGGCAAGGCCCTCGACGCCGACGACGACGGCCGCGTGGAGCTCACGGACGCCGTGCGGCTCCTCGGGTACCTCTTCCAGGGCGGCGAGCCGCCCCCTCCGCCCTACCCCGAGCCGGGGATCGACGAGACGGGCTTCCACGACGAGCTGGGCTGCAGCCCGCTCGTGTGGGAGCTGGGCAGGGGGAGAGGCTGAGGGGCTACCGGTCCCCCGTGTTCGCCGGCGCCCTCACCGCCGTGATGCCTCTCGTCGTCAGGTGGAGGTCCACGAGCGCGAGGGCGAGGGTGCCGGCGCCGGTCGCGCTCTCGTAGCGCTCCGAGCGCAGGCTCGCCCGCGGGAGGGGGCTCCCGTCGAAGAGCCTCTCGATCGCGATCTCGCCGAGGCGGAGGGCGCGGCGGAAGAAGTCCTCCCGCGCCGTCGCGCGGAAGGCGGCCAGCTCGACCTCGATCGCGTGGCCGAAGGTCATGGGCCAGGCGCCGGCGCCATCCTCGGGAAGCGCGTCGAGGTACGCCTCGGCGGCGGCCACGACGAGGTCGCGGAAGCGCGTACCTCCACCGTTCTCGTAGCGCGAGGCACAGGTCACGGCGACCCTCGCCGTCGTCTCGCCGCTCGAGCGCGGGTCCCAGAGCGGCGTCCAGGAGATCTCCCCCGCGAACGCCCTCGCGAAACCCTTCCGGCCCGCGAGGTCGTGCGGCCCCGAGAGGAAGGCCTCGTCGAGCCGCGCCGCGAGCCGCTTCAAGCGCCCGCGGAGGGGCTCGGGCACCTTCCTCGCGGCGCCGTCCGAGTCGACGGCGAGGGAGAGCGCCTCCGCCGGGGCGAAGCCGCGCGCCGCGATGGCCGCGGCGCCGGCCCCGTCGTACGGCCGCAGGACGCCCTCGATGGCCTCGAGGAACGTGGCGTCCCCGGTGCGGGCGTGGGCCTCGGCCCAGGCGCGCAGGGCGAAGCCCGCCGCCCGCGGCGAGGCGCCGGGGCGTAGCGCGAGCGCGTGCCGGAGCGCCGCCTCGGGCGCGAGCTCGAAGCACTTCTCCCAGAGGAGCCAGGGCCCCGAGGGCTCGTGGCCCTGCTCCGCGAGGCCCGCGCCGCCCTCGCTCCTGGGCGCGGCGCCCTCGAGGAACGACCGGAGCGCGTCCTCGGCGGCCTTCGGAAAGCGATCCTCCCCCGAGGTGCCCTTCAGGAAGATGAGCAGGCGGAGGAGGTTCTGGTCGAGGCCGGGGCCCGCGCCGGCCAGCGGGCCGCCGGCCGGCGAGGCGGGCTGCGAGGCGGGAGGCTCGGAGGGCCGCTCCGAGGGCGGCGCCGCGAGCGGCGCGAGGGTCTTCCGGTCGAGGGCGCCCAGGAATGGGCCCGTCGTCTCGGGGCCGGAGCCGGCGCGCCCGTGCCGGAGCATGGCGTCGGCGTAGGCGTAGGCGACGTTCATGAAGCTCGAGGCCGGGATGCCCTCCTGGAAGAGCCGCTTCAGGTCCAGCTCCTCGCCGCGGAGGCCGGGGGCGGCGGCAGCAGCGAACGCGGGGAGGAGGAGAGACGCGGGGAGGGATGGTCTCATGGTTGTCATCGGTCTCATCGGTCTCATCGGTCGATCGTGTTGGTCGGCACCGGGACCTTGAGCCCGCTCCCCGCCGCGTGCACCTCGAGGAGCGCCAAGGCGAGGGAGTCCGCGCCCGTGATCGTCTCGTAGTGCCCCGTCTTGAAGCTCGCCCTCGGGAGCGGGCTCTCCTCCCAGAGGACCTGGACGGCGAGACGCGCGAAGCGGCAGGCCTCCGCCAGGTAGAGGCCGCGCCCCGTGAGGCGGTACGCTGCGACCTGGGCCGAGATCACGTGGGCGAGGCTCATGGGCCAGACGTCCACGTCCTCGTCGGGGAGCGAGTCCACGTACGCGTCCGCGACGGCGACGACGACGTCCCGGAGCGCGTCCCGCACCTCCTGCCCCGGCGACTGCTCGAGCCTCGCGACCGCGTACATGGCCCAGCCCGCCGTCACGCCCGAGGAGTAGCCGGCCTGCCAGGTGGGCCGGAACGACCACGCCCCGCCGGGGCCGCCGTGCTGGCGGCGGAGGTCCTCGAGGACGAGCCGGTCCTCCTCGTCGGCGAAGGCCCGGAGGCGCGAGACGAGGGGCTCCGGGACGAGCGCCGCCGCGGCCGTCGCGTCGAGGGGCCCCAGGGTGGAGCCGGGGGCGGCCGCGCGCTTCCTCTCGAAGCGCTCGAGGAGGACCTCGATCGCCCGGAGGAACGCCTCGCCCCTCGTGCGGTGGTAGGCGTGGGCCCAGGTGTGGATGTAGAAGCCGGCGTGGCGCGCGAAGTCCTTGCCGTCCGTGGGGCCGTGGCGGTCGTACGGGGCGTGCCGGTCGAAGCCGCCGGTCTCACGGTTCGCGATCTGGTGCTCCCAGAGCCCGAGGGCGAAGCGCCTCGATGCCTCGGGGGCCAGCTCGAAGCTCCGGTCCCAGAGGACCCAGGGCCGCGCGAGCTCGTGGGTCAGGTCGGTGCTCCCCGAGATGGGACGGTCGAGGAGGACGTCCCACGCGAGGTGCTCTCCCCAGGCCAGGAGCCCCGTCGCCGGTGACTGCGCGTTCTCGAGGAACCACTTCACCTCGTGGTCCGCCGCGGCGGCGTAACGAGAGTCGCCGTCAATCGCGCCGAGCGTGTACAGGACGCGGAGGAGGTTCTCGTCGAGGTGGGGGTTGGCGCCGGTCAAGGGCCGCCAGGGGAGCCCCGGCCGGTCCTCCCGCCGGATCCCGCCCGGCGGCGAGGGGCGCACGGCGAGAGGCTGGAGCGTGCGGCGGTCGAGAGCGCTCAGGAAGAGCCCGCTCTTCACCGGACCGAAAACGTCGCGGCCGTGCTCGAGCATCGCGTCGGCGTAGCGGCGGACGACGTCGAGGAGGGACGGCCGGGCCGCCTCGACGCGCTCGACGGCCGCGACGGGGTGCGTCCCGGCGAGCTCGTCCTCGATGAAGTCGCGCTCGTAGAATCGGATCCCGCTCCCGCCGTGGCCCTGGCCCGTGAGCAGGTCGAGGTCGCCGTCCCGGTTCCAGTCCACGGCGTCGGCGCCGGAGATCATCATGACCGTCCAGGGCTTCACCAGGACGGCGCCCTTCCGGTCCCGGAGCACGGGCTCCTCGCCGGGGGCCCCGGAGCCGGCGTTCCGGTAGAGCCGGATGGAGCTCTCGAACTCGCAGGCGATGAGGTCCTTCTTCCGGTCGCCGTCCCAGTCGACGAAGGAGCCGAGGTTCGGACGCAGGCACGGCTCGAGGTCGAGCTTCCGCGGCGCCGAGAGCCGCGGCATCGAGCCCTCGCCGGCCTTCCCGACGTTCAGGAGCACGTGGAAGGCGCGGCTGTCCTGGTCCGAGACGACGAGGTCCAGCTTCCCGTCCGAGCTCCAGTCGCAGGCGAGGAGGTGGGCGCGGGTCCCGAGGGCGATGGGCCGCGAGACGCCGTCGGCTCCGACCGCCTCGACCCTCCTCCCCGCGCCGAGGGCCGGCCGCTCCCGCGTCCCCTCGTTCAGGTACGCCGTGACGGCGCCCGAGCCGTCGGCGACGAGGAGGTCCGGCAGGCCGTCGCCGTTGTAGTCGCAGACGTCGGGCCTCGCGTGCCCGCCGCTCGCGGCGTGGCTCAAGAAGCCCCCGCCGGCGCGGAGCCTCACGGGGCGCGCGAAGACCGGGAACCGGCTCCCGGTCGCGTTCCGGAACCACCACACGAAGCCGTCGGCATCGCCGGCGAGGACGTCGGTCCTGCCGTCCGAGTCCCAGTCGAAGGCGCGGACGACGTTCTGCCGCACCGCGTCGCAGATCGGGAAGCCCTCGGTGCAGGGCGCCCCGTGCCGGGCGTCCCGCCGCTCCCAGCGCGGCGCCGTCCTCGTCCCGGCGTTCGCGAGGAGGGCGCCGAAGTCCCGCTCGTCGGAGACGCGGGCGAGGTCGGCCAGCTCCCAGGCCCGGTCGACGACGAGGTCGAGGTGCCCGTCGCCGGTGAAGTCGGCCGCGGTCACGCGCGGGTGGGTGCTCTGGACGACGTGGCGCTCGCCGTAGGCGATGACGCGCCCGGCGGCCAAGACGAGCGAGCGCCGGGGCGCGCCCTCGTCGACGTTCTCGTAGAGGAGGACCTGGCCCGACTGGGGGGCCGCGAGCAGGTCGCGGTCGCCGTCCGAGTCGACGTCCGCCACCTCGAAGCAGGGGTTCGGGAGGATGATCTCCTCGCCCCCCGCCCGCAGCGCCTCGGCCTCCGCCCAGAGCCGGCGGCCCGAGGCGTCCCGCCCGATGCCGCGGTAGAGCCAGCACCGGTCCTTCGAGCCCACGACGAGGTCGAGGTGCCCGTCGCCGTCTCCGTCGAGGTCCTCGACGAAGGCGACCGAGGGGAACCAGCCGCCCTCCTGGGGCCCGCCGGCGATGGGCGTGCCTCGAGCGGTGGCGAGGGGGCCGCGGTCCGCGAAGGTCAGCGGCCAGCCGCCGGCGGTCGCGTTCTCGAAGAAGAGGATCCTGTGAGCGTACGGGCCGTCGGTGAAGCTCGGGAAGAGGTCAAGGTCCCCGTCGCCGTCGAGGTCGTGGAAGTGGGGCACGACCCAGCTCCGGTTGTTGCCCTCGTTCCTGGGCAGCGTGAGGACCTTCCCGCCGCTCGAGAGCCACCCGCGATCGGCGTAGCGGTTGCCGCCGGTGTTCTCGAGGCAGCGGAGGAAGGGCTCCACGCCGCCCTGGAAGAGGTCGAGGTCACGGTCGCCGTCGAGGTCCGCGAAGGCGTCGAAGTGGGTGGCGCCGAGCTCGCGCCGGCCGAAGTCCTCCACGAGAAAGTCGCCATCGCCCACGAGGCCGCGATAGCGCCCCGGTTGCCCGGTCCCCGCCTCCACCGAATCGACGTAGACAGCGACCGCCGTGAAACGCTCCGAGGGGAGGACGAAGCGGAGCGTCGCCTCGGCCGCCCCGTAGAGCCGCTCGATGCGCCACGGGAGGAGGTAACGCTCGTGGCCGCGCCGCTCGGAATCGAACGCGGCGGGCTCGCCGGCCGCGTCGTACGCCACGACCTCGATCGAGTCCTCGTGCCAGGCGCCGGGGATCCCCGCCTCGGCGAGGGCCACCGCGAAGTCCAAGCGCACCGACGCCGGCGACTCCGACCGCCCGCCGCGCCGCGGGTCCACCCGCAGGACGATCCGGCAACGGGCCGGCGAGAGCCAGGGCAGCTCGGCAGCGGAGGACGGCGGCAGCGGCACACCGAGCGCGCAGGCCGCGACGAGCAGGATCGCCCGCATCGCCGGCCCTCACCGCACCGCCGGCGGCGCCTCGGGCACGGCGACCACCAGCGACCGCTTCGGGCTCTTGCCCTTGCCCACGGAGATGCGCGTCACCTCCGTCTTCCTCTTCACGTCCACGGCGGAGACGGTGTCGTCGGCCGTGTTCGAGACGTAGATCGTCTTCCCGTCCGGGGTGAAGGTGAGCCAGTAGGGCACCTTGCCGACCTGGACGCGCGCGACCTGCTTGGGCGGCTCCCGCATGGCGTCGAAGACGTGGACGAGACCGTTCGTCGTGTCCGTGGACCACACCTCCTTGCCGTCGGGGGTGACGCCGATCCCGTGGGAGCGGCTCGGTGCCTTCCTCTCCTCCGCGGTGAGGTCGTACTCCACCTTGTGGATCACCTTGCGCGCGCTCGTATCGATCACGAGGAAGCCCAGGAGGTTGTCGGTGTTCAGGTAGACGCGCTTGCCGTCGGGGCTCACGGCGATCGGACGCGGCGCGTTGGGCACCTCGACCTTCGCGGCGATCGTGTGCGCCCGGGCGTCGGCGACGACCATGTGCCGCGAGAGGCTCGTGGGGAGCCCCTGGGCCCGGGCCGACTCCTCGCTCGTGCCCCCGCGGTCGCAGGGCGAGAGGTACATCCAGCGGCCGTCGGGAGAGCAGACGACGTTGTGGGCGTAGCCGTCCACGGGGATGCGGGCCACGATCTCCTTCTTCGAGACGTCGAAGACCTCGTACCGGCCCTCGCCCTGGATCGGGACGTAGATGGTGCGCCCGTCGGGAGTGATCTCGATCTCGTTCGGCCTCCGGCCGAAGCCCCGGTGCGTCGCCGTGACCGTGTCGGTGCGCGTGTCGACCACCGAGAGGGAGTCCTCGCCCTCGTTGGCGACGTAGAGGACCTCCTGCGAAGGGGAGGCGGCGATGCCGTGGGGCAGCTTCCCCACCGTCACCCGGCGCAGGATCTCGTTGGTCGCGACGTCGATGACCGTCATGTCATCGGCGCGGCTGCTCAAGACGTAGAGCTTCGTCTCGGGCGCCGCGCAAGCCTGCTGGGCGACCAAGACGAGAGGCAGGACGGGAAGCGATCCGAGCGATCCGAGCGAGAAGCGTCGGCTCTTCATGGGGACCTCCTTGCGAGCGTTGCCTTTCGTGACCTGAGTTGGCCTTCCATGATCGCCATCCGTGGCCCGCGTCTCAAGCCGTGAGCCGCAGGACGCCCTCCTCGACGGCCGATGCCGCCTCGGAGTCCGGCACGCGGAAGGCGAAGCCCGCGAACCGCCGCCCGCGGCACTCGACGTCGAAGGCTACGGGCCGCCACGGGGCGTCGAGCTCGGAGAGGGGCACATCCACGGCGCGCTCGAGCTCCACGAAGACGACCCCCGCGACGACGCCCGGGGCGGGCCGCGAAGCCGGCCCCGGCGCCGCCCGCCGCCGGCACGAGACGCTCAGCGCCCCCAGGACGGCGAGCGCCGAGCGGCGGAGCAGGTCTCGCCGCTCGAGTCTCGCAGGCGCTCGGCCTAGATCGCATCGATCCATCGCGCTCTCGTTGGAAGCGGCTCGCCCGAGCCGAGCCGGGGAAACAGCCCCCACGATGCCCCGGCGGCGGGGAGAAGTCCAGGATGCGCTCCGCGCTCCGCGCGCCGCCCGCCCCTTCCCTCCGCGAGGGGTTTCCTGTATACCTTCGCGCTTCAAGGAGGCCTCCATCGCCCCGCCGTGACCCCGACCGCCACGACCGCCGAGACCGCCTGCTCCCTCAGGCTCGCCCCGAGCGGGCGGCTCCACGTCTCGCGCGCCGACAGCTTCGAGCACCCCGTACCCGCCAGGACGCTCGAGGCCCTGGAGGCCACGTTCGAGGAAGGCACCGGCCACGGCCTCCTCCAGCTTGGCTCGGTCGAGCTCTCCGGCGAGCTCGGGCCCGTGCTCGGATACTGGCGCGACCTCGGGAAGCTCTACATGAGGCCCGCCCGGACCTCCCCTTTGCCTTCCTCGCGACCTACACGTCCCGGATCTCGAGCCACGGCAAGCGCCGGCACGTGCCCCTCGGCAAGGCCGTCAAGGAGCACGCTGCGGCGTCGAGGAAGGACTCGCTGCTCGCCCTCCTGGTGCCCATCCAGCGCGCCGCCGCCGCGAGCCCTTTCCTGAAGGAGCTCGTCGACTCGAACCGCGTCTTCCAGCCCCAGGCCTGGACGCCGGCGGAGGCGCACCGGTTCCTGAAGGAGGTGCCGCTCTACGAGGCCCACGGCATCTTCGTGCGCGTGCCCGACTGGTGGAGCCGCCGGGGCCCGCCCCGGCTGGCGGTCGCGGTGACGGTCGGGGGCCGCGAGCCGGCCGGTCTGGGGCTCGAAGCGCTGCTCGACTTCTCCGTCGAGGTGTCCCTCGAAGGGGAATAGATCTCGGAGGCCGAGTGGCGCGAGATCCTCGCGAGCACGGGCGGCCGTGCCGGCCTCCTCGAGCGCGTCTTCCGCCGGACGTGCCTGGTCCTCGACGGCACGACGCCGGTCAAGGATCGGCGCCAGCGCGTCGAGGCGTTCCAGGAGGAGGATGGGCCGCCTTTGTCAGGGGACGATCGAGGAGAGGATCGACTCGCTCCTCGAGGCCAAGCAGGGCATGTCCGACGAGGTCTTGAGGGACGGCGCGGAGTCGGCGCTGACGGAGATGAGCGACGAGGACTTGCTTCGCTTTGTCTCGCTCGATAAGAATAGGGCGCTTTCGGAAACCTAGCTTGGTGGAGGAACCTGCTCATGGCCGGGTGGCGAGACTTCCAGTGGCGGCCCTACGTCTCGGTCGCCGAGAGGCGGTCGCGGGCGGCGCGCGAGGCGGCGAAGCTCAGGAAGAAGGGTCACAAGGTGGACCCGGTGAGGATCGAGGGCCGCACCATCGCGACCACCTTCTGGGGCAAGGCCTGGTGCGAGAACCTCGAGCGCTACAGCGACTTCGAGAACCGGCTCCCGCGCGGCCGCACCTACGTCCGGAACGGCTCCGTCATGGACCTCCAGATCGCCGAGGGCCGCGTGGACGCCCTCGTGAGCGGCTCCGAGCTCTACAAGGTGAAGATCGGTTTCGCCGCGGCGCGAAAAGCCCACTGGGAGGGCGTGAAGAAGGCCTGCGCGGGCCGGATCGACTCGGTCGTGGAGCTCCTCCAGGGCAGGCTCTCGGAAGGGGTCATGGGCGTCTTGACTGCGAAGGAGAGCGGCCTCTTCCCGGCGCCCGATGAGATCGACCTGGACTGCTCGTGCCCCGACTGGGCGGACATGTGCAAGCACGTCGCGGCCGTGCTCTACGGCGTGGGGGCGAGGCTCGACGCGCGGCCGGAGCTCCTCTTCCTCCTGAGGGGCGTGGACCCCGCGGAGCTCGTGAGCGAGGCCGTCCAAGCCGCGACCCTCGGCGGCGACGCTCCGGGTTCGCCGGCCCTCGAGGAGGAGGAGATCTCGCGCGTGTTCGGGATCGAGCTGGACACGGACGGCGGCGCCGCGCCGCTGCAGCCGGCTGCGCCGGCCGCAGCGCGAGCGGCGGCCCGCCGGGCCGCCCTGTCCGGCGGGAAGGCCCCTTCCAGGCGCCAGGTCCCTGCGCGAGCCGAGGCCGGCCAGGCCGCCCGGCCCGAAGCGAGGGCCCCTGCCGGGCGCGAGGCCGCGCCGCGAGCCGGGGCTCGCCAGGCCGCCCGGCCCGACGTCCAGCCGGATGCCGGTCGCGCAGCCTCGGGCCAGATCGAGGACCGGCTGGCGGCTCTGAAGAAGCACTTCCTTCAGGAGGACACCCTCGCCAACGCCCAGTACCGCCGGCTCTTCTCGGTGCCGGCAGAGGCCGCCACCCGGGAGCTGAAGCAGCTCTGCAGTCGCCGCTACCTGATCCGCCGCGGCGCGAAGCGCGGCACCCACTACCTCGCGGGGGTGGAGCTGTATTGACTCCGAGGCTGGTCCAGGAGAGCATGGTTAAATCTGCTTTATCTTGGAGAATCAGGTATGGTCCATCTGAGTAGCATCCACCCGCTCACCGACTTCCTCCGCAACTACAAGCGGCACCTCAAGCGCCTCAAGAAGGCCGGGCTGCCGGAGGTCCTCACCGTGAACGGCAGGGCGGAGGTGGTCGTCCAGGACGCGGTGTCCTACCAGAGGCTGCTGGACGTCCTGGACCGCGCCGAGGCCATCGTGGGCATCCGCCGGGGGCTTCGGGAAATCGAGAAGGGCAAGGGGCGTTCCCTGGCCGCGTTCGATGCCAGGATGCGAAGGAAACACAAGATCCCGGCTGAGGCATGACCTTCGACATCATCCTCGGCCCTTCCGTGGAGGCCGAGATCGAAGAGGCCTATGCCTGGATCGCTAAGTGTGCTCCCCAGGCAGCCGCTGCATGGTACAACGGCCGCATCGATGCGATGCAGTCGATGGCAGAGATGCCCGAGCGCTGTCCACTGGCTCCAGAGAGCCGGACGTTCGGTCGCGAGATCCGGCAGCTCCTCTACGGCAATTACCGCATCCTGTTCACCGTCGAGGCCACAGCAGTGCACGTGGCCCACGTACGCCATGGGGCGAGGCGCCCTCTGAGACCACCGCGCCGCAGACGACGGTGAGCTATTGCGTCGGCATGGCTGGTGAGGAACGCGGCGGCGCGGAGAAGTCCAGCCCGCGACCCTCCTACTTCCCCCGCCACTGGGGCCTTCGCTTCTCGAGGAAGGCGTCGAGCCCCTCGCGGGCGTCCTCGGTCCGCATGAGCTCGTCGAGGTAGATCCTCTCCACGGCGGCGAGCGCCTCGCCGAAGCCGCCGCTCGCCCCTCGGACCACGGCTCGCTTCGCGAGCCGCAGGACCGGCGCGCTCAGGGACGCGAGCCGGCCGATCCACGCGTCCGCCTTCTCGCGGAAGCCCTCGGCGGGGAAGACCTTGCTCACGAGGCCGATCCGGTCGGCCTCCATCGCGTCCACCGGGTCCCCCGTGAGAATCATCTCGAGCGCGCGGCTCCGGCCCAGGAGGCGGGGCAGCACGACGGCCGCGACGGGCGGGAAGACGCCCACCTTCACCTCGGGCTGGCCGAGCTTGGCGTCCTCGGATGCGACGACCAGGTCGCAGAAGGTCGCGAGCTCGCAGCCGCCGCCGAGGGCCGCCCCACGGACCACGGCCACCGTGGGCGGCTCGAGGGCCTCCAGGGCGCGGAAGATGCCGTGGAAGACCTCGAGCATCTCCTCCACCTTGTCCGGAGTGTGGTCCTTGATGTCCACGCCGGCCGAGAAGGCCTTGCCCTCGTGGTCCACGACCACGACCTTGACGTCGCCCCGGCGCGCGAGGCCGTCGATGGCGGCGCGGAGCTCGCGCATCGTGGGGATGTCGAGGACGTTGAGGGGCGGCTTGTTCAGGACGACTCGGACCACGCCGTCCTTCACCTCGACGATGACGCTCTTCGTCTCGGGGCTCATGGATCACCTCCCACCCATGCTTCTATTGCATCGGCGCGGCGGGGCAGTGACCGCCGTCACGAGGTCGCCCTCATACCTGCTCCCGGATATGCCTTTACGCCCCACACGATCCCGGCCATCCTCGTCCCCACACGATCTCCACGGGTGAAGCATGCGCACTTCGACGTTCCACGCGATATGCGTCGGGCACCTCCTGGCCACGAGCCTCCTCGCCGCCTCGGCCCGCGGCGAGAGCGGCCCGGCCAGGATCTGCTACTCGGTCCAGCCGAACCCCTACCTCAACGACCACGCCCGAGATGTGAAGCCCCTCTACGACGGCTTCTTCTTCACCATCGGAAGCTGGGAGAAGACCGCGCAGCGGTTCCTGGGCGAGAACGGGGCGGCGCCCCCGGCTCTCGCGCCGATCGCGCAGTCCCGGCAAGGTCGAGAGCCCTGTCATGCCTGTCATCCCCCACAGCTTTCGTAGGCAGCGCACCCGAGGTCGCCGGGAGAGCCTTTCCGAGGCCAGGACCGCGGTCAGGAGGCTCAGAAGGGAGGTCCACGGGAGCCGCAACCTCGCGTCGAAGAGCATCGATCCCTCCTTTGACCGGGCACCACCCGGGCCGGGCAACGCCCGGCGGTTCATGACGCAGGAAACCGCGCGGGTGTTCATGACGCTCGGGCGTGGTTCACCGCCGGGTTACACCCGGCTATGAACCACGCGTTCATTCCCACGATACTGCCCCTACCAAACTGCCCCTGCTGAGCTCTTACCTGTTAGCCGAATGGAGCCTGATTTGAACCACGCCGACGCTCGAAATTGTCTCGGACCGCGCCGGTTGGATTCTGCATCACCGTAGTTGACATCGTAGTCGATTCTTCCTGGCGGCAGCTCCACAGTCCGCCCGGCGTCCTGGAGGAGGCCATGTGCAAAAAGACAGCTCTGGCGGCGATTTGCGTCGCTCTCGGGACCCCGGTGGCGCTCCCTGGCAGGGTGGATCCTGAAGGCGAGCCCGACTCGGCGTCCGTCGTCTGCGGGAAGAACACCTACCCGGGTTCCGGCACGTCCGAGGTGACCTTTCAGCTTCGGCTCCAGAGCGACAACACCGGCAGGAATCGAATCGCGGGCTTCAAGCTGCCCGTGACCCTCAGGGGGGACAACATAGTTTCCGTGGACTCGAGCGTCAGAAGGGCCTTCGAGGGCTCCGCCGTCGCCGGCTTCGAGCGCTTGGACGTCACCGAGGAGCCTGACCCGGACCCGGCGGCCCCGCCGTTCACGATCGTCTTCAGCGGCTCGACCGTACGGGAGGGGGTCACGGGCGATGGGCTCCTGGCGACCATCGTCGTCACCATCGACAACCCCGGCGACATCCGCGTCGAGGACGTCGATGATCTCGGCACGATCGCTGGCGTTCCGACCTTCACCACCGAGTTGGGCCACTCCTTCAGGCCCGCGTGGACCGACGTCACCTGTTCCGTGACCGACGTCCCGCCCCCACGCGATAGCTGCGTCCTCGAGTACGAGTGGCGCCGCGGCCCCGCGATCCAGCTCGTGAGCGGGCTCGATTACTGGCCGGAGGGCTTCAAGCTGACGAAGATGCGTCCAGGCGACGTCATCGCGGTCTCCGCCTACGCCGAGGACCTCGACTTCTTGCTTCACAAGTGCGCTGACTGCAGCGAGGGGAAGAGTGTCTACACGAAGAAGTGGGGCCCCTATGCGGACAAGGTGAGGTACGACTGGAGGCTCCTCGATGAAGATCCCGGCAGGCTCATCCAGAGCGAAAACAGCGAGCGCAACATGGTCCTCTACCAGATCCCGCTGTGCGGCTGGAAGGAGCCGGACCCCACGCAGTCCGCCACGGTCGTCCTCGAGATCGCAAACGATGCCTCCTCCCTCAAGGCCGCCGATGACCCGATCCTGGGCCTGTCGATCACCTTCAACATGAAGAAGGACTGCTCCGAGATCCCTGGCTGGATCAAGGTTTCGGTGGCGACCACCGAGGGCCTCTTGCCGGGGGACGAGGAGGTGCCCGAGGTGCAGCTTGGGGCCTGTCTGCCGGAGATCTTCGGGGACTACCTCACGCCCATCGTCAGCTCCCCGGTCTCGTTCCTCGACGCCCCGGACCTGTGCCCGAACTACCTGACGCTCCTCTCGGTCGAGGGAGCCGATCAGGACGAGATGGACCTCCGGTGCGTGGAGCCCCTGAGCTTCTGCTCCGCCGACGCAAGGAAGTTCCCCACGGGCGACCCGATCCGCTACGAGTGGAGCTCCTCGAGCGGAGGCGGCGCCTTCCCGCTCGGGAACAAGGGCCCTGTGGTCGCGTTCTGGCGGTCGCGGTCCAAGGACGCGGACGTCTCCTGCAAGCTGACCGACAGCGGGACGCAGCTCTCCGATCCCCAGGTCACCAGCGAGGAGAAGCGCATCTTCAAGGCGAAGAGGCCCAAGGCCTTCGTCGGGATCGGCGATGCGTCCCACTGGACGGGGAGGATCATCGATCTCGAGCGGGCGGCGGAGAAAGCGAAGGAGAAGTACGAGGCCGCCGGTTACGAGGTCGAGCACAACCCGACCGCGACGATCGGCGCCGTCAAGAGCGCCATCGGGACATCCTGCTACCAGGCCTTGTGGATCACGGGACATGGAGCCGAGGGGCGCATCTTCCTTGCAGAATCGTCACCGGATGAGAACGTGCTGGACTCCGAAATCTTCGGCTTCGCGAGCCGCACAGCCTGGGAGTGCTTTCAGCATCCCTTCCTGCGCGAGATGGTCTTCCTGGGCTGCAACACCTACAGCGCGAACTGGACGGATAAGCTCGTGTGCGGGAGAGTGTACAGCTTCCACTACACCCTCTATGCGAGTCTCCCTGGCCAGATCATCGGCCGGAATCCTTACATCTGGGAAACCAAGCACCACTGGCCTCATCCCCCCCATGACCTGTCGCGGCCCTAGTCGGTAGAACGAGTCTCCAGACCCTGGCTCCGCCAGGAGGTCCCATGACCCCACGAAGCTCAAGAGCCTTCCCGAGCCCAGCGTCGCCCTTCGCCTTCCTGTCAGCCCTCCCTATCGGCCTGATCGGCCTGAGCCCGGCCGCCTCCCAGGGACCGGCCTGGGTCGCTCGCTACGACGGCCCGGCCAGTGCGGACGATGCGCCCGTCTCCCTCGCGCTTGACGGCGATGGGAGCCTGTACGTGGCCGGATCCAGCGGGGGAACGGGCACGGACAGCGATCTCGTCACGATCAAGTACTCGAGCACGGGCGTGCTCCTCTGGGAGCGCCGCCACGACGGCCCCGCGAACGAGGCCGACCGCGCGGTCGCCCTGCGGCTTGGTGCGCCGTCGAGGCTCTACGTGACGGGAGTGGTCACCGGGGTCTCCTCGACGGACCTCGTCACGTTTTGCTACTCGCGCGCGGGAGATCTCCTCTGGGAGCAGAGCTACGATGGCCCCGGGGGCGGGTGGGACGAGCCGGCGGCCCTCGCCATCGACGGCGACGGCAGCGTCCTCGTGGCGGGGCTGAGCTACCACCCCGCCACGCTGCACGACATCGTGATCCTCAAGTACTCCTCGGACGGGACGCCCCTCTGGGAACGGCGCTACGATGGCCCACGCGGCGGCAATGACATCGCCAGGGCGCTCGCGATCGATGGCTCCGGGAATGTCCTCGTCACGGGCTACTCGAGCGCGGACGGCGTCACCCACGACTTCGTGACCCTGAAGTACTCGCCGTCGGGCGACCTCCTCTGGGAGGCGCGTTACGATGGGCCGGGCGGCTCCGAGGACTGGCCTGCCGCCCTGGCGGCCGACGCAGCGGACAACGTCTACGTGACGGGCTTCAGCAGGGGCGCCGGCACGTCGGGAGACTACGCGACCCTGAAGTACTCTCCGGCGGGAGATCTCCTCTGGGAAGCCCGCTACGACGGACCGGGAAACGATTGGGATGAGGCGGCCGCCCTCGCGGTCGATGGGCTCGATGGCGTGTACGTCACCGGCTCGAGCGCCGGCCGCGGCACCTCCGGCGATCTCACGACGCTCAAGTACTCCACCGCCGGAGAGCTCCTCTGGCAGGCGCGCTACGACGGATCGGGGAACGATCTGGATGAGGCCTCGTTCCTCGCCCTGGATGGTCTCGGCAACATCCACGCGGCGGGGTCCAGCACGGGCGCCGGCAGCAACCTGGACGTCATCGTGCTCGAGTACTCTCCCGAAGGCGCCGTGCTGCGGGAAATGCGCTACGACGGCCCTGGAAACGACCTGGACGGGGCCTCCGGGCTGGCCGCCGACGCCTCGGGGAACGTGTTCGTGGCGGCCGCGAGCGGCGGGGAGGGCAACTCCTCCGATATCGCCATCCTGAAGATCTCCGCCGGCGCGATCCTGTTCCGCCGCGGGGACGCGAACTCAAGCGGCGGGTTCGACCTCTCGGATGCCGTGTTCGTCCTCGGGTGCCTGTTCCTCGGGAAGGAGTGCCCGAGCTGCACGGATGCCGCCGACTCGAACGACGATGGGAGCCTTGACCTCTCGGACGCCGTCCACATCCTCGTGTGGCTATTCCTCGGAGGCCCGGCGCCGCCCTCCCCCGGACCCTCCGATTGCGGCGCCGATCCGACGGCGGACCTGATCGACTGCGCGGCCTTCGCGCCGTGCTCGTGATCGCCGGGCCCGGCGTGGGAACCCCATCGGTTCCCGACGGGCCCTTGGAAAAGCTCTCTCGAAGAGCCACCGACACCCCTCTGCGAAGTCATCCCGCCGCCCTTGCGCCCCCTCGAGGCTCGAGCACACGCATTCGCCTCCCCGACGGAGAAGATGCTACCTCCGCGGGAACCTGGCCTCTGGCCTCGTGGAGAGCCCCGTCACCCCCCGCAGCCGTCGTAGGCAGCGCACCCGAGGTCGCCGGGGGAGCCTGGCGGGTCCGGATCGACGTCGCAAGGGCCCGTGGCGGGGGCGCCCGGAGGCGCGGGGGGCGGGCCCCCCGCGAAGTTGTAGCGGAGGAGCGCGATGGGGTCGGAGATGTCCACGCTCCCGTCGTCGTCCCAGTCGGCGGACTCCAGGCAGAGCGGGGCCTGGCTCCCCAGGAAGAGGTACCCCAGGATCTGGATCGCGTCGGTGATGTTGAGCTCGCCGTCCGAGCTGGGGTCGCCGCGGTGGAAGAGCGGCCCCTCGCACTCGTCGGGGACGAGGTTCCCGTTCAAGTCCCGGCTCCTCGCGGGCAGCTCGCGGACCAGGAGTAGCACCCTCACGACGGCGGACTCCGCATCGAGCTCGGCCAGATCGACGAGGCCGTCCCCGTCGAGGTCGGCCCGGACCTCGTCGGACCCCCTGCAGGGCAGGCCGAGCTCCTGCGGCACGAAGCACGCCGGCTGCGAGCGGAAGGTGCCGTCGCCATGGTTGAGCAGCACGCAGACCTCCGCGTCGCCCACCCGGACCGCGAGGTCCAGGAACCCGTCGCCGTCCGCGTCGCCCGCCCACAGGTCGCACGCACCGGCAGGCACGGCGTACTCCCCCGCGGCCCGGAGCTCCCGGACCGGCGTGACGTCCTCGGCGTCAGGGATGCCGTTCGCGTTGCAATCCTCGGCAAGGCACAGCCCCCCCGAAGCCAGGACCACGCTCAGAAGGCTCAGAAGGAGGGTCCATGGGAGCCGCATCCTCGCGTCGAAAAGCATCGTCGCCTCCTTTCCGATCAAGCCTGTCGAGCCTATCGACCCTGCTGCCCGCGCGACGGCACACCCTCCAATGTCCCCCGCGGCGAAGGGGTTGTCAAGGGGCTGGCGCAGGGCGCGGTGGCACTGGACAATGGACCTTGAATCGACTGGAGGTTTCGCGATGCCCAGCCCATTTCCTGGAATGGACCCTTACCTCGAGCAGCACTGGGGCGATATTCATCACCGCCTCGTCACATACGCCTCGGACCAGCTTCAGGCGAGACTGCCCCGAGACCTGCGGGCCCGCGTCGAGGAACGCGTGTTCCTTGAGCAGGAGGGAGGTGAAAGCAGCGAGCGCTACCCTGACGTGCGGGTCGTGGAGCTGGGAAGCCTGCGAACCGCGGCCGAGCCGCCAACGACTGGTGTCCAGGTGGCTGAGCCGCTCGTCATCCAGCTGCAACGCGAACCCATCACCCAAGGCTATATCCAGATCATCGACCTGAGCACAGGTGGGGGCGTCGTCACCGTGATCGAGCTCCTGAGCCCCACGAACAAACTCCCTGGGGAAGGCCGGAAGCTCTACGAGAAGAAGCGGGAGGAGCTCTGGGAGGCCAGGGTCAGCCTGGTCGAGATCGACCTCACGAGGAAGGGGAAGAGAGTCCTGTCGGTGGCGGCCGAGAGGATCCCTCGTTCCCACCGCACGACGTACCAGGTCTGTGTCCGCAGAGGGTGGTCCCTGCTGACCTGGGAGGTCTACCGCGTCGCCCTCGAGGAGCCGCTCCCGGCGATCCGGGTTCCGCTCCGTCAGAAGGACCCCGATGTGCCCCTCGAGCTCCAGCCGCTGATCGAGCAGTGCTACCGCAACGGCGCCTACGAAGGCCTGGACTACAGGCGCGAGCCGGACCCGCCGCTCGACCCCGAGGATGCCGCCTGGGCCGCGGAGCTACTCCGCGCGAAGGGGCTGCGCGGCTAGGCGCGCCGCGGCGCGCGCGGGGGTCGCCGGGGCGGACGTGCAACGCTCCCCCGAGGAGCCCATCCGCCGCGACCGCGAGCTTCAAGCGCCAGCGCATCCCTCGCTCACCTCCCCGGCACCGGCGACCGCGGCTCGCGGGCCACGGGCTCCTCGCCCCGGAGGCGGCGGGCGATGTCGAGCTGGATGCGGGGGTCGAGGACGACGGCGATGTGCGCCAAGGGGCAGAGGCCGCGCGGAACCCACCAGGGCTCCTCGCCGGGCGGCGCTGCGTTCCGGACGCCCACGATGCGGTCGCCGAGCTGGACGTAGGGGAAGAGCTCGTACTCGCACGACGGGTACCCCGCGTCGAGCCGCGCGAGGAAGGCCGAGCCCGGGCGCATGTCGCGGTGGAGCTCGAGGAAGCACGGCAGCTCGGCCATCGCCGCGCCCCGGTGCGGCGTGCTCATGGTGAAGAGCCGCGCGAGCTTGAGCCGCCTCGCCCCGAGCCTGCCGCCCGCGCCGGCCATGGCCGCGTGGCGCGCGACCAGGCCTCCCATGGAAACCCCGATGGCGTCCACCTCAGTGGTCCACGATGGATCCGTCGACGGGAAGGCCCGGTCCACGGCGGCGATGAGGCGGTCGCGGCACGCGTCGAAGGTCCCGCAGGAGGGGAAATGGACCGCCAGGACGCGCTCGTCCCCGGTCAGGCGCCGCACCTCGCGCGCGATCCACGCAGCGCCCATGGGGTCGAGGTACCCGCCGAGGACGACGACGGGCCGCGCGAGCCGCCGCGGCGCCTGCCGCGCGGCCCGGAGCTCCCGCGCCGCATCGCCGGCGCCGATCGCGAAGGAGGGGTTCACGGGCTCGAGGACGCAGCAGGCGGGAAGGAAGGGCGCCAGGAGGAAGGCCGCGGCGCAGGGAGGCATGGCCGGCCTCAGCAGGCCCGCTATCCGACCCCGACCGGGCACGCCGGCGAGCTCCGCGCGGGCCGGCTCCACGCCGGCCGCGGGCGGAGGGCGAGGGCACCGACGGCGCCCCCCAGCTCCTCGAGGCGCCAGCGCTCCTCGACGTCGCGATCGTCGCGCGCCGCTGCGGTGATCTCGTTCATGAGGCCGAAGAGGGTCGCGTCCTCGCCCCGGCGGCGGTCGCGGCCCGTGCGGCCTATCCCGTCGACGAGGCTCCTCGCGAGGAAGCTCGCCGTGGTCCCGCCGTCCACGAGGAGGCCCCGCGACCGCGCCTCGGTCATGGGGAGGACCTGGAGGAGTTCGAGGAGCTGGAGGAGCGTCTCGGCCTCGAGGCGGTCGATCTCGACCTCCGCCGCCGCGCGCATCTCGAGGATCCCTTCCCGGAACGCCTCGGGCGCGAGGGAAGCCCGCACGGCCTCGCGGAGCGCGGTCTCGACGGACTCCACCGCCCAGGGCTCGGCCTCCTGAGCGGCGGGCCGCTGGACCCTGCGCGTCTCGAGGGCATGGGCGCGGACCGCGCCGTTTTTGCACACGAGGCGGTAGGTGAAAGGGTGCACGAGCACATCGGGGCCCTTCGTGCGGATGGCGACGCCCCCCCGCACGGCGTCTCCGCGGCGCACGGGCTCCTCGAGCCCGGGGACCTCGCCCCGCGCGACGAGGAGGTCGCCCTCCGCGTACGCATCCAGCACCCTCCCGCCCTCACGCTCCACCTCCTCGCGGAAGAGCGCGAGGACCTCCCCCGGACCCGGCTGCCAACGCGACTTCACGGACTGCGCCATGGGGACCTCCTTTGGGGGCCATCCTACGCCTCCGGCCGCCGCGGCGCCAGCGGAGGCTGGCGCGGCTCGCGCAGCTCGCCTCGCCGGCGGCACCGCTCGAGTCCACCGCCGAGCCCCGGGCCGGCGAGCCGCCCACGGTCCCTGGCGGTTACCTCCACGGATAGGACGCGGCCCTGACCAACGCACCCAACGCCGCCTCGCTCAACATCGGGAAACGCTTCCTCAACGCCTCGTGCGCAGCCTTGCAGCCCACCTCCAGCTCGACCGATCGCCAATGCTCCGCGTCGATCGCCTCGGACCACGCCTGGGCGAGGATCTGCCGGTCGGGGGCGGACAAGCCTTCGAACCGCTGGACGGTGCCCTCGAACAGCCACGGCCTCTCCCAGTTGGTGAACGCGGCAAGCGCCTCGTTGATCCGGGACTCGGACATCGCGGCCTCCACGCTACAGGGGCCTGGGTGTGGGGGCAAGGGTCCTCCGGTGGCGAGCACGGCGTCGCAGGGACGGTCCGTCTCGGGCTCGCAGGCTGCGAGGGTCCCGCGCCGAGCTCACCTCACGGCCCCCGGCACCGGCTCCGCGGGCCCTCTCACGGCCCCCGGCACCGGCTCCGCGGGCAGAGGAGGCCGTCGAGCGTCGGGTCGAGGCCGCAGGAGGTCGGCTCGGGGATCGACGGGCCGCCGAGGAAGAGGTAGTTGAGGCCGAAGACGCCGTCGCTGATGTCGACTCGCGAGTCGTCGTTCATGTCGCAGGCGCTGAGGCAGTCCGGCTCCGGGCCGCCCAGGAAGAGGTAGGCGAAGATCGCGATAGGGTCGCTCACGTCCACGCGCTCGTCTTGGTTCGAGTCGGCCCGGAGGAACTCCCCGGGATCGACGATGACGATGCCCAGGTCATCGACCACGCCGGCGACGCGTGCCTTGCCCCCGACCGCGTACTCGTTGGCCCCCGGGAACGACTCCGGCGCGGGCCAGAGGACCTTCCAGGGCTCGGGCCCTGCCGGGGCCTCGGGCCGGACGTTCGCCACGACGCGCAAGAGCGGCTCGCCGTCGAGGGGGCCCTCCGTGGCCGCAAAGGCCATCCGCTCGAGCGGCGACTCGGTCACGAAGACGACCCCCGCCACGAGCAGGCGGACCTCCGGGATGAGCGTGGGCGCGAGGTCCCACTGGAAGAAGCTCCAGGTCCCGGGGCGAGCCGCCGGCGACGGGGGCACGATGGTCCCCTCGAGGTCCACGGAGGCGACCTCGAGGGACGCGTCCTCGACGAGGTAGGCGATCGAGAAGCCCTCGATGGCCGCCGCGGTCCGCGCCCGGACGAAGAGCTCGACCGCCGGCTGGCCGCGCTGGACCGCGGCCGGGTGCGTCCAGGACACGCCGTAGGCCGGGTCCGGGTCGCGGCCCGGCGCGGTGAACGGCTCGCAGGCCAGGAGGTCGGGGCTCGGGTCGGACCCCGGGTCGGGGAAGGGCTGGGGCGGCGGCGGACCGTGGTTGAAGCACCAGAGCATCACGGCGATCGCGTCGCCGACGCCGACCGCGCCGTCGTCGTCCCCGTCGGCGGCGCTCGCGCACGCGGCCGGCAGCGCCCCGGGCAGGAGCTGATCGGCGATGTGCGCGACGTCGGAGAGGGTGACCCTCCCGTCGCCGTTGGCATCGCCGCGGATGAACTCGGCCGCCTGCGCGGCCCCGCGCAGCGCCAGCGCGAGCAGGCCGGCGAGCGCGATGCGTCTCACGATCCTCACGATCCTCACGATCCTCACGATCCTCACGGTCCTCACGGTGCACCTCCTCCCGCCCCGGGCGCGCCGCCGAAGGCGACGCGGAAGCCGACATCGGTGACCCGGTTCCCCTCGCGGCAGGGGGTCCGGAAATCCGAGCGGAACACGATCTCGAAGCCGTTGAACCAGGAGCCGCCGCGGCAGGCCCTGTGGCCCTCGGCGAACCAGCCGTCCGTCAGCTCGCGGACGCACCCGGCGAGGTCGCGGATCCCGTAGGGCGAGCGGTCCGCGGGGAAGCGCCCCACCGACTCGGGGTAAGGCTCGCCCTTCCTCGAGCGCCCGCCCTTCGCGAAGGACCAGTCGAAGCGGTTCCCCCAGGGGTAGAGGCGGCCGTCGGCCCCTCGGGCGCACTTCTCCCACTCGACCTCCGTGAGGAGCCGGACGGAGCGTCCGATCCTCCGGCCGAGCCAGCGGCAGTAGGCCAGCGCCGCGGCGGCGGGGATCGCGAAGACGGGCCAGGCCGGATCGGTCCGCGGGACCAGCTCGCCGCCCGGGCCCTCCACGGCGTACCGGTCGGGCCCGAAGCACGGGAGGAGCTCTTCGCGCGAGCCCTTCCCGCCGCCCTCGGGATCGTTGAGGAACGCACAGTACTCGCCGAGGGTCACGGGGTGCTCGCCGACGAAGAGGTCGCCGATCCAGGCGCGGTCCCGGGGGAGCGGGCGGAAGGCGTCCGACTCGCCGCCCACCCAGGCGGGGCCGGCGGGCACGTGGACGAAGCCGGGAGGGATCTCGCGCTCGAGGTAGAGGCTCACCGCCGCCTCGTGGACCCCGCAGCGATCGATGAGCACGGGGTACCGGACCTCGCGCCGGCCCGGGAGCTTGAGCACGGCGAGGTAGGAGCCCATGGGCAGGGCCCTGCGGAGTGGCGTCGCCCCGAGCGGCTCGCGGTCCGCGTCGACCAGCCTCCGCCCGCGCTCCCGGTAGCGGTAGAGGGTCGCCTCGGCGCCCGAGGGGCTCGAGTCGAGCGCCAGCTCGCCGTCGCCGCGCAGGTGCGCCGCGTGCCGGCCGTCATCGTACTGGGCGACGAGCCCGGCGTAGACGGCGGCCGCCTCCCGCTCGCCGCGGGCCTCGGACTCCTCGAGACGCTCGAGGTAGAGGTCGGCGAGGGCCGCGCGGGCCGACCGGTCGCCGGGGTCGACGTTGAGGATCGCGTGGTATGCCGACGTGGCCTCGCGGAGCTCGGCCGCGGCCCGCTGCCGCGCGTCCTCGGCTTTCTCCTCGAGCGACCAGAGCCCCCGCTTCGCCTCCTCCGGGTCGTGGTCGCGGACGGCGGCGAGCCGCGCGGCGCGGTCCAGGCCGAGCCTGCGCGCCGCGTCGCAGGCCGCGCGGTAGCCGCCGAGGTGGCGCACCGCCCCCTCGGCCAGCCGGCGGACGTCGGCGGCCCGGCGCTCCGCGTCGTGGATGCCCTCGATGTAGCGCTGGAGCTCGTCGTGGACCTCCCGGGCGCTCGCCGGCCTGTCCTCCTTGCGCGCCGCGAGGCACCGGAGGCAGAGGGCCTCCAGGGCCGGGGGTATGTCGCGGTGCGGGGCGCGGGTGCGCGGCGGGACGACGTCCCCGCGGCGCGCCTGCTCGAGCGCCAGGCGAGGGTCGTCCTCCGGATACGGAGGGCACCCGCAGAGGATCTCGTAGAGGATGGCTCCGAGCCCGAAGACGTCGGTGCGGCAGTCGATCGAGCCGACCTCGCCGCGGGCCTGCTCGGGCGCCATGTAGGCCAGGCTCCCCTGGACGCCGCCCTCGAGGGTGAGCTCGCCGTGGGCGCTGCGGTCGATGGAGACCTTCCCGGAGGCGGCGTCCGCCCGAGCGGGGTCGCCCGTCCTCGCCCCGGCGCCGACCTTTGCGAGACCCCAGTCCATGACCAGCACCTCGCCGTACTCGCCGACCATGACGTTCGCCGGCTTCAGGTCGCGGTGGACCACCTTGCGGCTGTGGGCGAAGTCGACGCCCATCGCCACCTGCTCCAGGATCTGGATCCGCCGGGTGAGGGACGCGTCGCCGGCCCGGATCACGTCCTTGAGGGTGCGGCCGTGGACGAGCTTCATGGTGAAGAAGACTTTCCCCGAGGCGTCGACGCCCAGCTCGTAGACGGGGCAGATGTTGGGGTGCTCGAGCTGCGCCGTGGCCTGCGCCTCGGCGAGGAACCTCGACTCCGTGCCGGAGTCGCCCCCGAGCATCACCTTCATCGCGACCTGCCGCCGGAGGTCGCGGTCGTAGGCGAGGAGGACGCGGCCCATGCCGCCGCGGCCGATCTCGCCTTCGACGGCGTACTTCCCTGCCGCCTGCGATCCCGGCGCTGCGGCCGGAGGCCCCGGCGCAGCGCCCGCAGGCGGCGGCCCGGCGTGGGGCGCGGGGCCGCCCGGGGCCTCGAGCAGGGCGCCGCCGGCCAGGGCGCCGTCCCAGGCTCCGGCGCGCGCCGCGGCGCCGAGGTCCGACACCTCGAGGAGGAACCGGCAGCGGTCCCGGACCTCCTCGGGCCAGGACGCCGGGACCTCGCGCTTCCCTGACTCGAAGTACCGCTCGGCGAACTTGCGGAAGAGATCCTCGGGCTCGAGCTCGGGGTCCCTCACGGGCGCGACCTCCCCTCCCCCTGGACATCGAAGCGCCCCGGCCGGTCGTCCGAGCCCGCGAGGCGGCGCACCCGCGGCCTAAGCTGGTCGAGCCCGCGGAGGAAGAGGAGCCGCGCGCATCTCTCCGAGTCGAGGGAGAGCCTCTCCCGGATCTCCGGGAAGCTCGAGCCCTCGAAGACCCTGAGCACGACGGCCTCCATCTCCCGCGGGTGCTCCACCTGCACGGCGAGGATCGCCTCCCCGAGCCTGGAGTGGGCCTCGGCGGCCGAGGCCTCCTCGGACGGGCTCGGGCCGGCCGCCGCAGGCCCCCTCGACCCGCAGCCCTCGAGGCCGTCGAGGGGCAACGGCTCGTCGCCGCGCTTCTTCCGGCCCTCGGCGCGGTGGGCGTCGATGATCCGGTGGTGGATGTGCTGGCCGACCCAGGCGTAGAAGGCCTCGTCGCTCCGGTACTCGTGGGCCGGGAGCCTGGCCAGGGCGTCCGCGAGGCCCTCCAGGACGAAGTCCGCCGTCGAGCCGCAGGCGCGCCGGACCCGCCGGCTCAGCCTGCCCGAGAAGATGCGGAGGAAGCGGTCCGCGCAGCCTCCCAGGAGGTTCAACGCCTCCCGGTCGCCTCGCTTCGCCGCCTCGATGATCGGCCGGAGCTCCTCGGACATGCGCGCCGCCTTGGACCGGATCCCAGCCTCCACCCTCCGTTCGATCCCTGGGGACCATTCTAGCCATGGCCGGGGCGCTCCGCGTGTGAGCGCGATCACGGTCACCCCGCAAGGTCGCAGCCCAGGGGGTCCGCCGGGGTCGGGTCCGTGCCCGGGCCGGGGAAGGGCGCAGCCGGGGGCGCGGCGCCCCTGGTCCCTCGGCCGCCGGGCCCCGATATGGGGGTTGAAGGGGAATGCAGCTCGCAGTACAAGATGCGCATGAGCCTTGCCGAGCTCAAGGAACGGGTCGCCAAGCTGACGCCTCGAGAGAGGTTGCTCCTCTCGTCGTTCCTGGCCGAGCTGGAAGAAGCGGACGAACACGGCTTCAGATCCAAGGCCGACGAGCGCATGAAGGCGATGGACGCCGGACGCAAGGTCGACAT
>JACQVW010000330.1 GCA_016209535.1 Planctomycetota bacterium | reverse complement strand
GGGCGGTGGGGGCGGTGGGGGCCGGCGAGCGCACCGAGGTCCTCGGCCTCCTCGCCGGCGAGCTGGACCGGGACCTCGGCGGGCTCCTCGCTCAGGCCGGCGAGCCGCCCTACCGGCTCCGCCAGCTCCGCGAGTGGATCCACCGGCGGACGCCGGAGAGCTTCGCGGCCATGAGCGACCTGCCGAAGGCCCTCCGGGACCGGCTCGCGGAGGCCTTCACGCTCCACCCGCTCGAGCGCAGGCTCGAGGATGTCTCGAAGGACGGCACGCGCAAGGTCCTCTGGAGCCGGCTCGGCGGAGGCACCATCGAGAGCGTGCTGATCCCCGAGCGGGAGAGGACGACGTACTGCATCTCGACCCAGTCCGGCTGCCCCGTGAGGTGCACCTTCTGCGCGACCGGGCACGGCGGCTTCGAGGGCCAGCTCCGGGCCGCCGAGATCGTGGACCAGGTCCTCCTCATGCGCAGCCTCACGGGGTGCCCCCCCACCAACGTCGTCTACATGGGCATGGGCGAGCCGCTCCTCAACTTCGAGGCCACCTGCCGCTCCCTGGAGGTCCTCACGCACCCGGACCTCGTAGGGTTCGGAGCTCGGAGGATCACCGTCTCCACCGTGGGGATCCCCGAGCGGATCCGCGAGCTGGGCCGGCGCTTCCCCCAGGTGAAGCTCGCGCTCTCGCTCCACGCGCCCCGGGACGACCTGAGGGACGAGATCATCCCGCTCAACCGCAAGCACCCCCTCGGCGAGGTGCTCGCCGCCGTGAGGGACCACGCGGAGGCGACGGGGAAGCGAGCGACCTTCGAGTACATCCTGCTCCCCGGCGTGAACGACTCGGAGCCCGACGCCCGCGAGGTCCGGCGGCGGCTCAAGGGCATCCCGTCGCGCATCAACCTGATCGGCTTCAACCCGTTCCCCGGCGCGCCCTACTCGAAGCCCTCGGTAGAGCGCCTCCTCCGCTTCCGCGCCTGGCTCGAGGAGGGCTACGCCGGCGACGTTACGATCCGCCGCAGCCGCGGCGAGGACATCGATGGAGCCTGCGGCCAGCTCAGCTTGAGGCACGCCGCGGCAGCAGGGCCAGTGGCAGCGGGCCGAAAGCCGGCGGCAGCGGGCGCGGAGCCGGCGGCGACTGCCGCGGAGCCGGCGGCGGAGCCCCGCGGCCCGGCGCGCCAACAAAAAAACCCCGGGTTGGGAGACAAACCCGGGGAAGGTGGGAAGAAAAGAGAAAAGCCCGTAAAGGTCGCGAGGCCGTGGGGTGGAGGTGGTCGTGTGTGAGGTCGGGAGGGTTACTCGGGGGTGAGCGACCTCGCATCTACGGTCTTTTCGTTCGGGAAGGCAGAGAGCAAGCCGCGTGCCTCGAGGCGCGGGTCCCTGTAAGTGCCCCGTGGGGAGGCGGTAAGGTCCCCGGGGCGCTCCGCAGGCAGCCGCCTCGCTCTCCAGCTCCAGGAAGTCTGTACCAAAACGAGACGCCCGGCCGCGCGGCCGGGCGTCCTGGGTTTCCCGTCAGGCGGGGCGTGGGTGCGCGCCCGCCGGCGCCGAGCCCCGCAGAGCCCTCAGGGCGTCTTGGCGCCGTCGCCCGCCGGCGCCGGCGGCACCGGGGGCGTCTCGGGCTTCCTCTCCTCGGCCTTGACCTCGACCGAGGGCGCCGCTTCCTTCGCCGTCTTCTTGCCCTTCGCCTTGGTGCCGCTCCCCTCCTGGGGCTTTTCGCCGCCGATGGTCTTCGCGTCCCCCGGTGGCTGCGAGTCCTTCGCCTGCGGCCCCTCGACGGCGCCCTTGAAAGGCTTGCCCTCGGGCTTGTCGAAGAGCTTGTCGCTCAGCCCCGAGTTGAACCGGACGTTCGTGTAGATGCGCTCCGTGTCGAGGTCTCCGTCGAGGTAGATCTCGAGCTTCAGCGGGAGCTTCGCCGAGAGGCCCGAGCCGTCCATGAAGGCCAGGTCGCGGTACATGCGGTAGTACTGCTCCTTGCGGACGGCCGACTTCGGGTTCGTGCCCGTGTCCTGCCACTCCTTCTTCAGGATCAGGCCGTTCTTCCGGGAGAAGAAGAACTTCATGTCCTGGCGGCCAGAGAAGTCCGTCACGAGCAGGATGTCGCAGGGGTGCACCTCCTGATCATCGGTGTAATCCTTCGGGACCTCGCCTTGCCCCGCGAGGGTCAGGACGTACCCGTCGTCCTCCCAGTGGCAGAAGAAGTCGTCCATCTGCTTGTCCCAGACGAAGACCTGCAGGGTGCGCCCGTCGAGGGCCGACACGGTCCCGAGCATGAGGACCCAGCCCTCCTCCGCGTGGCCGTTGTAGATCTGGATGAAGGCGAGCTTCTCGTCCTTGATCTGGAAACCCTCGATCTCCCACTCCTCGCGGATCAGGATGCCGTCCTTGATGAGGAGGTTGATGTTGGCGACGGTCTCGCCCGTCGCCTGGTGCTTCACGTTGCGGAACTTCGTGGCCCGGTCCTTGATCTTCTGGAGGACCTCCTTGCCGCCGATGGCCTTCAAGTACGTCTCGACGACGGCGATCGCCTGAGGGTCGCTCTGCCGCTTCGGCGGCCCCGAGGGCAGCAGGACCGGAGCCGGCGGCTGCGCCACCGGCGGTGCGATGGCGGGCGCAGGGACCACCTGAGGCCTGGGCGCCTCGACGCGAGGCGCCGGCGCGGGCGCCGGGGCGATCTTGGCCGGCGCCGACTCGGCCGCCGGGGCGGGCTTGGCCTCGGCTGGCCCCTTGGCGGGCTCGGCCTTCTCGGCCTGCGGCGCCGGCGGTGCTTGTGGGGCCTGCGAGGCCTGGGGAGCCTGCGGGGCCTTCGGCACGGCCTCCTGGCAGAGGGCGGTGGAGGCCCAGACGACGGCGACGAGAAGCGACAAGGCGAGGCGCGACTTCCTCATGACGGTGGTGCTCCGAAGGTTACTCCGGGGTGGTAGAGGCTCAGGGGCAGGGTCGGGACGCGCGACGCGGCCGGGCGTTGGGGCCAGGCCCCGAAGAGCACTCCCGCGCCACGCCCGGCGCGGAAGGTAAGTACCCCCGGGCCGGAGAGTTCGGGAGGAAAGACGCCCAGCCTTGTATCACCGGGCCGGAGGGGAATCAAGCGGGAAAGTGAGGCCGTGGGCCCGTGGGCCCGTGAGCCCACGGGGCCCCCGCCGGGTCGAGGGCCGCCCTCGCGGGCGGCTCACTCCTCCGCCTTGCCCGCCGACGCCTTGGGCGCGGCGCCCCCCCCCTCCACGTAGGCGAGCTTCCAGAGCATCTCCGGCGGGATGGGGGCCCGCGCGCAGAGGAAGGAGTACCCCTCCTCCTCGAGCCAGCGGTAGATCGTCGCGAGGGGCACGAAGAGCCCGAGGTGCGGCACCACGGCGGGGTGCGTCTTCCCGTAGGTGTAGATCATGCTCGAGATGCCGATCAGCCGGAAGGTCTCCGCCTGGTAGACCCCGCCGCCCGAGTTGCCGAAGAAGGTCGGCGCGCTGAGCATCCAGAAGACCTGCCCCGCCACGACCTTGGACTTCGAGGAGATCTCGCCCAGGGTCGGGAGCGGCCTGTTCCCGAGGGGGCAGCCCACGGCATAGGCCCGCGAGAACACGTCGAGGCTCGCCAGGTCCTTCCCGGGGAGGAGCTCGGCCACCTGCTCGAGCCTCCGCGTCGTGTTCAGCCGGAGGAGGGCCATGTCCCGGGCCCGGTCGAAGAGGACGAGCTTCGCCGAGTGGGTCGCGGGCGACTCGGGCCTCGACTCGGAGATCACCTGGACCTCGTCGATGGTCCCCGAGCTCAGGCGGTCGCCGAGGACCTCGAGGATGACGTGGTACGCCGTGAGGACGAACGTGGCGTGCACGCCCTCCATGCCCGGGCCCAGGTCCGGCTGGGCCATGCTGTAGACGATGACGCCGCTCCCCACGGTCCCGTTCCCCTTGAGCTGCACCGTGGGGTAGACCATGCGCCGCTTCATGTCGAGCGGGTCCCTCTCGGTCGCGGTCTGGAGCCTCTCGAGGCCCGCGGCGCGCGCCTCGAGGTCCCTCCGGCTCCGCTCGAAAGCGCTCCGCTCCAGCTCCATGCCCCCGAGGACGGCTCCCTGAAGGTCCCGCGTCCGCGCGTCGATCAGCCGCACGAGGTCCTCCCGCTCGCTGGCGAGCTCGCAAGCGCTCCGCTCGAGGTCCCCGCGCACCCGCGAGATCTCGAAGGCGCACTCCGCGAGGCTGGCCTCCAGGACCTCGCGGGCCTCGCCCAGGTCCTCGCCCCGGCGCGCCTCCGCCTCGGCGGTCCGCGAACGGGAGCCGAGGAGGTCGTGGCGCACCCCGGTGATCTGCTCCTGGAGCACGCTGAAGACGAGAAAGAGGAGGAGGACCTTCGAGCCTTCGAGAAACACTCTGCCCAGCCTCCGCGTGCGCCGCATTCCTCTCCTTTCCGGGACCCAGGGCCCTCCACCGGCACGGTTCCGCTGAGAATACGATGGGCCCGCGAGCCGGGGCAAACCCGCGGCGGCGGCCGGGCCTTCCGGTAAGGGCCCCAGGCTGCCGGGGCGCGGTCCGGGCCCGCGCGCTCGGCCTCAAGCCGACGCGGGGATTCTTGCTCAGGCTCTCAGCCCTGGCGGGGCGGCTCGGTGGCGAGGACGATGCTCACGAGCCTCTGCGGCACCACCACGACCCTCTCCACCCGCCGCGACCCGACGAGCTCCCGGATGCGGTCCCTCTGGAGGGCCCTCGACTCGAGCTTCTCGGGCTCCAGGCTCGCCGGCTGCTGCATGCGGTCGCGGAGCCTGCCGTCGACGAAGATCGGGAACTCCCGCTCCGGGGGATGGACCAGCTCGTCGCTCGCCACGGGCCACGGCGCCGTCGCGAGGTCATCGGTCTCGCCCATGGCGGCCCAGAGCTCCCGCGCCAGGAAGGGCGCGAAGGGCGAGAGGAGGATGATGAACGTCCGCATGGCGAAGCGATCCATGTCCTCGGGAGCCGTCTCCCGGTCCTCGAGGAACCGGACGAAGCGCATGAGCGCGGCCACGGCCGTGTGGGGCTTCCCCGCCTGGAGCCGCTCCGTCACGCGGTGGATCATCTGGTGCTTCTCGACGAGCATGCGGCGCGAGACGTACCTCCCCCGCTCGCGGCGGAGCAGCATCTGGCGCCAGATGCGGTCGAGGAACCTCTGCATGCAGCGCGCCCGGTGGACGTCGACGGCGATCGGCCGCGGTGGCGGGCCCCCGAAGAGGAGGCAGAGCCGCACCGCGTCGGCCCCGAACCGTCCGGCGAGCTCGCTCAAGCTCCGGGGCTCCTCGCCGGCCGCGGGCGCGCCTCCCGGAGGGCCGCGGCCTCCATCCCCGGGCCTCGCCTTCTCCGCAGGCCCGGCGGCGCCCTTCGCGGGCGACTTCGGCGGAGGGACCGCGGGGGGGGGGCCGACCTGGACAGCCCCCGCCCGCAGGTAGCGCCGGAAGGGCTCCGCCACGGGCGAGTGGCCGGTCTCCTGGAGGAACCTCGCGAGGAACCGGACCGCGAGGATGTCCCCGGGGCGCAAGGAGCCCGCGCCGATGGCCGTGTCCACCGGGAGCAGCGCCGGCACGAAGGGTCCCGAGAAGGGCCGCAGCGACGAGAGCCGATCCGCCGCCTCCTCCTCGCCGTCGTCCTCGTCATCCGCCTCCTCGCCGCCGCCCTCGAGCCCCTTCGCAGGCCCGGGCTCCTTCGCGGGCGTCCCGCGGGGCGACTGCTGCGGCAAGGCCTCCTCCACGGTGGTGCTCGCGAGATCAGGCTCGATCGCCCCCCGTGCCACCGCGGCAGCCTCGCCGCCCGGAGCAGCCTCCGGCGGCGCGACGGGGCCCTCACCTTCCTCGCCGGACCCGCCGGCCGCCGCGTCCGGCTCCGCGGGGCGCTCCTCCTCGCCGCCCGGCCCCTCCGCCGGCTCCTCCGCCGGTTCCTCCGCCGACTCTTGCGCCGACTCTTGCGCCGGGTCCCCCGCCGCAGCGGGGGCCGCGGAGGGCACGGCGAAGATGTCGATGTCCTCGGGAAGCACGTCGAGGTGCGGCGCAGGAGAAGAGGGGACGCTCGAGTCCGGAGCCTGCGCCGCCTCGGGGGCCCGCTCCTCTGGCGGCGCCTCTCGGGCCGGGACCGCTGGCGTCGCCGGCGCCGGGGCCTCCCTCGTGGCGTCGCTCGAGGTCGCCTCGGGCCGCACCTCGCCGGGAGCCTGGCCCTGGAAGCCCTCCACGGGGCCGTCGAGGCCTGGAAGGAGCGCTCGGAGGTACGCCCATGCGGTGCCGAGCCAGGGGAGGATCCCGTCCGCGTCCCGCGCCGCCGCCTCGCCGCAGGCGGGGCAGCTCGCGCGCACGAACCTCTTCGAGGCCGCGAGCCCGCCCTCGACCGGGCCCGCGGCGAGCTCCGGCGGCAGCTCGACGGGAAGCTCGTGCTCGGGCACGGGCACGATCCCGCAGCGCTTGCAGTGCACCACCGGGACGGGCGGACCCCAGACGCCTTGAGCCGCCGCGAGGAGCCTCGAGCGGCGGAAACGCGTCGCCCTCTGGCAGCACCCCTTCCTGTTCAGGAGGCCGATGACGCGGTCGCGGCCCACGCGCACCGGCAGGCTCGTGAAGGAGCCCGAGTTGGTCAGGACCCCGTCCCCGAGCCACGGCTCCTCGAGGCGCGACTGGGAGTCGAACTTCGCCTTGTCGTTGTGGATGACCTCGCGGATCGGCAGCTTGAGACGCTTCGCCAGCTCCCACAGCTCGGGATCGTGAGCCGGCACCGCCATGACCGCCCCGTCCGAGGGAGGCACGCTGGCCAGGGGACTGACCAGGATCGGGATGCGGCGGAGGTTCGCCGGGTTGAGCGCGAAGCCGCCGGTCCGCGCGGCGGAGATGCGAGGCTCGGCCCCCTTGCGGAGCCGCTCCCGGTACCGGGCGACGTCGTCCTCGTAGGCCGGGTCGAGGACCGCCTCGACGATCGGGTGGTACGGGTCCACGAGGATGAACGTGACGCCGAAGATCCTCTCCACGTGGGTGGTGAAGACCACGAGCTCCGCGTACTCGTCCTCGAAGAGCCGCGAGACCTGGAAGCTGACCTCGGACCCGCGGACGCGGCCCAGGACGTCCTTCTGGCCGAGCATCTCCTCGCGAGGCCACTGGCCCCCCTCGAGGTCCTGGACGAGGCGCTCCCCGTACCCCGAGATGTCGATCCACCACTCGCTCTCCCGGCGCTCGGAGATCTCCCCCTGGCACGCGCGGCAGGAGGCGAGCGAGCCGAAACGGTACTTGCGGCCGCAGCGGGTGCAGGCGTCGACGCGCTTCAGGATCCTCGCCGCGAGCCCCTTCAAGTGGAGCTCGAGGAAGATCCACTGGGTGAACCGGTAGAAGGCCGGCGCGGTCGTATCGACGACCTCGCCGGTCCGCCGGATCTCGAGGGTTTCCAGGCACTCCCTGGCGCGGTCCGCGGGCCGCCCCCCCGGCGGGGCCGGCGCGAAGCCGTCCACCACGATCGGCACGACGGGCGCCTGAGCCCGGTGGCCCTGGAGGCGGGCGAGCGTGTCCGCCAGGACCCAGCGCCTCTCGATCGAGAGGTCGGCCCGCCCCCCCACGGAGAAGGGCGCGGGCCAGGGGTAAATGTAGTGTTTGACGGCGGCCTTACTTGCGTCGGCTGGAAGGTCCCGGTCCGGCCGGGCGCTCGGGCTGCGCCGCCACCGCGCTTCCACCTCTGCGAAGGGATACGTGGGTTGGGGGTCCATCGGGTCGGCGGCAAACGATATACGCAACGCATCGCGCGTTCAACGAGAGAATCCTTGACAGCCGACCGGGACAACCTACCATGGTCTCCCTCTTTCGCCTGCCCACTCGGGGGATTAGCTCAGCTGGGAGAGCGCAGCGAACGCATCGCTGAGGTCAGGGGGACGAGCCCCCTATCCTCCACCAGAATCCCGGCGCCCGCACCCGATCCAGGATGCCGGGCGCCGTTTGTTTTCGGGGCCCTCCGTGCCCCGGCCTCGGGGCGCCTGGCAGGGCTCGGTGCCCCGGCCAGGCAGCCGGGAGCCGCGGGCTCGGGGAAACCCTTTGACAACGTCCTGCGCGTTGACCACAATACGGCCCCGTCGGGATTTTTAATCCTTTTCCATGATAGGACTTAGAACACCCAAGGCGATCGCCCTGGGGGGGCTCCTGGCCCTCTTCGGCGGCCTTTCGCCTGCTCGGGGCCAGGCCGGTCCCCTGCCGAAGGACCGCGACCCCTTCGAGAAGGACCGGACCGCAGCGGCCGAGGAGCAAATCCTCCTCCAGTCCGTCGAGGGCCCGATAACGAGCCGGCTCGCCGGCCGCGTGGTGGAGAGGCTCCGGACCGCCCCCGAGAGGTGGCCACGCGCCCGAACGGTGGTCTTCACCCTCGACACGGACGGCGGAGAGCTCGCCGCCGCAGGAGAGATCGCGGAGCTCATGGCCCGCGACCTCAAGGGCTACTTGACCGTGGCCCGCGTGCCGCCGGGCGCGAGCGTCCGGGGCGAGGGGCTCCTCCTCGTCTTCGCGGCCCAGAAGATCGTCCTGGGGAAGGACAGCGTCCTCGGAGGGGGCCCGGGCCCCGAGCGCGGGGCCGCGGCGGAGCTCAAGGAGCTCGTCCGGAAGTACGCGAGCGAGCGGGGGCACAGCCCGGCCCTCGCCGACGCCATGGTGTCGGGAGAGCACGAGGAGCTGCTCCGGGTGCGGCTCGCCCCGGAGCGTCCCGGGAGCGAAGAGACCGTGCTCATCATGACGCGGCAGGACCTCGACGACCGGTTGAAGGGGAAACCCGACCGACTCCTCGGCGAGAAGACGCTCGTCGGGAAAGGCCAGCTCCTCGAGCTCACGACGGAGAAGGCGCGTGAGTACAAGCTGACGAGGCACGTGGCCGACGATGTGACGCAGATCCAGCTCGAGCTGGGCCTCGCCGTGGCGCCCGAGAACGTGATCGACCTCGACGAGCCCGCCCAGCCGCGCACCGCCGTCGACCTCCTCAACCTGCCCTTCGTGAGGTTCCTCTTGATCCTGTGCGGGGCCCTGGCCGTCCTCATCGAGCTCAAGACCCTCGGGACCTTGATCCCGGGGACCATCGCGCTCCTGTGCTTCGCGGTCTTCTTCGTCGCCCACAGCCTGCCCGTCTCGGGAGCCGTCGAGGGCACGGCGTCGCTCTGGGAGGTCCTCCTCTTCGTGCTCGGAGCAGGGCTCCTGGCCATGGAGTTCCTGCTGCTGCCCGGCGTGGCGATCTTCGGCATCCTCGGGGGCGCCCTCTGCGCCGTGAGCCTCGTCCTCGCCATGGTCCCGAGCGCGAGCTCGGGGGCGAGCGTGAGCGTCCGCGGGGCCGTGGAGGAGGCGATCGCCATCCTGGCTTACGGCTTCCTCGCCGCCTTCGCCTGCTTCCTCCTCCTCGTGCGCTTCATCTCCCACAGACCGGGCCTCGCCCGGCGCGGGCTCGTCTCGACCTCGGCCATCGTGGGGGTTCCGACGGCCGACTCGGCCCTCGCAGCCCAGGCCGCGCAGCAGGGGCTCGTGGGAAGCGCGGGGAGCGCGCTCACGGCGCTCCGGCCCGCGGGCAAGGTGCGGCTCGAGGACGGGACCGTGCTGGACGTCGTCGCCGAGGGGGAGTTCATCGAGGCGGGGACTCCCGTCAAGGTGATCCAGTGCGACGGCGGCATCACGCGGGTGTCGAGGCTCGAGGCATGAGGCTCGAGGCATGAGGCTCGAGGCATGAGGCTCGAGGCATGAGACATGAGGCATGAGACATGAGGCATGAGGCATGAGACATGAGGCATGAGACATGAGGCATGAGACATGAGGCATGAGACATGAGGCATGAGACATGAGGCATGAGACATGAGGCATGAGGCATGAGACATGAGGCATGAGACATGAGGCATGAGGCGGGAGGCATGAGGCGGGAGGCGTCCGGCGTGAACAGGAACGGAGGAGCGTGAGGAACGACCCATGCAAGCCCTCGAGTACCTGATCTCGGACCCCTTCGCGTCCTTCCTCTTCATCGGGGCAGGGATGCTCTTCCTCCTCCTCGAGGTCTTCGTCCCGTCGGGCGGGGTCCTGGGGTTCCTGTCGCTCGGGTGCACCCTCTTCGGCATCTACGGGCTCTTCCAGCAAGGCCGCGTCCTCCTGGCGCTCGGCGCCATCGGGGGCACATCGACCCTCACGGTCCTCGGCATCCGCTACGGGCTCCGGAGGCTCAGCTTCTCGGGGTCGTTGCCCCTCGAGGCGTCCTCTTCGGCGGACCCGAAGCTCGAGGACCTGCGGGGCAAGCGCGGAGTCACCCACACGGCGCTGCGCCCCGCGGGAGTGGCGGTCATCCAGGGGAAGAGGGTAGATGTCGTGGCCGAGGGGACGTTCATCGAGCCCAACATGGAGGTCGAGGTCGTGGATAACACCGGGAACCGCGTGGTCGTGAGGGCCGTGGCACCGAGCCAGCGGCCTCCCGCGGCATGAGCCTTTCAATGAGCATTCCAACGAAACCTCTGGAGTAGCCAACGATGCTGTACCATCCGTGGACCCTGGCCGTGGTGGAGTTCGTGGTCGCGCAGGCACGGCGCGGCGCGATGGAGGGGATCGAAGTCTCCGATGTCCTCAAGTGGCTCGGGATCGCCTTGGCCCTGGTCATCGCCGTGACCCTGGGCATCTTCTTCCTCGTCTTCGGCAACCTCTGGCTCCAGGCCTGGTCCTCGGGGTGCCCCGTCTCGCCGCTCGAGTTCGTGGGCATGTACCTGCGGAAGGTCCCCGCGCGCTTGATCGTGGAGGCCCTCGTCGCATCGCACAAGGCGGGCATCCCCGTCCACATCGACAAGCTGCAGTCCCAGGCCCTCGCTCGCGGCAACGTGCGCGACGTGATCCACGCGCTCATCGCCGCCTCGAAGGCCAACATCAAGCTCACGTTCGAGCGCGCGTGCGCGATCGACCTCGCGGGCCGCGACGTCCTCGACGCCGTGAAGACGAGCGTCAACCCGAAGGTCATCGACTGCCCGAGCGCCGAGATGAACCGCCCGTCGATCGACGCCGTCGCGAAGGACGGGATCCAGCTCAAGGTGAAGGCGCGCGTCACGGTCCGGACCAACATGGACCGGCTCGTCGGCGGCGCGACCGAGCAGACCATCATCGCGCGCGTCGGCGAGGGCATCGTC
>JACQVW010000311.1 GCA_016209535.1 Planctomycetota bacterium | reverse complement strand
GCACCGGGTCCTGGGCCTCACGGCCGAGAGCCGGGGCCTCCACGCGCCCGTGGGGGACTCCTGCGAGATCATCTGCCGCGACGGGCAGCGGATCCAGGCCGAGGTCGTCGGCTTCCGCGAGGAGCACGCGATCGTGGCGCCCTGCGGCGACATCCGCGGGATCTCGGCCGGCGACCGCATCGTCTACCGGGGGCGGACCGCGAGCGTGCGCGTCGGGCCCGGCCTCGTGGGGCGGGTCATCGACGCCGAGGCGAAGCCGCTGGACGGGAGGAGGCTCGCGGGGGCGGCCGTCGACGCTCCGCTCCACCGGGTCCCGATCAACCCGCTCCTCCGGCGCCCCATCGACCGGCAGCTCGTGACGGGCGTGCGAGCCATCGACGGCCTCTGCACCGTCGGGCGCGGGCAGCGGATGGGGATCTTCGCCGGGAGCGGCGTGGGGAAGAGCGTCCTCCTCGGCATGATCGCGCGCAACGCGGACGCCGAGGTGGTGGTCCTCGGCCTCATCGGCGAGCGGAGCCGCGAGGTGCTCGAGTCGGTCGAGCGGGACCTCGGCGAGGAGGGCCTCCGGCGCACCGTCGTGGTGGCCGCGACGAGCGAGGAGCCGGCCTTGAAGCGCATCCAGGCGGCCCTCGTGGCCACCGCCGTGGCCGAGCACTTCCGCGACCAGGGGAAGGACGTGCTCCTCCTCATGGACTCGCTGACGCGCGTGGCCACGGCCCAGAGGGAGCTCGGGCTCTCCTGCGGCGAGCCCCCGACGACGAAGGGCTATCCGCCGTCGGTCTTCGGGCTCCTCCCGCGCCTCCTGGAGCGGGCGGGCCCGGGTGCGGTGGGGAGCATCACGGGCTTTTACGCCGTGCTCGTCGAGGCCGATGACCCGCACGACCCGGTGGCGGACTGCGCCCGGAGCCTCCTCGACGGGCACCTCTGGCTCGCCCGGGACGCGGCCGAGCGCGGGCACTACCCGGCCATCGACCCGGTCGCGAGCTTGAGCCGCGTCCAGGGGAGCCTGGTCGACCCGGAGCACCTCGCGGCCGCGGTGGAGGTGAAGGCGCACCTGGCGCGGTACCGCCAGGTGGAGGATCTGATCCGGCTGGGCGCGTACGTGCCGGGCGCGGACCCCGCCGTCGACGAGTCCGTCCAGCTCTGCCCGAGGATCGAGGCCTACCTGCGCCAGGAGAAGAACGAGAGGAGCGACTTCGCGGTCACCCTCGAGGGCCTGAAGGCGCTCGCCGGGGAGGGAGGCACGTAGCGCATGCCGGACGGACGCACCCGAGGGAGCCGGCCGCTCAAGGCCGTGGACGCGCTCTGCCGCCTCCGGGAGGTCGAGGACCGCCAGGCGCGCGGCCGGCTCTACACGAAGCGCACGGAGATCGCGCGGCTCCAGCGCGAGATCGAGCACCTCAAGGCGCGCCGCGAGAGGGCCGGCCAGCGCCGCGGGCCCGACGTGCTCCGGGACCGGCTGCTCCTCGACGCGCTGGTGAAGGTGTCGCTCGAGCGCCGGCGAGCGCTGGAGGCCCTGGGCCTGCAGGCGGCGGTGCTCCTCGAGGAGTGCCGCGAGGCGCACGCCCGTAAGGACGCGGCCCTGCGCCTCAAGGAGCGGCGGCGGGCCGAGGAGGAGATCCGGGCCTCGAGGCGGGCGGAGTCGTCCGTCGCGGACCTGGCGGCGGCGCTGAGGGCGCGAGAGGGGCGCGGGGAGGAGGGCTCGTGCGACTCCTAGCTCGCGCGTACGCGGCCGTCTCCTCGGCGGCCTTCGGCCTCCTGCTCGCCTCGGCGGCCTTCGCCGCCGCCGCCTCCTGGGTCGCGCCGGGCTGGGCACGGGAGCGGCTCCAGCTCGCGGCCCGGCAGCTCGCGCGCATCTCCGGCATCTCGGGGCTGGAGCGGACCGAGCCGGCGCGGCCTCGCGCGGCCGCGAGCGCCGGGGCGCCGTCGCCGGGCGCCCCCGGCCCTTCCAGGGCGAGGGCCGAGCCGGAGCCCTGGATCGACATCGGCGCCCTCCAGGACCGCCTGAGGCTGCTCGAGGCGTCGGCGCCGGGCGGCGTCGGCGCGCCGGGACCGGACCGGGGGCCCGCCGGCAAGCCCGGCGGGGAGAGCGCCGAGGCGCGCCTCGCGGCCTGGGAGACGCTGCGCGGACCGCTGCTCGCCCTCCTCGACGCCGCGCCGGAGGGCCGTGGCGGAGCAGGGCCGCCCGGGGCCGCGAGCATCGCCGCGCTCGCGCCTCGGATCGCCTCGAGGCTCGAGGCGATCCTCCAGGAGCGGGCCGCGGCCCGGGAGAAGCTCCTCGGCTCGATGGGGCCCGCGGCGCTCGTGCGGCTCCTCGGCGACGAGGCGGCCCTCACGGACGCGCAGGCGGCCGACCTGCTGGCCCGCCTGCCGGGGCCTTCGGCGGCGGCGGCCCTCGACAGGCTGTCGCGCACATCCCCGGCGAGGGCCGCGAGGCTCATCGAGCGGTTCCTGCCGGGGCTGGAGCCCAGGAAGGGGCGGCCGGACGAGGTGAAGGAGACGAGGCGAGAGACTCATGGATAAGGTCGAGAACGTGCCGGTCGAGGAGGTGTCGCTCGAGTCCATCCTCCGGAAGGTCCAGGGGGTCCCGGGCGCCGCCGGGGCCGTCTTCGAGGCGCTGGGCCCCTCGGGCTCGAGCGCGGACGCCGACGGGCGGCGCCCGAGGCCGGAGCTCCTGAAGGGCGTGCACCTCAAGGTGCGCGCCGAGCTGGGCCGGGCCCACCTCTCGCTCAAGGAGGCGCTCCAGCTCGCGCCCGGCTCCGTCGTGGACCTCGAGAAGCTCGCCGACGACCCCGTGGACCTCTACGTCAACGACCTCCTCGTGGCGCGGGGCGAGGTCCTCGTCGTCAACGACTGCTACTGCGTCCGGATCACTGAGGTCTTCTCGTCGGCAGGGGAGGAGGAGAAGCCATGAGGTCGCCGCATGCACCGAGGCGCCTCCCCGCCCTGCTCGCCGCGGCCTGCGTCGCGCTCGCCGCGCCGGCGGGGGCGGCCGACGAGGGCCGGGTGCGCCAGGGGCAGCCGTTGACCGAGCTCCTCGAGCGGAAGGGCCCGGCCGCGAAGGCCTCCGAGCGGTCCGGCGCCGAGGCCCAGGAGCCCGGATCCCTCGCGACGAGGCTCGCCCTGTGGGCCGCGGGCATCGTCGCGATGGGGGTCCTCGTCTTCGCGATCCAGTCCCGGAGGAGGGCGCGCGGGACGGCGCCGGGCGAGGCCGGCGCCGTCCAGGTGGTTGGCCGTGCCCTCCTCTCTCACAGGCACGCCGTGTACGTGCTGAGGGTCTCGAACCGCCGCCTCGTGATCGGCGTGTCCGGAGACCGGATGACAGCGCTCGGGGCCGTCGACGACGGCGCCCCCGAGCGGCCGGCGGCCGAGAAGCCGGAGCGCGCCCCGGGCGCGGGCCCGCGAGGCTTCTCGGCCCGCCCCGGCGACAGGGAGGCGGTCGCCTCGGCCCGCGCCATCGATCCGGCGGAGCTCCTGCCGTACCGCAAGCAGATGGACCGGCTGCGGGGCCTCCTGCGGGAGATGCGCGGGGGGTTCGGGGCCGAAGGCTCGCCCGGGGGGCCCTGAATGGCGATGACTTCCACGGCCACACGCAGGACCTCCCTTCGCGGAGCGGCGGCGCTCTGCCTCGGCGCGCTCCTCGGGCCCGCTCGCCTCCTCGCCGGCGACGAGACGGGGAGCCTCGGGCTGCCCGAGGGCCTGTCGAAAGGGCTCGCGGGGCTCGACGCGGGGAGCGCGAGCCTCTGGGCGCGAGGGCTCGTCCTCGTCACGGTCCTGGGCGTCGTGCCGTCGATCGTCCTCCTCACGACGTGCTACCCGCGGGTCCTCATCGTCCTCTCGTTCCTTCGCCGCGCGCTGGGGGCGCCGGACCTGCCCTCGAGCCAAATCCTGGCGGGGCTCGCGCTCATCCTCACGGCGTTCATCATGATGCCCGTCTGGAAGCAGGTGTACTCGGACGCGTACCTGCCCCTGTCGCGGGGCGAGCTCGAGGGCCCCGAGGAGGCCCTCGAGAAGGCCGCGGGGCCCGTGAGGCGGTTCATGCTGGCGCGCACCTTCGAGAAGGACCTGAGGCTGTTCGTGGAGCTGTCGCAGGCCGACGTGGACGCGGGCGAAGAGGAGGGCGCGGCGAGGAGCGTGGCCGAGGAGCGGAGCGGGCCCGGACCGGAGCGCGGCGAGGGCGAGACCGTCGAGGGCCTCGACTTCTTCGTCGTTCTGCCCGCCTTCGTGCTGAGCGAGCTCAAGGTGGCGTTCCAGATGGGCTTCCTCCTCTTCCTGCCGTTCCTCGCAATCGACCTCGCCGTCTCGGCGGTGCTCCTCTCCCTGGGGATGTTCATGCTGCCGCCGGCCATGGTCTCGCTGCCGCTCAAGGTGCTCGTCTTCGTCCTCGTGGACGGCTGGAGCCTCGTCGTCGGCCAGCTCGTCCAGGGCTTCCAGGGGATGTCGTGACATGCCGGAGGATCACCACGCCGATGGAGTCCGTCGATTCGGGAATCGCGCTGGCCCAGGGGGCCTTGATCGTGGCCTTGAAGCTCACGCTGCCCGTCCTGCTCGTGGGGCTCGCCGTCGGGCTCCTCGTGAGCGTCTTCCAGGCGCTCACCCAGATCCAGGAGCAGACCCTGTCCCTGGTCCCCAAGCTCGCCGCCATGGCGGCAAGCCTGCTCCTCCTCGCGCCGTGGCTCCTCGCGACCATCACGGGCTACCTGCGGGAGGTCCTCGAGGACCTGGGCAGGGCGGGGCTCCGGTAGGCACCGGGGGAGGGAGGGACCGCCCGAGAGGACGCTCGATGGACCATGGAGACGCACGGATGGATCTACGGCGCTGCGCGCCTCGCGGGCCTCTGCCTCGCCGCGCCCGCCTTCTCGAGCCGGCTCCTCTCGATGCACCTGCGCCTGGCCGTCGCGGCCGCCTTCGCCCTGGCCCTCGGCGCTCGAGACGCGACCTGGGGCGGCGCGGAAGGGGCTCCGGCCTTGAGCTGGGCCGCGGCGCTGCCCCTGGCCGGGGAGGTCCTGGTGGGCGCGGCGCTGGGCTGGTCGGCCTGTCTCGTCCTCGCCGCGGCGCGCGGGGCTGCGACGCTCCTCTCGGACCAGATGGGGCTCGCGGGTGCCGGCGCGGAGGGCGACGGGCTCGGCGAGCCGGCGCTGAGGGCGTTCCACGGGCTCCTGGGCCTCTTCATCTTCCTCGCAGCGGACCTGCACCACGAGTGCCTGCGGGCCGCGGCGGAGAGCTTCTCCGCCCTGCCGCCGGGGAGCCTGGGCGCCGGCGGGGCCTCGGCGGCGCTCGCGAGGCTCATCGCCTCGAGCGGCGCGAGGCTCTTCGAGGCCGGGGTCTGCCTCGCGCTCCCCGTCACCTCGGTCCTCCTCCTCACGGCGGCGGCGCAGGGGATCCTGGCGCGCGTCAGCCCGGAGCTGGACTTCTTCGCCTTCGGGTTCCTCCTGAGGGCGGCCGTGGGGCTCCTCGTCGTGCTCTTCACCCTGCCCCCGGTCGCGGGGCTGTGCCGGGGGCTCCTCGAGGCGGCGATCGCGGAGGGCAGGGGCGTCGTGCTGGGGGTCTCGGGGTGACGCGGGAGGCGATGGGATGATCGAGCGAGACGACGAGCTCCGGCACGAAGAGCCGACCCCGTTCCGGCGCGCCGAGGCGCGGGAGCGCGGGCGGGTGCCGCGGAGCCGCGACCTCGCGGCGGCCCTCGCCGTCCTCGGGGGCGTCGTCGTCCTCCGGCTCCTGGGGCCACGGGTCGCCGAGGCGGCCTGCGGCCTCGCGAGGAGCGGCCTCTCGGGGCTCGAGGCGGAGGCGCGGGCCCTCGCCTCGGGGGACGCGGCGGCGGCCGCCTCGCGCTCGCTCTGCTTCCTCGCCCTCGCCGTCCTCCCCGCCGCGGCGGGGGCCTGGGTCGCGACCCTCGCCGCGGGGGTCGCCCAGGGCGGCGTGGTCTTCCGGGCGGCCGCCCTCGCGCCCGACCCCTCGCGCCTGAGCCCCCTCGGCGGGGCGCGGAGGCTCCTCGGTCTCCGGGGCCTCGGGCGCGCCGCCTTCGCCCTCTCGAAGCTGGCGATCGCCGGCTGGATCCTCGCCTCGGCCCTCGAGGCGGTCCTGAGCCCCGGACCGGGCCGCGCGGGCCTCTCGTCGCTCGAGGCCTCGACGCTCGAGGGGGCCTGGGCCGCATGCTGGACCGAGGCGGCCAGCCTCGCGGGCCGCCTCGCCCTCGGGCTCCTCGTCCTCGCGGTCCTCGACTACGCCTGGCAGCGCTGGCTCCACGAGCGCGACCTCCGCATGACCCGCGCCGAGGCGATCGAGGAGGCGCACCGGCTCGAAGGGGACCCCGCCTGGAAGCGGCGCCGGCGCCGCTTCTTCCAGGAGCACCGTCTCCGGGGGGGCCTCCCGAGGGCACGGCGAGGCCCCGCGTCGGGGAGGGACGCCGCGTCATGAGCGCACGCGAGACACCGGGAGCCCGCGCAGCGCCCGCCCGGGCGGCCCTCGACGGGCTCGAGCCGCGGGGCGGCGCCGCCCGCCGGGGCGGCTCCGAGGCGATCCTCGCCCTGGGGATCCTCGCGGCGCTCCTCGTGATCCTCGTGCCCCTGCCCCCGGGGCTCCTGGACGTCCTCCTCGTGGCGAACCTCGCCGCCTCCTTCGTGATCCTCATGGCGACGGCCTGCGCGGCGCGGCCCCTGGAGCTGAGCGTCTTCCCGACGGTCCTCCTCGCCGCGACGTTCGCGAGGCTGGCCCTGAACGTGGCGACGACGCGCCTCATCCTCGGGGGGGCCGCCGAGCGCGGCCTCGGCGCCGCCGGCCGCGTGGTCGAGGCCTTCGCCGAGTTCGTCGCCGGCTCGAGCCTGGCGACGGGCTTCGTCGTCTTCGCGATCATCGTCGTGGTCCAGTTCGTCGTGATCACGAAGGGCACGACGAGGATCTCCGAGGTCGCGGCGCGCTTCGCCCTCGACGCCATGCCGGGGAAGCAGCTCAGCATCGACGGCGACCTCGCCTCCGGCGCCATCGACGAGGAGGAGGCCCAGCGGCGCCGGGGGGCGGTCGGCGACGAGGCGAGCTTCTTCGGGGCCATGGACGGCGCCGCGAAGTTCGTCCGCGGCGAGGCCGTCGCCGGCATCTTCATCCTCCTCGTGAACGTGCTGGGCGGCTTCTTCGTGGGGACCTTCCAGCACGGCATGGAGGCCGGCCAGGCGGCGGACCTCTTCACGCGCCTGACGGTGGGCGACGGCCTCGTCACGCAGGTGCCGGCCCTCATGGTCTCCATCGCCACGGCGCTCCTCGTGACGAAGAGCTCCGTGGGCGGGGACTCGACGGGTCTCCTCTCCCGCCAGCTCCTCGCGAGCCACCGGGTCTTCTTCGCAGCAGCCCTGTTCCTGCTCGCGCTCGTGCCCGCGGGCCTGCCCCCGCTCCCCCTCGTCCTCGGCGCGCTCGCGTGCGCCGTCGCGGGCCTGCTGGCCAGGCGCTCGGCGCGCCGGGCGGAGCCTGCCGCCGAGGGGCCCGAGGAGCCCGCGCCGGGCCAGGGCTCCGAGGAGAAGGCGCGATCGCTCCTCGTCCTCGAGCCGCTGGAGCTCGAGATCGGCTTCCGCCTGATCGGCCTCGTCGACGAGGCCCGCGGCGGCGACCTCATGGCGCGCCTGGCCAAGGTGCGGGAGAAGGTGGCCCTCGACCTGGGGCTCGTGGTCCCGCCCGTGAAGGTGCAGGACAACACGCGCCTCCACCCCGCCGAGTACTCGATCAAGCTGCGGGGGAACGGCGTCGGGCGCTGGCGCGTGCGGCCCGACCGCTACCTCGTGACCTTCGAAGGGGAGCCCCCGGCGCGGCTGGAGGGCACGCCGGGCGCCGACCCGGCGACTGGCAAGGCCGGTCTCTGGGTGGACGAGGGGCAGTGCCCCGAGGCGGCGAGCGCGGGGTGCCGGCTGCGCAAGGTCTCGGAGGTCATCACGGACCACCTGGACTCGGTGATCCGGGTGCACGCGGCGGAGGTGCTCACGCGGGAGGAGGCCTCGCGGCTCGTGGCCGACCTCCGCCGGCGCGCCCCCGCCCTCGTCGACGAGCTGATCCCGGGGACCTTGAAGCTCGGCGAGGTGCACAAGGTGCTCCAGGGGCTCTTGAGGGAGCAAGTGAGCATCCGCGACCTCGAGGCCGTCCTCGAGGCGCTGGCCGACGCGGGAGACCGCACGCGGGACACGGCCGAGCTCACCGAGCACGCCCGCCGTGCCCTCTCGCGCAGCCTGTGCGCCTCCGTGGCGGGGCGCGACGGCACGATCCACGCGCTCCTCCTCGACCCGGCCCTCGAGGAGTTCCTCCAGCGCTCGGTGGAGAAGACGGACCGGGGGACGCGGCTCGCGATCGAGCCCGAGACGGCGGAGGCCCTGGCCGAGACCGTGGCCGCGGCCCTGCCGAGGCTCGGGGGCTCGAGGACGCCGGTCCTCGCCTGCTCGGGGATGATCCGGGCCCACATGCGCGCCTTGACCGCCGGCCGCGCGCCGCTCCTCCGGACGCTCGCCTACGAGGAGGTCACGGAGGACTTCCGCCTCGAGGAGCGAGGGACGGTGGCCCTCGAGAAGGAAGCGATGAGCAGGAGCTAGTCCGAGGACCCCCGTGAAGACCGTTCGTGACACCCTGAAGGACCCTTCGAGACCGGCGTGGTTCAACGCCGGGTTACACCCGGCTATGAACCACGCGTTCATTCCCACGATACTGCCCCTACCAAACTGCCCCT
>JACQVW010000310.1 GCA_016209535.1 Planctomycetota bacterium | reverse complement strand
CCTCGGCCCGCCCGCGTCGCCCGGCACAGTCCTGGTGAAGATCCCGTAGGGGTCCATGATGTCGCAGGTCTTGCAGTGGACGCAGTTGGAGTGGTTGATCTGGAGGCGCCGCGGCGGCGCGGCGCCGGGAGGGCGCGGCGCGGCGGGGTTTTCGGCCTCGGCGACGTCGTCGACCATCTCGTAGACGTGGGCCGGGCAGAAGCGCTCGCAGGGGTTCCCGTACTCCTCGCGGCAGCGCGTGCGGCAGATCTCGAGGTCGCTCACGATGAGGTGGCTCGGCTGGTCCTCCTCGTGGATGCTCCCGGCGTGGTAGACGCCGGTGAGCTTGTCGAAGGTGAGCTTGCCGTCGGCCTGGACCGGAGCGGCGTCCCCGAGGCCGCGAGCGGCCCGCGCCGCGAGCCTCTCCATGCGCTCGGGATCGGCCCTCACCGGGATGCGGTCCCTGATGATCCGCCCGCCGAGGGCTAGCATCGCCCCGGCGCGCAGCGCCCCGAGGAAGAAGTTGCCCTGGAAGGCCTGCCGCACGTTGCGCACGGCCCGGAGCTCTCGGTAGAGCCAGCTCTCGCGGTAGCGCCGCTCGTAGCTCGAGAGCGCCTCGGCGTCGGACCGGCCGGCGCGCAGCGCGTCGAAGACCGCCTCGGCCGCGAGCATGCCGCTCTTCACGGCCGTGTGGATCCCCTTCAGGCGCGGCGCGTTGAGGAAGCTCCCGGCGTCGCCCGCGATCAGGAAGCCGTCGCCGTAGAGCCTCGGCTGCGACCAGAAGCCGCCCTCGGGCACCGTCTTCGCCCCGATCTTGAGTACCTTCCCGCCCTCGAGGAGCGAGCGGATCCAGGGGTGCGTCTTCCAGCGCTGCGCCGCCTCCCACGGGTCGAAGCGCGGGTCGCCCGAGTCGAGGGCGGGCACGAAGCCGATCGAGGCGCGGTCCCCGCTCAGGCCGTAGATCCACCCGCCGCCGTAGTGGTCCGAGCGGAGGGGCCAGCCCGCCGTGTGGTACACCTCCCCGGGAGCGATCCGGCCCGGGGGCAGCTCCCAGAGCTCCTTCACGCCGGTCCCGTAGACCTGCGGGTTGGGGCCGCCGAGGCCCAGGCGCTCGACGACGGTCTTCGTGAGGGAGCCCCGCGTGCCCTCGCCGAGCACCGTCACCTTGGCGCGGATGTCCGTCCCCGGCGTGAAGCTCTCGCGCGGCTCGCCGCGCCGGTCGAGGCCGCGGTCCGCGGTCCTCACGCCCTCGACGCGGCGGCCGCTCGAGTCCCAGAGGACCTCGCTCCCAGGGAAGCCCTCGAGCACGCTCGCGCCGAGGGCCTCCGCCTTCTCCTTCATCCATCGCACGACGTGGCTCAAGGTCACGACGAAGCAGCCGTGGTTCGTGAGGGTCGGGGGCGTGAAGGGGAAACGGATGCGCCGGCGCGCCGTGAGGTAGTAGACGGCCTCGCGGGCGACCGGCGCCTCGACCGGGCACCCCTCCTCGCGCCACCGGGGCCCGAAGAGCTCCACCATGCCGCGCGGGTCCATGACGGCCCCCGAGAGGATGTGCTGGCCCACCGCGACCCCCTTCTCGATCACCAGGACCTCGCGCTTCTCCCCCGCCGAGGCGCAGAGGCGCGAGAGGTGGATGGCGCAGGCGAGCGATGCGGGGCCTGCGCCCACGATGAGAACCTCGGTCTCGAGGGTGTCGCGCTCCATGGACTTGCCGGGCAAGCTGCAATATACTCGGCGGGACCGAACGAAAAGAGAAGAGGGGAGACTGAACCCCGGAACACCTCGGCCGCACGCCGGGGTGTTTCTCTTCGCCGTGTTGCTCTTTGCGGTGTCGCCCTTCGGGGTGTTGAGCTTCGCGGGGTCTCTCGTTGCGGTGTTTCGCCTTGCAACGGGTCGCGGCGGGCGCACGATGGAGCCCCGCCATGCCCCTCTCGAACCGGACGCTCACGGCCGTCCCGGGCATCCGCGTCGGTCACGCCCACGACCTCCGCGGCGCCACGGGCTGCACCGTGGTCCTCTGCCCGCCCGGCACGGTCGGCGCCGTGGACCAGCGCGGCGGCGCGCCCGGGACGCGCGAGACGGACCTCCTCGCCCCCTCGAGGCTCGTCCAGCACGTGAACGCCGTCCTCTTGACCGGCGGGAGCGCCTTCGGCCTCGCCGCGGCGGACGGCGTCGTCCGCTGGCTCGAGGAGCGCGGCCTGGGCTTTCCCACCAGGGCCGGGCCCGTGCCCGTCGTGCCCGCGGCCGTCCTCTACGACCTCGAGGTCGGCGACCCGCGGGCGCGGCCCGACGCGGCCTTGGGCCGCGCGGCCTGCGACGCGGCAAGCGCCGCCCCCGCCCCCGAGGGCTCCGTGGGCGCGGGCGCCGGCTGCCGCGTGGGATCGCTCCGCGGCAGCGCGTGCGCGACGAAGGGCGGGATGGGGAGCTGGGCCGTCGCGCTCGGCGGCGAGACGGGGGAAGGCTTCACCGTCGCCGCCCTCTTCGCCGTGAACGCCCTGGGCGACGTGGTCGATGCGGCGGGCGAGGTCATCGCGGGCCTGCGGGCGGCGCCGGGCTCGGCGCGCTTCGAGGGCACCCTCGAAGCGCTCCTTCGATCGGACACGCCGCCCGTGGCCGGCCTCGGCGGCGCAGGTCCGGGCGGCGCGGGTACAGGCGGCGCGGGTCTCGGCAGCACCGTGATCGGCGTCGTCGCCACGGACGCCCGCCTCGACCGCGACGCGCTCGGGCTCGTCGCTGCCATGGCCCACGACGGCATCGCCCGGGCCGTTAGGCCGGCGCACACTCTCTTCGACGGCGACACGGTCTTCGCTCTCGCCACGGGCCGGCGCGAGGCCGACCCGAGCATCGTGGGCGCCGCCGCCGCCGAGGCCGCGGCCGAGGCGATCCGCCGCGGCGTCCTCGAAGCCTCGTCCCTCGGCGGCATCCCCGCGGCCAGGGACCTGGCGAGGTCCGGTAAGGTTGCCGCGCGGTAGATTCCTTCAAGGAACCTGCGCCGCCCGGTCGAAGGGAAGATGCGAGAGGGAGTTACCGGCACGGGGTTCCAGCATGCAAGACCCGCTTCGTTTCCCCGCGGCCCAGGGGCGCCGCCTGGCGCTCGTCGCCGCGAAGCGCGAGGCCGAGAAGACCCGGAGGGCCTCGTTTCCCGGGCTGCCCGAGCGGCTCCGGCCGGGCGACGTGCTGGGAGAGCTTCGCCTCGAGCGCGAGGTCACGACCGGCGGGACCGCGACCGTCTACGCGGCCGAGGATCTCCTCCGCGGCTCGAAGGTCGCCCTCAAGGTCCTCTCGCCGCACCTCGCCCTCGTCCCGCCGGCGGTGGCGCGGTTCAAGGCCGAGGCGGCCCTGGCCGAGCGCGTCGAGTCCCCCTGGATCGTCCCCGTCCTCGGGAGCGGCAAGGACAAGGACCGGTACTACTTCGCCATGCGCCTCGAGAGCGGGGAGACGGCGGAGCGGCTCGTAGAGGAGGCCCAGGACGGACGCGACGAGGGCTCCTCCCGCCGCGTGGCGCTCCAGTTCGCGGGCGTCGCGAGAGCCCTCGAGGCGCTCCACGAGGCGGGGATCGTCCACCGGGACGTGAAGCCCGAGAACCTCCTCCTCGGGAGCATGGGCGAGCTCCTGCTCTCGGACTTCGGCTCCGCCCTCGACGCGAGGGACCGCTCCGCGGTGCTCGAGGCCTCGCTCTGGGGCACGGTGCGCTACATGAGCCCCGAGCAGTTCCTGCCGGACGCCGACCCGTACGACGCGACCGTGGACGTCTATGCCCTCGGCCTCTCGCTCTACGAGGCCGTGACGGGCCTGTCGCCCTTCCCACGCGTGCGCGAGGAGGAGCTGGCGCGCCTGAAGGTCACGCGCGTCCCGCCTGCGCCGCGCCACTTGAACCCGCGGATCCCCCTCGGCCTCGACGCCGTGATCCGCCACGCGATCGAGCCGTGCCCCCGGCTCCGCTGCCCCGGCGCGGGCGCGCTCGCCGAGGACCTCGAGCGCTTCGCCGAGGGGAAGCGCGGGCACAGGAGGTAGGCCGGCCTTCAGGCTTCGTCCGCGCTGGCTTCCCCGACCTCCCTCCCCTGCAGCGACACCTCGCCCGCGCGGCCGGGGACGGTCCCGCGCTCGACCGGACAGCGCGGGAGGGGCCGCGGGACGCGCGCCAGGACCTCGCCGAGGGGGACGACCTCCCAGCCCGCGGCGAGCGCCTCGAGGAGGAGCGCCTCGAGCGTGCCGAGATGCGCTCGCCCTTCCGCCTCGGCGTGGACGGCGAGTACGTTGGGCCGGCCCAGCTCGAGGGAGCGCAGGACCTGGCGGCGGAAGCCCTCGGCCGTGAGCCCACCGCGGCCCAGGAGCTCGTCGAGGGTGGGGAGCGTCACGGGCACCTGGGGCACCGTGAGGGCTCGCCCGCCGATCACGGGCAGGAACGGGCACCGGCCGCGCACGTCGCTCGAGTGCTCGAGGCCGAGCTCCTCGGCGGCGAGGAGGCTCGACGAGCTCGCGAGCCAGGCCGGCGCCGCCGCGGCCCGCGGGCGCGTGCCTGCGGCCGCCTCGAAGGCCTCGATCGCCCGCTCGTAGTCCTCGCGCACCGCCCGCGCGTCGAGGCGGTCGAGGCGGTCCTGCCAGCGCACGTGGTCCCAGGAGTGGATGCCCACCTCGTGGCCTTCCGCCGCGGCGCGCCGCAGGACCTCCCCCGTGCGCTCCGCGATCCTCGGGGCCGGGAGCAGCGTGCCGTGGAGGAGCGTCCTCCACCCGTACATGCTCGGGGCGCGCGTGCGGAGCATCTTCGCGAGGAACCCGGGCACCCTGAAGACCCGCAGCGCCGCGAGCCCCGAGCGGTCCGGCCCCATGGCGCAGAAGAAGCTCGCCCGCAGGCCGAGCCGAGCGAGGAGGTCGAGGATGCGCGGCAAGCCTTCGCGCGCGCCGAGGTACGTGCAGGCGTCGACGCGGAGCCCGAGCAGCGGGGCTACCCGGGCACGATCGGGTCGGAGGGTCTCCGCGGCGCTCACGGGGGCAAGGATAGCCGAAAGCGGCCGAGACCGGTCTTGGGCCGCGCGGTTTTTCTCTAGCCATCCTGAGCCCGGATGGTGTAGGCGACCGGGTGGACGTCTTGGTCTTGCCTTGACAAGTCCTCCTCACGAGCTTCCACTTCGGAACGAACGCCATGAGAACCTCCTCGCTCGCCTGCCGTCGGCTCGTCCTGGGTCCTCCGCTCGTCCTGGGTCTCGTCTTGGGCCTCGTCGTCGCCCGCGGCCCCGTCCTTGGCTCCGGCCTCGCGCCGGCCCCGGGCTCGCAGGAGCCCCGCAAGGTCCCCCGCCCCAACCTCCTCTGGCTCATCGCCGAGGACATGGGCGTCGAGCTCGGCTCGTACGGAGAGAAGCTCGTCGCGACGCCGCGCCTCGACCGCCTCGCGGCCGAGGGCGTGCGCTACACGCGCTTCTTCACGACGGCGCCCGTCTGCTCGCCGAGCCGCTCGGCCTTCATGACGGGCATGTACCAGACTTCGATCGGCGCCCACAACCACCGCTCCCACCGCGACGACGGCTACCGGCTCCCGGGCGGCGTGCGGCTCCTCACGGATCTCTTCCGCGAGGCTGGCTACTTCACGGCCAACGTCCGCGAGCTTCCCGAGAGGCTCGGGTTCCGCGGCGCCGGGAAGACCGACTGGAACTTCCACGTGGACGGCAAGCCCTTCGACTCCGACCGCTGGGCGGACCTGAAGGGCCACCGGCCCTTCTTCGCCCAGGTGAACTTCCAGGAGACGCACCGGCCCTTCCGCGCGCCGAAGCGGATCGACCCCTCGAAGGTCGCGCTGCCCCCGTACTACCCGGACCACCCCGTCGCGCGCGCCGACTGGGCCGCGTACCTCGACGCGGTCTGCGAGCTCGACCGCAAGGCCGGGCTCGTCCTCGATCTCCTCGAGGAGGAGGGCCTCGCCGGGAGCACCGTCGTCGTCTTCTTCGCCGACAACGGCCAGGCCCACGTGCGCGGGAAGCAGTTCTGCTACGACAGCGGGCTCCACGTGCCGCTGATCGTCCGCTGGCCGAGGGCGCTCCCGGCGCCGGCGGGCCTCCGCGCCGGTGCGGTCGAGGACCGCCTCGTCGCGGCGATCGACCTCGCGCCCACCCTGCTCGCCCTCGCCGGCGCCCCGGTGCCGGCGTGGATGCAAGGCGCGGTCTTCCTCGGAGACCGCGCGTCGCCGCCACGGCGCCACGTCTTCGGAGCCCGCGACCGCTGCGACGAGACGGTCTTCCGCTTCCGCACCGCCCGCGACGAGCGCTACCGCTACATCCGGAGCTTCACGCCGGAGCGCCCCTTCCTACAGCCCAACGAGTACAAGGAGCGGTCGTACCCGGTCTGGAACCTGCTCAAGGAGCTCCACGCCGCGGGGAAGCTCGCGCCGGAGCAGGCGGCGCTGTGCGCGCCGCGGATGCCCGAGGAGGAGCTCTACGACCTCGAGGCGGACCCGCACGAGGTGCGGAACCTGGCCGCGTCTCCTTCTCCCGAGCACCGCGAGGCGCTCGAGCGCCTGCGCGCCGCCCTCGAGCGCTGGATCGAGGAGACCGGCGACGTGGGCCGGGAGCTCGAGCCCCCCGACCTCGCGGCCAGGAAGGGCGTCACGAAGCCCGGCACGCACCCGAACAAGGGGTACGCGCTGGAGGAGCGCGCGGAGAAGGCCCCGAAGGCCGAGAAGCCCGACAAGGACGCGGGGAAGGAGGCCGCGGGGAAGAAGGCCAAGTAAAGGCGCTCCAGTGGACAGCTGGTCCGCTTCGAGGCACGCTGACATGGCCATCGTCGATGTGTTTCTCCCCAAGGAGCCAGGGTGCAAGTGGCCGGGCTCTCGCCGGCTTCGCGGGCCGCTCTTCGAACTCTGGCCGCTTCCCCGCCGCGATCTGATCGGGGTGCGGCGCGAGATTCCAGGCGGCACTCCCCCTCGCGACCCTTGATCCTCCGGCGGGCAGGGTCGAGAATGGCTCGAGCACGAGAGACACCTCCCTGAGTGCGACCATGCCTTCGCCTTTCCCCGGAATGGACCCCTACCTCGAAGCGCCCGAGATCTGGGAAGACTTCCACTCGAGCCTTGCGGGGAAGATCCGCGCCCAGCTCGCGCCGCGGGTGCGGCCCCGGTACTACGCCGCCCTCACGCCGCGGGTGACCTACGAAGAGGTGACGGTCGAGCGCGCGCGGAGCGTGAAGCCCGACGTGAGCGTCCTCAAGGTCAGCGATCGGCCCCTCTCAAGAGGGGCGGCCGCTCTTGCCCCCGCACCGATCAAGGGGCTCGTCACCCTCGAGTTGCCCTACACCGAGCACTCGGTCGAGATCCGCGAGAGCGGCACGGGCACCCTCGTCACGGCGATCGAGATCCTCTCGCCCGTGAACAAGCGGCCGGGTCACGAGGCGTTCGATGCGTATCGCAAGAAGCGCCGGGATCTCCTCCGATCGGCTGCCCACCTCCTCGAGATCGACCTCTTGCGCGCTGGAAAACGCCCGCCCCTCGAGACGCCGCTCCCCGATGCGCCGTACTTCGTCGTCTTGAGCCGCGAGGAGCGCCGTCCCGAGGTGGAGATCTGGCCGATCCGGGTCCAGGATCCCATCCCGCCTGTCCCGGTCCCGCTCATCGCCCCCGACCCCGATGCCCCCCTCGACCTTGGCGCCGCGATCCAGGCGGCGTACACGGAGGCGGAGTATGACCTGCGGGTCGACTACGAGGGGGACCCGCCCGGGCCGGACTTCCCACCGCAGGACCTGGAGTGGATACGGTGCCGCACGAGGGCGGGCAGCGAGGGGAACGGTTGAGTCCTTCCTGCAAGGGCCCAGTCAGAAAGCCCCGTGTCCTTCACGCAGGTCTGGATCACTACATGCAGCACCCCGCCCCCGCCCACCCGCGCCACGCGGTCCAGGCTGCGAGGGCGAGGAGCAGCACGCCCGCCACGCCCTGCGCGCGGGCGCGCAGGACCGGCGGGAGGAGCCGGGCGCCGAGAGCGGCGGCGAGCAGGGCCGGCACCGTGCCGAGGGCGAGCGCCGCCATGACGGCGAGGGAGCCGGCGAAGCTCCCCGAGGCCGCGGCGCGCGCCGCGAAGGCATAGACGAGGGGGCAGGGGAGGAGCCCGCTGAAGACCCCGAGGTACAGGGGCGCGAGCGGCGTCCTCAGGGAGAGGAGGCCCGAGCCGAGGCCGGTCCAGGCGGACGTCGCGAGCCGGCGGGCGGCGCCCCCGGTGCCCGCGGCGGCCCCGGCCCCCGCCGGACGCGCCGCCCCGGCGGCCCCCGCTGCCTGCGCGAGCGCCTGGACGCCCGCCGCGGCGAGGAGAGCGCCGGCGGCCACGGCGAGGGCCCGCGCCGGCAGGCTCCCCGCACGGGCGAGCGCGGCGCCCGCCGTCCCGGCCAGGGCGCCGGCGAAGAGGTAGCTCGTGAGCTTCCCCGCGTGGTAGAGGAGGCTCGCCGCACTGGCGCGCGCGCCCGCGCCCCGGCCGAGGCACGCGGCGGCCGCGAAGCCCCCGCACATGCCCGCGCCGTGGAGCGCGGAGCCCAGCGCGGCCGCGAGGAGGGCGAGGAGCTCGAGCGCGTCAAGCGGCGGCGGTCTCATGGCTTTCCTCCCTGCGGGCGGCTGCTGCTGCCCGGGGGGCCCCCGGCGCGCGCGCCTCCGGGCGTCCCTGCCCGCGCTCCCCGGCCTCGACGCCCGCGCCCGTGCCCGTCACGGAGCCCGCGACGACGAGGAGGCTCGAGGCGATCATGAGGGCCGCGGCCACGATGGGGTGGACGATCCCCGCCGCCGCGAGGCCCATGCCCGCGGCGTTGTAGGCGAAGGACCAGAAGAGGTTGAAGCGGATCCGGCGGACCGTGCGCCGCGAGAGCTGCACGAGCTCGACGAGCCCGCGCAAGGGCTCCCCGCGGTCGAGGAGCACCACGTCGGCAGCGTCCCTGGCCAGGTCCGCGCCGCTCGAGAGCGCGATCCCCACGTCCGCCGCGGCGAGGACGGGCGCATCGTTCACCCCGTCGCCGACCATGACCGTCGTCCGGCTCCGCTCCCGCGCCCGTTCGAGGCGCTCGACCTTCTCGTGGGGGAGGAGCCCCGCCGCGACGGGCAGCCCCAGCCGCCGCTCGAGCGCGCGGCCCCGCTCGGGCCGGTCGCCGGTGAGAGCCGACGCCTCGAAGCCGAGGCCGGCGAGGGCCCGCGCCACCTCGGCGGCCTCGGGCCGGAGCTCCTCCCGCAGGACGATCGCCCCGAGGGCGCGGCCCGACTTCGCGACGAGGACCTCCACGAGGACCTCCGTCTCGCCCTCACCCGCGGTACCCTCGAGGCTCGCGAGCTCGGCGCTCGACTCGACGAAGCGCCGGCTCCCGAGACGGACGGTCTCGCCTCCGGCGCGGCCCGAGAGGCCGAGACCCGCGTGGACCTCGAGCGCCTCCACGTCCGCGGGCTCGATCCCCCGGGCCGCCGCGTGGCGCCGCACGGCCTCCGAGGCGGGGTGTCGCGAGAGCGCGGCGAGGGAGGCCGCGGCGCGGAGCACTTCGTTTTCCGGGACGCCCGGCGCCGGGACGACGCGCTCGACCTCGAGGCGGCTCGAGGTGAGGGTCCCCGTCTTGTCGAGGAAGACGCGGCCGCCTCGCTCGAGGCGCTCGAAGACGTCGCCCGAGCGGACCAGGATCCCGCGCCGCGCCGCACGCCCGATCGCGGTCCAGGCGGCCAGCGGCGTCGCGATCCCGAGGGCGCAAGGGCACGAGACGAGGAGGACGGCGAGGCCGTTCAGGACGCCTTCCGTCCAGCCCACCCGTGCGCCCCAGGAGAGGACCGTGCCGGCGGCGACGGCCACCGCCACGGGAAGGAACCACCGCGACGCCGAGGCGCTCAGGCGCTCGAGGGGCATGCGGCGCTCGCGCGCCGATTCCACGATCGCCACCATGCGGTCGAGGAGCCTGTCGCCCGCGGCGCGCCTCACGACGGCGTCGATGGCGCCCTCGGCGAGGACGCTGCCGGCGTGGATCCAGTCGCCGCGAGCCGCCCGCCGCGGCTCCGCTTCCCCCGTGAGGAGCGACTCGTCGAGCGCCCCCGAGCCCGCCAGGACCTCGCCGTCGGCGGGGACGCGCTCGCCGGCGAGGACGCGGATCGCGTCGCCGGCTCGGAGCTCGCCGGCCGCCACGCGCTCGGGCGCCGCGCCGCCGGGGGCACCGCCGGGGCCTCGCGGCAGCCTCCAGGCCCCTTCCGCGTCCGTCGAGAGGAGCTCGCGGACCGAGGTCGTCGCCTGGTGGCGCGCCTGGGCGTCGAGGTAGCGGCCGAGGGTGAGGAGGACGAGCGTCATCGACGCCGTCTCGAAGTAGACCTCGCCCTCGCCTCGGAGCAGGTTGGCCGCGGAGAGGGCGAAGGCGGCGAGCACGCCCGTCGCGATGAGGGCGTCCACGGCGCGGGAGCCGCCGGGGCCGTCGAGCCTTGCGGCACCGCGCGAGACGAGCGGCCACCCGAGGAGCGGCAGGACGGGTGCCGCGAAGGCGAAGGCGAGCCAGCGGCAGACGGGCGCGAGGGGCCCGAGCGCGTGCCCCCCGCCCTCGGCCGCGGGGTACACGGCGCTCGCGTAGAGGGCCAGCGAGAACATCATGGAGGCCATGGAGAGGAACGCCGCGAGCATGACGCGGGCGATGAGGCTCCCGCGCAGGCTCGTCCCCGGGGAGCCGTCGCCCCCCCAGACGCGCCAGGCGAGCTCGCAGCCGAAGCAGCAGAAGGCGTCGCCCTCCCCGCCCGGCGGGCCGCGCAGCGGCAGGCCGCAGTGGAGGCAGGCGCCTCGCGTCGAGCTCATGGCCGCGCCTCCCGCGTCGCTCGCACCTCTCGCGCCTCCCGTGCCTCTCAGCCGCCCCCGGCGCCCCTCGCCGCCTCGGCCGGCACGGGGTAGTTCCTCGCGTTGAAGACGGCCAGAGGCTGCAGGAGGAGGACGATCTCGGTGAACGCGACGTGCGTCAGCGCGGCCACCCAGACGGGCACGTTCTGCACGATGTAGCTCGTCTCCTCGCCCAGGAGGAGGGGCTGGAGCCAGGAGATGACCCCGTAGAAGTTGACGAGCCACATGACGGCCCCGAGCCAGAGGCCCGTGAAGAGCCGCTTGAGGAGTCCTTGCCCCATGAAGAAACGGCTGTAGACCACATGGATCGGCGCGCCGCAGACGGCCCCCGTCAGCGTGTGGACGCCCAGCGCGAAGAGGAGGATCACCGGCCCTGCGCTCTCGATGGTCCTGGCACCTCCCAGCATCGTCGAGTAGACGCGCAGGAGCTTGAGGGGCTCCTCGCCGAGGAGCGGGGCGCCCGCGACGTTGAGGATGAGCGTGAGCCACGAGGCTATCACGCCGAGCACCATGCCGCTCAAGACGTAGTAGGCCGTGTAGAAGCCCTGGGGGAACCAGATCCTGTCCCACTCGGCGCGCTCGGTGCGGCGCAGCTTCGCTTCGAGCTCCTCGAGGACCCTGCGCTCCGCCTCCACCCGCTTCCGGAGCTCCTCAACGCTCTCGCCGTTCATGGTCTCCTCCGATCACCGCGCAAACCACTCCCTCCAGCTCTCCGGGATCCAGCGCACCAGGTACACGACTCCCCAGGCGAAGAACGCGAGCCAGATGAGGATGACGAAGAGGGGCACCTTCGAGCCCTGGTAGGAGAAGCTCTCCCGCTCTTCGCCCGCCGCCGGCTGCTCCGGAGGCCCCGCGGGCGCCTGGGGTCTAGACTCCTGCGCGCTCATGCTCCTCCTCCATCTCGAGCAGCCTGTGCTTGGGGCCCTCGATGTCCCGGAACTGGCCGCGCAGCAAGGCCCAGACGAAGAGCGACACGAACCCCAGGGCCACGAGGACGTACACCGCCACGGGCACCACGGCGAAGCTCGCGGCCTCGCTCCCCAGGGCCTCCCGGATGAACTGCGCCAGCTTGTAGACGAACCCGAGGCCGCCGCAGACGACGGCGCCGAGCATGGTCCAGCAGAGGACGGTGAGGCCCCGCGCGCGCCGCGGACCCCGGAGACCGCGCGGGCGGCGTTCAGCGGGCGAAGTCATTGCGCTCCTCCAGGGGGATCCAGCTCCCGAGCCACTGCACGTAGGCGATCGTGCTGAGGCCCTTCCGGTTCGGCTCGGGGCCCTTGCCGCGGTCCTCGAAGAGCCACGGGAAGGGCGGCATGACCGAGGTCGGGGACACGCTGCGAGGGTTGTAGAAGTGCGCCGCGTGCCAGTCGTTCGAGTGGACGCGGGCCTGGCGAGTGAGGTCGGGGCCCACGCGGCGCGTCCCGAAGAGCTGCGGGAGCTGGAGCTCGTTGTGGTACTCGGCGGGGGCCGAGATCCTGCCCCAGCGCGCGTCCTCGTTGGACACGGGCCGCACGTACTGCGAGTGGCAGTGCCAGCAGCCCTCGGCGATGTAGACGTCCCTCCCCTCCCGCAGCGCGGCGGCGCAGCTCTGGACCGTCGCGCCGCCCGGGAAGGCCGCCGCGAAGGCCTCGGGCCAGCGCCGCTCGAGGTCCGCGAAGTCCTCGAGCACCGCCGGGGCGAGGTCCTCGGCCGTCTTGATCGGCAGGTCCACGAAGTGGACGTAGGGGATCGCCCCCATCGCGACGAACGCGAAGAGGAAGAAGGCGAGGCCGGCCACGAGGAATATGCCGCTGAACCTTTCCATGGGGTCACTCCCGCGCGGCCGCGAGCGCCGGCCGGGCCTCGGTGCGCGGCGCCGGCGCGAAGGCCGTGAGCAGCATGTTGAGGCCGAAGAGGAAGATGCCGAGGACGATCATGACGCCCGAGAGGGTCCTCGCCAGCCAGAACGGCATGGAGCTCACGACGGAGGCTTCCCACGGCGCGAGCTCCTTCCAGAGGAAGCCCTGCAGGAGCCCCGCCGCGACGAGCGTCACGAACATCGCCGACATCCCGATCGTCGAGAGCCAGTAGCACCACGCGTTCCAGGCCGGCGCGTGCCACTCGCGGCCCGCGAGCCTCGGCCAGAGGTGCTCGATCATGCCGAGGACCCAGAAGCTGAAGACGCCGAACATGACGAGGTGCGAGTGGCCGACGACCCAGTCGGTGAAGTGGACGATCTTCTGGGCCGTGAGCGTCACCTGGTACGCGCACTGGAGGCACGTGATGAAGTAGAAGACCATGCCCGTGAAGAACCAGCGGATGGGGAGGCTCGTCCTCAGCATGTCCCCTCGGCCGCGCAGCGTCATGAAGAAGTTGACGATCACCGTCGTCACGACGACCTCGACGGCCACCGTCGACACGACGGCCCCGTACTGCGCGTACATGGGGATGGGGCTGTAGAGGAAGTGGTGGACGCCGTTCAAGGGGTAGAAGAACGCGAGGCCCCAGAAGCCGATCAGCGAGAGCCCGTGGCTGAAGACGGGCTTCTTGAGGATCGTGGGCACGAAGTAGTACATGAGGCCCCAGCCCATGGGGGTCACGAAGAGCCCGACGAGGTCGTGGATGTAGAGGCCCGTGATCGCCGCGCCCGAGGCGCCGGGCACGAAGAACTGGGGGAGGTAGTTGCCCATGATGTACGTGAGCCCCGTCCAGATGAGCCCCGCGGTGACGTACCACGCGGTCACGTACAGGGCCTTCTCGCCGCTCCGCGCCACGCAGGGGAGGAACTGGACCATGAGGAGCACGGCGCCGAGGACCACGGCGGGGTCGATCCAGACCGGCGTCTCGCCCCACTCGACCGCCTGGGCGTGCCCCGCGAGGATGCCCAGGAAGACCGCGAGCAGGACCCCCTGCCACACCCAGAAGATGAGCCAGCCGAGCCGCGCGTCGAGGACCGGGCGGCCCGTCACGCGGGGCAGCGCCCAGTAGAGGGCTCCGAGGAAGCCGTTGAAGAGGAACCCGAAGGCGATCAGGTTCGTGTGGACCATCCTCACGCGGCCCGGCGAGAGGAGCTCCACGCCCTCGAAGGGGTACCTCTGGACGAAGAGGAGGGAGAAGAGGAACCCTCCGGTGACGGACACGACGAGGCTCGCCACGGCCGCGGCGAAGTGGGCCGCCACGAGGCCGCGGATCACGAGCGGCCGGGCGGCCGCGGCTGGGACGTCCTGGCTCACTTCCCTTCGGCCTCCGCGAGCGCCACGAGGGTCCTGTTGACGACCGAGTAGGGAGGAGGGCGCAGGGAGTCCACGTAGAAGGCGAGGGACCAGAGCTCGTCCGCCGAGAGGGCGCCCTTCCAGGTCGGCATGGCCGTGCCCCCGACCCCGGCCGTGACGGCGCGGTAGAGGTCCTGGAGGCCCTTCACGCTCTTCAAGGTCGCCGTCCGGAAGTCGGGCGGGAGGATGACCTCCTCCCAGAGGTCGGGCTTCGGGAGCGGCTTCTCGATGTCGGACCGCGCGGGGCCGCCGAGGAGCTTCTCGAGGTCCGGGACCGGCATGTACCCCGGGTGGCAGCTCCAGCAGGTGGCTTTCTTGTGGTAGACGTCGCGGCCGCGGGCGATCGCCGCCTCGATGGCCTCGCGCGACTCGAGGCTCACGGGGTTCTCGTGAAACGGAACGGGGGGCTCGGCCGTGCGGAGCTCCCACTCCTTGTGGAAGGCGAGGACGTGCTTGACGGCGCTCCTCCGCTCGCCCAGGGGCAGGAAGCGCCAGCCCGGCATCGACGTGCCGTGGAGCCCCTCGGTGACCGTGCGGAGGAGGTCCTCCTCGAGCGGCGGGGAGCCCGAGGGGGTCGTCGTGAACTTGTAGACTCCCGACGTGAAATTGCGCGGCTTCGGGCTCAGGAACGGGGCCGCGGGGCCCTTTCCGTCCCCGGCCACGCCGTGGCAGCCCGAGCAGTAGCGCAGGTACACGACCTCGCCCGTGTCCCCCTCGTCGCTCAGCCGCATGGTGAGAGGATCGTGCTCGCGCGCCGCGAGGGCCGGCCGCGGCGCCGAGGCGGGCGCGCGGAGGACCCCGAGGGCCATGAGCCCTCCGGCCAAGACGACGACGAGGAGCGGGGCGAGGTTCCGTTTCACGGCGAGTTGGGGAGCAGAGTATGCTCCGGCGGGGCGCGGCGCGCAAGGGGGCCTGCTGCCTGGGCCGCTCGTCAGGACCGGAGGCTGATCGGGTCACTGAGGCGACCGAACGCACGTGGCGTGATCTGGGTCACGGCCCGCCTCGAGGAACAGGCGGTAGCATGCATGCCATGGGACGCCGAGGGTTCCAGCTCGTGGTCGAGGAACGCGATCGCGTGGCAGAGCTTGCCAGCCCAGGCGCGGAGGCGGTGGCGCAGCCGGCCAGGGCGCGCGAGCTCGTCCCGGCGGCCGTGCTCCACACCTTGCAGCGCGCCATCGGCGCCATGTCCGGGATCGTGGAGGTCGTCACGACCTGCAATCTCGCATGCACGTACTGTTTCGCGCAGCGGCCAAGCCCGGCGCGGATGTCTACGGACGTCGCGTCCCGCATCGTGGAGGACCTTTTGAGGTACAGCGGAAGGGACGTCGAGACGAAGTTCATCTGGCACGGTGGCGAGCCCTTGCTCGCCGGCATCCCCTTCTACGAGCACGTCCTCCGGACGCAGCGAGCCCTGGCCCGAGACGGCTACTGCGCGCGCAACTCGTTGCAGACCAACGGCACCCTGCTCACGGATCGCTGGATAGAGTTCCTCCGAGACAACGGCTTCGGCGTGGGCAGCAGCGTCGACGGCCTCCGAGAGATCCACGACTCGAGGAGGCGCGATCGAAACGCTCAGCCCACGTACGATACCGTGGTCGGGAACGTGCTCAGGGCGCGCGAGCGGGGCCTGCTCATCGGTGTCATCTGCGTGATCCAACGGGACATGATCCAGGAGGTGGAACGCATCTACGAGAGTTTCAAGGGCCTGGGCATCCCGTTCACCATGTCGCCGGTGACGCCGAACCACGGTCCGTCGGCCGAGATGCAGCCCCTCACGCCCGAGGAGTATGCGGAAGTCCTCATCCGGCTCTTCGACGTCTGGTTCGACGATCCCGACCCGACCATAACGGTGAATCCCCCCCACAGCGTCCTCCAAGGCATCCTCTATGGAGGCCTCCCGCTCTACTGCAGCGCTGACGACAGCTGCTTCTCGAAGTTCGTGTCGTTCCTGCCTGATGGATCGGTGTACCCGTGCAACCGGTTCGCCGGTGAGCCTCGCTTCAAGCTGGGGAACATAACCCGGGAGCCCCTCGAGGTGATCCTTCAGGGGGAGCCGCGGCGGGCTCTGCTGGCGAGGACCAAGGAGACGCTCGATCCGTGCTCGAGCTGCGACTCGAACAAGATGTGCCGGGGCGGCTGCGCTCACCATGCCTATGCCTTTCACGGCGACATCTACAGACCCGACTATTACTGCCGCGCCTTTTTCAAGGCCTTCTCGCACTACCGCGGGCGGCTCATCGGTGCCTTGCGAGCCGCCAGCCAAGAGCCACGATCGACTGGAGAAACCTCATGAAGCCATCGCGCGCTGCGTCGCTGCCGCGGAGCACCGGACAGATCCAGGATGGCCCCGTGGACCAGAGCTGGGAGCAGGTCCAGGCCTGTGGGGTCACGTTCGTCCCCCAAGACGTTCAGGTCCCTGCGTTGCGAAAGATGGTGGTCGAGCTCGCCCGAGGGAGTGAGGCCGCCTTGGTCTCCTGCCGGCACAGGGACTGGAGCCAGCAGGCACAGTGCGGTTGCGTCGCGGGGTGCCTCGGCGGGTAGCTCGCAACCCTTACGGGATTTCGTTCGGCCTGCAGCCTCGTGGCTATCTTCAGGACAGGCGGACAGGCTCTCGGAGTTTCATTCCGCCCCCTCTTGAAGTACACTCATACTCCGCTTGTAGCGTTGCGACGCGGCGAGCGGCCCGAGAGCTGGAGAGACCCACACACCGGAGGAGCGAGCGATGCAGACGAGAGCCAGAGCCCCCCTGCGCGGGGTCCCGGGGAAGTGGACGGCGCGGTACCTCGAGGACGCGCCCGAGGAGCGGACCCTCTGCGGCTCCCGGCGGCGCCTCCTCTCGGAGGGGGACGGCACCGGCGTCTTCGCGCACCTCGTGCGCATCCAGGAGGCCTCGCCGCACTACCACAAGGCCGCGACCGAGCTCTACTACGTCGTCGAGGGCTCGGGTACGATGCGCCTCGACGGCGAGGAGGTCGCCCTGCGCCCCGGGGCGTGCATCGAGGTAAGGCCCGGCGTCGTCCACGCCGCGCGAGGCGACGTCCTCGTCCTCGTGGTCGGGGTCCCCTCGATCAGCGACGAGGACACCTACCTGCCGGAGCGCGAGACGGAGAGCGCATGATCGAGATGCCAGGCCTGTCGGACTTCCCTGAGCCGCCGGACGCCGCCGCGAACCCCTTCCTCCAGTCGGCGTGGATCCGCCGGCTGCGCTGGCATTACGACTCCTACAACTACGACTATGCCGGCAAGCGGCTCAAGCCGCCGATCCTCCGGATCGGCGATTCCCGGGACCGCCTCGGCGAGTGGGACGCGCGCACGCGCGCGATCACGATCTCGGCGCACCACATCCTCTCGCACCCCTGGGACACGGTCCTCGACACCCTCCGCCACGAGATGGCCCACCAGTACGTCGAGGAGGTCCTGGGCCTCCCGGGCGCGCCGCCCCACGGCGAGCCCTTCCAGCGGGCGTGCCGCATCCTGCGCGCCGAGCCGTCGCCCGCGGCCGCGCCCGGCAGCCTCGGCAGGCTCGACGAGTCCTCCGAGGAGCGGGACAAGATCTTGAGCCGCGTGAAGGAGCTCCTGGCCCTCGCCGGGAGCCCCAACGAGCACGAGGCTGCCAACGCCATGCGCATGGCGAACAAGTACCTCCTCAAGTACAACCTCGACCTCGCGGAGCTCGAGAGGGAGCGGCGCTTCGGCACGCGGCGCCTGGGGAGCAGCTCGGCCCGCATCCAGGAGTACGAGTACACGCTCGGCCACATCCTCCAGGACCACTTCTTCGTCATGGTGATCTGGACCAACTCCTACGACCCGCTCCGGAACATGCCGGGCCGCGTCCTCGAGATTTCGGGCACGCCGGAGAACCTCGACGTCGCCGAGTACGTCTACCGCTACGTCATGGACCTCAGGGAGCCCCTCTGGCGCGAGCACTGCCGCTCCCGGGAGGCCCGGGGCACGCGCATCCAGTACCTCGCGGGGCTCCTGCGCGGCCTCCAGCAGAAGCTGGACGCGCAGCGGAAGGAGCTGAAGGAAGACCTCGGCCTCGTGTGGCTCGGCGACCCCGCGCTCAAGGAGCACTACCGCTACTTGTACCCGCGGGTCTCGTCGATCGGCCTCTCGGGCGTCCGCCGCTCGGACGGTTTCCACGCCGGCGTCTCGGACGGCCGCGAGATCACGATCCACCGCGGCGTCGAGGGCGCCGCCGTGAACCGCGGGACGCTGCTGCCCGGGCGGGGCGACGGATAGCTACCCCGCGCACCCCGCCCGCGTGCAGAACGCGTCGTCGGCACCGTCGGCCTTGCCGCACTCGGGGAAGGGAGGCTCGGGGGGTGGACCGCCGAGGAAGAGGTGGTTGAGGAGGTAGATCGGGTCGCCGATGTCGAGCGGGAGCCCCGAGGCATCCGCGTCGGCGGCGGCGGGGCACTGGAGGGACGGCCCGATGAAGAGGTGGAAGAGGATGCGGATGGGATCGGCCACGTCGATCCCGCCGTTCGAGTCCACGTCCCCCCGCAGGAAGCGAAGCTCCGGCCGCGGGCCCTTCGTGATCGCGAATCTGTCGACGACGCCTCTCAGCGGCGCGAGGGCGCGCCCCTCGATCCGCGTGGGCCCGATCACGAGCTCCAAGGCATGGTGCATGTACAGGAAGACCCTCGAGAAGCGGTGGTCCGACCTCAAGATCTCGGAGTAGAGGATGCCGCCGCCGCCGCCGGTCACGACGTAGATGGTCCCGGCCGGCGAGGCGAGCTCCGGGTCCTGCCACGCGTCGCGGACCACGTCGCCTCTCACCGGGTGGCTCCTCTGGTAGTTGTGGTCGTGGCCCGAGAGGACCAGGTCCACGCGGTGGCGGTCTGCGATGGCCGGGATCACCTCCCTGGCCGCGAGCTCCAGCACCGAGTAGCTGCCGACCGTGTAGATCGGCTCGTGCATGTAGAGGATGATCCAGTGCCGGCCCGCCTCACGTGCCGCCGCGAGGTCCGCCTCGAGCCACGCGAGCTGCGCGCCCCCCGCCAGGGCGACGGCGTTCGTGTCGGCGGCGGCGAAGTGAGCGCTCCCCCAGTCGAAGGAGTAGACCGCGGGGAGGTCCGCCGGACCTCCTGGCGGCGCGTGGAAGAGCGAGGTCCAGTCGAGCGAGAGGTCGTGGTTGCCGCGGGCCGGGAAGAGGCACGCGCCGGCCAGGATCTCCCGGTACGGCCCGAAGACCGTGAGGTCCACGTCGCCCATGTAGTCGAGGTCCCCCGTGTGGAGGAAGATGTCGGGCCGGATCTCGCGGACCACGCCCGCGACGGCGAGCTGAAGCTCGTCTCCGGACCCGCTGTCGCCGATCACGGAGATGCGGATCTCTCCCTCGCCGGGGCGCGGCGAGGTGCGGAAGCGGAACGGGTCCACGTGGAGGGGGCTCCCGTCGTGGAGCACGCGGTAGCCGTAGGCCGTCCCGGGTGTGAGGCCCTCGAGCTGGACCGAGTGCGACGCTGCGGGCGCGGGGTCGGGCACGATGCGAGGCGGGCCGGCCTCCTCGGAGAGCTCCAGGGCCCCACGGCCGGGCGATTCGGTCGTCCAGAGGACCTCGACCGACGTCTCGAGAAGCGCCTGCAGGTAGGGCCCGCGCACGATGCGCGGCTCGAGGGCCGGCGCGGCGGCCGCGAGGAGGAGCAGCCAGGCTGTGAGTGCAGGGCGCATGCCTCGAGCGCAAATCGCTGTCATCGACCCGTCGAACAAGGTAACCGGCATCCGGAACCTCGATCCTACCGCCCGGGGCCAGCCCGCAGAAGCTCGAAACTCGAGTCGCTCAACCCGAGGCTTTCATGCCCCGCACCCCGCCGCTATCCCCCGCAGCTCACCGTCGCCCCGCAACCGATGTCGTCGGGGGTCGGGTCCTCGCCGCAGTCGGGGAAGGGGACCGGCGGAGGCTCGCCTCCCTGGAAGAGGAACTCGAGGAGGCTCACCGGATCGGAGATGTCGACGCGGCCCGAGTCGTTCGCGTCCGCCGCCGAGAGGCACGGGATCTCCGCGTCGCCCGAGAAGAGGTTGCCCAGCGTGCGGATCGCGTCGGAGATGTCCACCTGGCCATCGGCGTTGACGTCGCCGCGCAGGAAGCCCTCGTTCGAGTACCGGAACTCGAGCTTCGCCCTCGCCGGCACCTCGCCGCCCGGCACGCGGTTGGAGACGAGCACGTCCACGACGCCCCTCCCCGGCGGCGTGACGACCTCGAGCACGGACGGCGTCCCGTCCACGAGCCGCACCTCGCGCGCAGGCGCGCCTCCGAACCGCACCTCGACGCCCGGGAGGAAGCCGATCCCGGGGATCCGGACCGGATCGCCGCCCCCGGCCCGCCCCCTCGAGGGCGTGACCTCCGTGGCCAGGGGCCTCGGGAACGCGACCTGGATGGGCCCCGGCGCCTCGCTCCCTCTCCCCGTCCCGGGCTCGCGGGCGCTGATCAGGACCTCCCCCTCGAGCGCCAGGTCGAAGGGCACCTTCACCCGGAGCCCGCCCCCCCGCACCTCCTTCTCCGAGGCCGCGACGTCGTTGAAGTAGACCTCGGTGGCCGTGCTCAACCTCGCCCCGGTCAAGGTCACCTGCTCCACGCCGGTCATGAGGACGGAGGCGGGGCTCACCGAGACGATCCTCGGCAGCGTCACCTTGGGGAAGGAGAACCTCGCGCTGTTTGCGATGGAGTTGAAAAAGTACGTGCCACGGTTCTGCGCGAAGGCCTCGCAGGCGGCGACGTTGGTGCTCCAGCTCGCCACGGACCGGCCGAAGAGCGCGGACTCCTCGGGCATGTCGTCCTTGATCCGGTCGCGCAGGGCGCGGATCCGGGGGATGACGCGGGTCGGGCTGAGCGCGCCGTAGCGATGCCGGTCCGCCTCCTCGATGAAGTAGGCGCGGTACGTGGGGCTCGCGAGGTAGGCGTTGAGCAGGGTCCGCAGGCTGCCGCCCTGGGTGAGCGCGAACTCGAAGGTGTCCGAAGTGTAGCCTCCGGGGATCAAGCCGATCCCGAACTCCGCGTCCCAGCTCAGGAAGATCCACTTCCCGTCGGGCCGGCGGGGGCGCGCCGCATACCAGTTGTTGTGCGGCCAGTCGTGGTTCTGCGCCCAGACGTTGAGGAGGAAATAGGACGTGAAGTTCTCGAGGTCGACGAGCTCGGCCGCCTGCTGGTAGAGTCCCTCGTTCGAGAGGTCGTTCGACGTGACGAACGTCCGGAGCCGGTTCCACTCGTCCGAGGTGCCCACCAGCACGTCGTCCCCGGTCTTGACCACGTCCCAGTCCCTGTCCCCCGTGTACGGGTAGAGGAACTCCTCGTCCATGCGCTCGACGACGTTGTAGACGCCGCGGTACTTCATGTTCACGAAGAGGTTGCACCAGGACCCGTGCGAGGCGATCGCGCCCATGTCCAGGTGGAGGTCGCGGATGAGCTGATCGCGGATGTACGCGGCCCCGCCGCTGGTGCGGAAGCAGTCGTTGAAGCCCGCGCGCAGGACGAGCTTGTCGAACTCCTGGAGGTGCGTGTCGGGGATGATCGGGTACTCGAGCTTCGGGGCGCCGTAGACGCCCCGGAAGTAGCCCTTGTAGGACTTCTTCGTCTCGAAGTCCCCGCCTCGCGACGCCCCCCCGTGGAGGCGCAGCCCGAAGCCCGCGCTCACGACCGGGACGCCGCCCTCGAGGTACTCGAGGAAGGCCTCCCGCTCGGAGCCGCGGCCCGAGGCCCCCGCGTTCATGTGCACCTGGTTGTAGTCCGCGGGGTCCATGCTGACCGACATGACGGGCAGCGCGAACGCTCCGCCGAAGAAGTAGCTCGCCGCGGCCACGGGGGTCGCGAGGACGCCGTCCCGGAACCCCGCTGCCCGGAGCACGGTGTTCGCCGAGACCCGCACGGGACTCGTGTAGAGCGCGCTCGAGCTCGCCGGCGGCGAGCCGTCGGTGGTGTACCGGATCTCGAGGCCGCCGGGCAGGTTCGGCGCGATCGCGACGTCGACGGGACCGGGCTGCCTGCCCGCGCCCGGGGTGAAGAGGATCGCGTCGGGGATCGGGTCCTCGAGCACGCTCGGGCCGTTCGGCTCGCCCGGCGTGGGGACGATGAAGTACCCCCAGGCGGCCCCGCCGTCCCCGGCGCGCCCGTAGGAGTGATCGCGCGTCTGGACGGGGAAGTCCACCGAGTCGGCGAGGGCGCCCGAGGGATCGACGAGGCCGACGTACTGGCCTTCCTTGTCGAGCTTGAAGCTCGTGTGGAGGTACGTGGGCACGGTGCCCAGGGCCGGGATGAGCGACATGTCGGTGGAGGGAACGTCGTTGAGGCCGACCACGGCGAGGACGTTCGTCCCGGCGCGGATGCGGCCGAGGTGCTGCGAGAGGTCGTAGAACTCGGGGGAGCCGGCCTCCCGCTTGCCCGACGCCTCGCTCTGGAAGGTCGGGTCCCCGGCCGGGGCGTAGGCGCCCGCGACGCGGACTCCGTTCAGGTACGCGACGAAGCCGTCGTCGTAGTCCACCTTGAGGACGAGGTTCGGGACCAGGGTCGGATCGGCGCCGGCGAAGCGCGTCCGGGTGAAGACGGCGGTCGTGTCGACCGCGAGCTCCGTGGAGTCATCGCCGTCTCCGTAGCCGAAGCCGGAGCGCCCGGCGAGCCACGCGGCGTCGTCGAAGTCGGGCCCCGTCCAGCCTGCGGGCGGGCCGGAGCCGGCCGGATCGGCGACGACGTAGCGCCATTCGTCCTCCTCGGCGACGAAGGTCGGCTGGAACCCGGCGAGGAGAGCCGAGCCGCTCAGGACTCCCGGCGGCGGCACGAAGCGGTCCTTGCCCGAGAGGAACACCACGAGGCGTCCGCCCGCCGGCAGCTCCACCGAGGGGAAGGTCCAGCGGAAGGCGAGCGCCGGGTCCTCGGTGAGCGACCAGCCGCCGAGGTCCGCCGCCGTGGGCCCGGCGTTGTAGAGCTCAAGCCAATCCTCGCTGTCGCCCTCCTCGTCGAGGAAGCTCGCGACGTTCTCCGCCAGGAGCTCGTTCAGCACCACCTGCGCGCCGAGCCGGCCACCGCCGCCCCTGGCTCCGCCTCCGGCCCCGCCCGCGAGCGCGAGCAGAGCGGCGGCGAGGAGGGTTGGGAGCGTGACGCCCTCTCGTGAGCCGTTGACCCCGCGTTGAGCCATGCGCCGATTCCCGCTGTTCCCTTCGGTTGCGACAGGCACCGATGGTGCGCCCCAGGGGCCATGGGATCAACGGGAAAAGGGGCGGCGGATCCTCCCCACCTGCGCCGCCAGCCAGGCGAGCAGCCTGTCGCGGTACGCCTGCACGCGCTCGGGATACCGCACCGCGAGGTCCTCCTCCTCCCGGGGGTCGCGCGAGAGGTCGAAGAGGCGCGAGCGGCCCGAGTCGGTCTCGTGGATCAGCTTCCACGGGCCGTCGCGGAGCCCGAGGAGGCCGAGCGAGTAGTCCGTGAAGAAGAAGGCAATTCTCGGCTCGGGCTCGAGGAGCGACCGGCCCTGCCATTCGGGGGGCGGCTCGAGCCCGAGGAGGTCCAGGATCGCCGGCGCCGTGTCGAGG
>JACQVW010000309.1 GCA_016209535.1 Planctomycetota bacterium | reverse complement strand
CGGGCGCCGCCCCGCCCGAAAACGACAGCGCCCCGGCGGGCGGGCCGAGGCGCAGGAGATGATACGACATGCGCATGGTAGCACACCCCGGAGGCGGGGACAAGCACGGTGGCCACCTCTCGCACGAGGACATAGTCGCCCGCGTCGCCTCGATCCGGGCCATGTCCGTGACGAGCGCGCTCCCCTGCCTGGTCTGCAACCGGCCCGGCCCCCACGGCACGGCCGGCTCCTATGTTCCCTGCGGGACACGCAAGGTGTTCTGCTACCGACTTTGCTCCCGCTGTGCGCGGCGCTGGACTCTTCGCACCGCGCGCCGGAGGCGCCTACAAGCCCACGTAGAGGCTCGGGCCGCCGCGTGGCTCGCGGCCATACAATGACCGCCTACCACGACGAGCTAGTCGCGAGCGCCGTCGCGCTCGCCCGCATCGGGCTCCGCGTGTTCCCCGTCGCCGGGATCGTCGAGGCGGCCGGCGTGGACGGCTCGACGGGCGAGGCGACCACAGAACGGTTCTGCGGCTGCTACCGCGACCGGGACCGGCACGACCACCACTGTAAAAAGCCGGGAAAACACCCACTCGTGAAAGGCTGGAAGGACAAGGCGACCGCCGACCCAAGGAGGGCCGAGGCGGCCTTCCGGCAGACCAGGTACGCGGAGGCGAACCTCGGCGTCGCGACGGGCCGCGGCTCGAACGTCTTCGTCCTCGACGTCGACAAGCGACACAACGGCCCCGCGGTCCTCGAGGCGCTCGAGGCGACCAGGGGGGGGCTCCCGGAGACGCTCACGCAGGAGACGGGCTCCGGCGGCCGGCAACACTTCTTCCGCTGGCCGGGCGTCAAGGTGCCGAACGACGTCTCTCTCTTCCCGGGGATCGACGTCCGCGGGGACGGCGGCCTCGTGGTCGTGCCGCCCTCACGGCACCTGAGCGGTGGAGCCTACCGCTGGCACGACGCAGACCCGGGGGAGGTGCCGATCGCCGAGGCCCCGGCGTGGCTCCTCGAGGCGCTCAAAGTCACGAAGCGCGAGGCGCGAACGCGGCACGGCGCCGAGGGCGGCGCAGGAGACGAGCGCTTCACGCTGCCGCCCGAGATCCGCGAGGGCTCGCGCAACGCCACCCTCTTCCGGCTCGCCTGCTCGCTTCGGGCCTACGGCTACGGCGAGCAGGAGATCCGGGCCGCGATCGCCGTTGCTAATGAGCGCTGCCGCACCGCGGACAGCGCCGAGGCGGGCCCCCTCGCGGGAAGCGAGCTTGAGCAGATCGCGGCCTCCGCCTGCAAGTACGAGCCCGGGCCTGGCCACCGCGACGAAGGCGACGCCAACCCGGCGCACACAGGCGGAGCGGCCGCTGGGCCCGGCGACCCGTTCACGGACCTCGGCAACGCACGCCTCCTCGTCTCGCTCCACGGCGAGCGGATCCGCTACTGCCACCCTTGGAAGAAGTGGCTGGTCTACGACGGCACCCGGTGGCGCGTCGACGACACGGCCGAGGTCCTGCGCCTCGCCCGGGACCTGCCTCGACACTGGTACTCGCAGGCCGCCGACCTCGCGGACAAGGCGAAGCGCAAGAGAGTCGCCGCGTGGGCCAAACACTGCGAGGGAGAGAGGATCCTCTCCGCCGCGGTCTCGCTCGCGCGCTCCGAGCCCGGGGTGCCGATCCTCCCGCGGGAGCTCGACCGCGACCCGTGGCTCCTCTGCGCCCGCAACGGCACGGTTGACCTGCGGACCGGGACGCTTGGCCCGCACGGTGCAAAGCTCTACATGACGAAGCTGGCCCCCGTCGAGTACGACCCGGCGGCGGAGGCGCCTGAGTGGCGGAAGTTCATGCTCGAGATCATGGACGGACGCGAGGACCTCGCGGCCTTCTTGCAACGGGCGGCCGGGTACTCCGCCTCTGGCGACACCCGCGAGCGCTGCTTCTTCCTCTTGTGGGGCACGGGCAAAAATGGAAAGAGCGTCTTCCTCACGACTTTCCGCAACGTCTTGGGAGATTACGCCACGAAGACTCCGGTGGAGACGATCTGCGTGAAAAGGGGCGAGGCCATACCAAACGACGTGGCCCGGCTCCACGGGACGCGCTTCGTCTACTGCGCAGAAAGCGGCGAAGGGAAGATTCTCAACGAGGCTCTCGTCAAGGACCTGACCGGCCGCGAGCACGTCACCGCCCGCTTCTTGTATGCCGAGTACTTCGACTTCATACCCAACTTCAAACTCTGGTTGGGCACGAACCACAAGCCGATCGTCCGCGGCGGCGACAACGCGATCTGGGACCGCGTTCGCCTCGTCCCCTTCACGGTTCGCTTCGACGGGCCGCGCGAGATCAAGGCCCTCGACGACCTGCTCCTCGCCGAAGGCCCGGGGATCCTCAACTGGATCGTCGCGGGCTGCCTCGCCTGGCAACGCGACGGTCTCCGGGAGCCCAAGGAAGTCCTCGCGGCCACGGCCAAATACCGCGAGGACTCCGACCTCGTCGGCGAGTTCGTCACGGAGTGCTGCCTCGAGTCCCCACGGCTCTCGACGCGGGCCTTCACGCTCTATCGGGCGTATCGCCAGTGGGCCGAAGACTCCGGCCTCCGACCCATGAGCCAGCGGGCCTTCGGCGAGCGGCTCCAGGAACGGGGTTATGCCCGTGCGCGCGGCACCGGCGGCCCCTACGTGTACCATGGGGTCGGACTGCTTCAGGCGGCCGCGAGTGAAGGGAGTGAACGGAGTGAACCGATTTCCGGGAAAGTCCCCTAGCAATTTTCTCACGAAAGGGAGTTTCCGGGGGAAAGGTTCACTCCGTTCACTCCGTTCACTCCCTCTGGAGGACGGTGGGCCACCCCGGCGTCCTCCTCCGCGGCCTCGCGCCGGCTCCGCCGGCCGGCCGGGTACCGCGCCCACAACCCCGTCGCCACGTGGGGTATGTGGCACCCTTCGGTTCGAGGCGCCTCCCTAACCTCTTGACACTCCGAGACTTTGCGATACGCTCTCTCCATGGCCGAGGCCGCATGTGGTCCTCCGTGTAGTCCGCGACCCCCCAAAACGGCCGTTACGGCGCAGAAACGGCGCGACCCGACGAACCGCGTCCGGGCCGCCCGGCACCGTCGCCGCCTCCTCGAGCGGCTCTGGCGGCCCGTGGGCGTGGCGCCGTGCGGCGGTCCTGCTACGTGCCCATGGTCGCGTCCGGACGTACCGTGCGCGTGTCGGCCCGGCATGCCCTGCTCCTGCGAGCGACGCCTCCACGGGCTCCTCACGGATGCCGGGGCCGCGGTCTTCGGCGGCTCGGCCGTCGCTGCCGTCGTGGCCTCGACCATGATCGCGGCGGCCCGAGCGGTCCAGCGGGGCGATCCCGGCGCCTTGGCGGCCCAGGTCCGCCTCGTGAGCGTGCTCCTGGACGACACGCGCCGCCGCGAGTACCACGAGCACTTGGAGCGGCGCCTCGGGCTTGAGCTGGACAGGGCCCAGGACCACGGCCGGGACTTCCTCTCCGTGCTCCTGGCCGCCCAGGGCACGGGGGTGCCGCCGGTTGGACCGGCTGGCCGGGTTGGGCCGGCGGACGCCCCCGGAGCGAACGGCGTGCGCCCCGGCGCCTCTCCCATGACGACCCTACCCGTCGCGTCCTCCGCCGACCCCCGGGACGCGGCGGCTCCCTCGACGACCCCGGCCGAGGCGGCGGCCGGGGAGGCGGCGCCGGGCCTCTCCTCGGGGGGCGCACTATGAGGCTCGCACCCGTCCCCTCGCCCCGCGAGGTCCCCGCCGCGGGCCGCTGCGCGTCCTGCCGGCGGCTCGGGGCGGCGGTTACGGAGGCCGTTCGCGACTTGCAGGATCTCCTCATGACGGCCGACCTCGACGGCTCGGCCTTGCGGACGCTTCACCGGGCGCTCGAGGG
>JACQVW010000308.1 GCA_016209535.1 Planctomycetota bacterium | reverse complement strand
GGCGAGGCCCGCTCGTAGTCCGCCTCCCTGCCCCCCACCATGATCGAGAGCGTCGCGTCGCGCGCCCCCACGTCGCCGCCGCTCACGGGAGCGTCCAGGTACGCCGCCGGGATCGCCTCCAGGGCCTCCGCGACGCGGCGGGAGGCCTCCGGGAGGCCGCTCGTCGTGTCGATGACGAGGGAGCCCGGCCGCAGGCCCTCGCGGAGCCCGTCGCGGCCGAGGGCCACGTCCTCCACCTCGGGCGACGCCGGCAGGGAGAGGAGCACCACCTCCGAGCGCGAGGCCACCTCGCGGGGCGAGGATGCCTCGGCGGCGCCCTCGGCCTCGAGCTCCCGCACCGGGGCGCGGCTGCGGTTGTGGACCGTGAGGGGGTAGCCTGCCCGGAGCAGGTTGCGGGCCATGGGCTTCCCCATGAGGCCGAGGCCGATGAAGCCGAGGGCCGGCCTGGCGGAGGCGTCCGGGGCGTCGGGCATGGCGGTCACCTGTGGTAGATCAGGTAGAAGGGGAAGGCGATCGCCTCGCGGAAGAGGAAGAAGCCCTCCCGCGAGAGCCTCCCTGGCGTCGGGCCGCCGTCCGCGCGCGAGGAGCACGTCGGCACCGTGAGGCACGGCACGCCCTCGCGCTCGAAGGCCAGCTTCACCCGCGCGCAGTGGAAGTACTGCGTGACGGCGAGCAGCGTCCCGAGCCCCATCCTCTCCCGGATCCGTTGGACCCCGAGCGCCGAGCCGCGGGTGTTCGCGCCCGACTCGTCCAGGATGATCCGCGAGAGGGGCACGCCGCGCTGGCCAGCGTACGCCCGCATGGCGAGGGGCTCGCTCGTGCCGGCCGCGTCGACGGCCCCCGTCATGATCAGGTACCGCACGAGGCCCTGCCGGTAGAGGTCGATCCCCGTATCGAGCCGGTCCGCGAGGGCCTGGCAGGGCGTGCCGTCGGCGTACACCTTGGTCCCGAGGATCACGGCGGCGTCGGCGGGCCGCCGGTGGTCGGCGCGGCCGAACGTCACCACGTGGGCCACCGTGATCGCCAGGAACGCGCCGGCGACGGCCAGCCCGTTCACGAAGAGCCTCGCGGGGGGCGGGGTGACGGGGGCCGCGGGCTTCCCCCAGGTGACTCGGGCGAGCTCGGAGAGGAGGACGACGAAGACGACGGCGCTCAGGGGCAGGGGGAGGTCCGTGGCGATCCGCCCTCGGAACCAGGCGTCGTAGTAGGCCGCCGTGCTCGCGGCCGAGAGGATCCAGAACGCGAGGAAGACCCCGCCCAGGACCCAGCGCGCCGTGGTCCCGGCCGCCATGGCGGCCGGGACCAGGAGGGCGGCCCCCAGGACCCCGGCGAAGAGGGAGAGCGCGGGCTCGGGGAGCTCGGCGTGGAGCCAGACTCGCGTCACCGGGAGCTCGGGCCGCTGGAGGGCGAGCGCGACGTTGAGGGCGATGAAGACCCCAAGGGCGAGCCCCAGGGGGCGGATCAGGGCTGGGAGCCTCCGGAGCATCGGGAGAGGAGTATCCCCAGCGCGACTCCGAGGTCAACAGGCGTGAGCGAAAAACGGCGTGGTTCAGATCAGGCTCCATTCGGGTAACAGGAGAGAGCTCAGCAGGGGCAGTTCGGTAGGGGCAGTATCGTGGGAATGAACGCGTGGTTCATAGCCGGGTGTAACCCGGCGTTGAACCACGCCCGAAAAACCAGGAAGGACTGCCTAGCAGCTCGTGTAGGTCAAGCAGTCCAGCGAGTCCGCCGTCGGGTCCTCGCCGCAGGCCTCGCCCGGGGGTCCGGGGGGAGCCGGGGGGACCTGCCCGAGGAAGAGGAAGCCCAGGATGCGCAGGGCATCGGTGAGCTGGAGCGTCCCGTTGTCATCGGCGTCCCCCGCCTTCATGCAAGTCGGCGCGACCTGGCCGAGGAACAGAAACCCCAGGACGCGGAGGGCATCGGTGAGCTGGAGCGTCCCGTTGTTGTCGGCGTCGCCGCGGTGGAACGTGGGGCCTCCCGTGCCTCCCACCGGCGTCGCGCATTTCCCCTCGGAGTCGGCGCTCGAAAGGAGGCCCTTGGTCGCCCGGACCTTGTAGCAGTACTGGACGCCGTTCGTCCGGCCCGTGTCGGGGTAGGTGGTCTGCGTCGACGGGAGGGTTGCAACCCGCGTCCCGTCGCGGAAGACCGCGTACCCCGTGGGCACGGTGCCGCCGATGGGAGCGTCCCAGGCCAGGTCCACCTTCGAGTCGCCCGGCGTCGCCCGCAGGTTCCGGGGCGGGCCGGGCGGCGGCTCTCCGTCGCAGGGGTCCACCGTGGGGACGTGGACTCCGAGCTTGTAGGCGACCTCGTCGATCTCCACCATGGCATCCCCGCCCGTGTCGTTCGAGCCGATGGCGAGGTAGTTCGTCACGCTGGGGCCGAAGTCCGTCACGCCTCCCCCTAGGGTCAAGCCCGTGCCCCCGGCCTCGACGGAGGGGTCCGTGGCGCCGTTCACGTAGACGTTCATGTCGTAGGTGTCGGGGGAGGCGCCGCCCACCACCGTCACCCAGACCGAGACGAAGTTGAGCGTCCCCACGGCGTCCAGGTCATCCCCCGCCGAGAACACGATGTCGCCGCCGCCTGCGCCGGAGCTCAGCGCCAGCGCGGCCCCCGCCGTGACGCCCTCATCGGGGAGCGCTCCGGGGGCCCTGTAGTAGACGCCCACGTGGCCGATGCCGTTCGCGATCCCGGACCCGTCGCCGGAAGCGGGTTGGGGGTTCATGTACGCCGGCGCATCGGGCGAGAGCCGCACCCGCGCGTAGAGGGTGACGCCCGACTTGAGCACGTTCCTGTCGGTGATGCCCAGGTCGAGCCCGAGCAGGATGCGGCTGTTCCCGCCTCCCGTGAAGGGGGCGGGGAAGGCCGTCCCGAGCTGGCCCGCATTCGGAGCGGCGGTGTTGCCCGGGTCGAGGATCCGGAGCACGTTCGCGTCGGCGCCGCACGGGCCGAGGCCGGGCCGACTCTTCAAGTCGGCGCCGCCCGGCGCGGGGCCGTCGGGGGCCGGCCCCGCCGGGTCGTCGGGGCCCCGGCCGTTCCAGAGGTCGCGGTCGACCGAACGGATCCAGAGCCCATCGAGGTTGCCCGCCTCGCCCACGTTGGGGTTGTACTGGATGTCGCCGGGCCCCGAGAAACCGATCGAGTAGTCCCAGCCGCCCTCGGGCGGGTCGAAGCTCCCGATCTCGGGCAGGTAGCCGAGGCTGACCGTGGCGTCGCACCCCGCGGGGTCCGTCAGCTCCGAGCCCAGCGCGGCCACCGGGTGGAGCGCATAGGTGTAGCTGTTCCCGGGTGCCAGGACCAACGCGGTGTCGGTCCACGTGGTCGCCGTGACGGGAACGGCCGGGTCGATGACGGTCCCGTCCCTCGAGATCTCGAAGTGGTCCCAGTTCCTCACGGCGTTCCCGATCGTCAGGACCGCCTGGCCGTCGACGACCGCCGCCGAGAGCGTGGGGCACATGGGGAGCTGGCAGGCGAGCGTGCAGGTGGCGCCGGAGCTCGTCGTCTGGATCACGGTGAAGTCCGTGTCCAGCTCGGGCTCCGCGTCCTCCACGTTGGGGTCGACGTAGCTCGTCTCGCCCTGGGTGAGCGTGGCGCGCGCGGCGCCCTCGCGGTTGATCTGCACGCTCGTCACATCGGCGACCCCGCTCCAGGACAAGGTGGCCTGGGTGAACCCCCCCACCACCGCCAGGGTGCACGTGAGGGTCCCCTGGGTACAGCCGGTGCTGCAGGTGTTGGAGGCGGCCTCGTTGGCCCCGCTGACGCCCACCACCCGGTAGACGTTGTCGAGGCCGGCGGGCGAGCTGTCGGTGTAGGTGGTCACGGCGCCGCCCACGGTGGCGAGGGCCGCCCCGTTCCTCTCGACGCGGACCGAGTCGTAGGTGGCGTTGTTGGTCCAGGCGAGCGTGACGGGCCCCTGGGCCTGGGGACGGGCGCAGGCGAGGCCGCTCGGCGGCAGGTTCCCGTTCCCCAGGAGGCGCGGGATCAGCGAGGCGTCCGAGCTGCCGATTGCGGTGTTGTGGAGCTGGACGGCGAGCACGTTGGACCCATCGCGCAGCGTGGCGACGGGCACGTCGATGTACTCCGCCGTGCCCGCCTCGCGGCCCGTGGCCGCCTGGTCGAAGGCGACCGGGTCCCCCGTGTTCCCAAGGCCTCGCCGGGCGATCTCGGTCCCGTTCAAGTACGCCACGAACCCGTCGTCGTAGTCGATCTGGAGCGTGAGCGTCGTCACGGAGGCCACGCTCGCCACGGCGAAAGACTTCCTGGCGAAGAACGCCATGTAGCCGTCCTCCATGTCCGTGAGGACGGTGGCGTCATCGCCGTCGGCGTAGCCGATCCCGGTCGTCCCCGTGAGCCACGCAGGGTCCGAGTCGTCGAAGCCGACGTCGATCCACCCCGCGGGCGGAGCCACCGTGCCCTTGAAGTACTTCCACTCGTCGCCGACCTCGACGAGCACCTGCTCCTGCGCCGCGAGGCGGGGGAGGGCCCCTGCCATGACGGCTGCCATGAGGATGGAGACGACGCATCGGTTGCTGGCTGCTCTGGACCGCATTTCCTTGCTTCCTTGAATGCCGTGGGGACTTCAGACCCGGCGACACGCCGACAGAGAGGGGTTCAGAGCACCGGGAACTCTGACCCTAACCCCATGAAGCGGATTCTACCGGAGGGCCGAAGCGGCGGACAAGGCAATTCGTTCGGGCCCGCCCGCCGGCGCCCCGTGGTCCGGCGCCGCCGGCACGGATAGAATGGGCGCTCATGAAGTCCCGCAGCCAGGACCTCACGCCCTACCTCAGGGCGTGGGAGTACGACGAGTCGCAGACGGTCCGCAGGTTCCGCACCCCGAGCGGCCGGGATGTCATCCAGGTCCGGCTCCCCCTGGGCATGGAGCAGTACGAGATCGACGGCCGCCCGGACGGCAAGCGCCCGATGCAGCGCGAGTCCTGGCTCCACCACTACTGGCGCCTGGCGAAAGAGGCGACCTCGGAGTCCCGGGAGCTCGAGCTCTCCAGCGAGGACTTCGCGCGCCTCCACCACGAGGGGCTCCTCTACTACCACCGGTACTTGCTCTGCTTCCAGATCCAGGAATACAAGCTCTGCGCCCGCGACACGCGGAGGAACCTGAAGCTCGTCGAGCTCGTCCGGCGGCATGCTGCTCGCGAGCAAGCAGAGCTCATCGAGCAGTACGAGCCTTACATCCTGCGCATGAACTTCATGGCCCGGGCGCTCTTCCGGGTCAAGGAGCTGCAGGACCTGAGGGGGGCGCTGCGGATCCTCCACGCGGGCCAGCGGGCCATCGTGAATCTCAAGCCCCTGCCGGACAACCGGGTCTTCGAGCTCGAGCGGGCGAGGTCCCTGAAGAGCCTCGAGGAGCTCATGAGCCAGCTCGAGGCTTACCTCCCGCACCACGTCGTCTTGAGCCGGCAGCTCGAGCGCGCCGTGGAGGAGGAGAACTACGAGCGGGCCGCGTCCCTTCGCGACGAGATCGCCGCCCTGAAGCGGAGCATCCGCGGCGAGGCTTCAGGCGGATAGGCTCGAGAACGAGGGCGCGGCTCAGGAGGCCAGCGCCCAGCGGCGCACGGCCTCCGCCACGGCCCCGTCGTTGTTCGTCCCCTCCGTGACAAAGCGCGCCTGGGACTTCACGTGAGGCTGCGCGTTGCCGACGGCGACGCCCACGCCGGCGGCGCGCAGCATCCCCACGTCGTTCTCCGCGTCGCCCACCGCCAGGACCTCCTCGGCGGCAAGGCCGCAGTGCCGCGCGAGGAGCTCGAGGCCCGTCCCCTTGTCGACCCCCGGCGCCATGATCTCGAGGTACTCGGGGTCGGACTTCGTGATGAAGGCGCGAGGGCCGAAGCTGGCACGGAAGCGGTCGTGGAGGCGATCGCGCTCGGGCGGATCGGCGAGGAGGATGAGCTTCGTGGGCTCCACGCCGCGGAACCGCGAGAGGTCGGGCTCGATGCGGTAGCGGGCCCCCGTGCGGCTCGAGTAGATCTCCATGAACCGGCGGCGCCCGGCGCCGTCCTCGGCGTAGAGGCGGTCCTCGTGGTAGAAGTTGAGGAGGTGTCCGTGAGCCCGCGAGTACTCGATGATCTCGTCGGAGACCGCGGCGGGCACGGGCCTGTGGTCGATGACGGGCCGCCCCTCACCGCGGGTCCCCAGGACCTTGCCGCCGTTGTAGGCGATCACGATGCAGTCGATCCCGAGCCGGTCCTCGACGGGCTCGATCGTGGGCGTCATGCGCCCCGAGGCGATGGCGACGAGGATGCCGCGCCGAGAGGCCTCCTGAAGGGCCTCCCGGTTCGCCGCCGGAAGCTCCTTCCGGTCGTCGAGCAGGGTGCCGTCGATGTCGAGGGCGATCAGCCGTATTTTTGCCATTCCAAAGTTTCCGCGGGCTGCTAAACTACTCCGCCCCGGCCGAAAAGCAAGGAACCCGGGCGATTAACTCAGCGGCTAGAGTACTACCCTCACACGGTAGGAGTCAGAGGTTCAAATCCTCTATCGCCCACCAGCGTACGGGCCCGCGGCAACAAGGGTTGCGGCGGGCTTCTTCTTTGCCCTCCAAGCGAGGATTCTCCGGCGCAGAACGGCGTCTCGCTTGAGAGCGTGAGAGAAGGCCGGAGCTATCCTCGCCCTCCGCGGCCCGCGACGCCGCAGAGGATGGTGGCCCCACGATGGCAGGTGGTGTAAACTTCGCAAGGTTGCTAACCCCTATCGTCCAGGAGAGCGTTCTCGGCATGGCCTCGAGCAACACGAACGGAAGGACCCGCGCGGCTCGGGACCGGAGACTCACGCGCGCCGAGGTGGTCAAGCTCATCGACCGCGGCGCCCGCAAGCGCCGCGCAATGTCGGCCGAGGAGCTCGTCTCGCGCTACCGCGCGGGTACGTTGTACGATCCCGGCGAGGTCGCCGACCTCCTGGGTCTTGCCTCTCTTCTCGCAGAGGACGACCCGCTCTTTGTCGCGCCGTAGGCAGTCGGCTGCGGATCGGCGCCTGAGGCTCCTCCAGGAGGTCCGCGAGCTCACGCGCCGCTGCTAGGATGGTGGGGAGGTAGCTGCTCCGGCCTTCAGGGACCTCGTGCAGCTCCTCTTGGGCATCACGATTCTCAAGAGGACGAGGAGTATCAGGAAGTATCGGGCGCCCAACCCCGGCGTGTTCGTACTCGGAGGGCAGGAGACCGCAGACTCGCCTCTTCTCCTTGCCGACGGACACTTCCTGGACTACTCGGTCACGCTGTTCATCGACCGAGAGACGAAGCGCCTGGTGGTTTCGAAGTCCAGGTATCAGTACCAGCTCGACAAGGAGGGCGCCCGCTGGGTCTTCCGCTACGAGTACCTTCGCGACCCGAAGGACAAGCACCCCGCGTCCCACCTCCACGTGAGGGGCACGCTTGCCGAGGATTGCCTGCCGCCTCACGAAACGCTCGAGCACCTCCATTTCCCCACGGACCGCGTGTCGCTCGAGGCCGTGATCCGCCTGCTCGCGGACCACTTCAGGGTGCCCTGTAGCGAGACGGAGGAAGTGTGGCGCCCGGTGCTGCTCGAGTCGGAGGCGCCTTTCGTCGCCATGGACCGCGAAGAGCGCCCTGGCGTCCACCAGACCGGGCCAGCTCACTCCGCTGGCGCGCCGGGAGGGTCGGGACGGTAGGCGAGGCAGACGACTTGAGACGCGCCGGGGGCTGACATCCCAGACCATGAGCGGAATCCAGCGGCCTCGACGGCCTCGTCTCCGCGCAGGAACTCAAAGCGGAACGATGGGTGAGCCGGGAGAGAGAACTCCTCACCTAGCAGGCTGCAACAGCGGGCCTGGAGACCCTTCCACAACACGACGGGGTCCTCGGAAGCAACCCGCGTGGCGCTTCCGCTGCCGGGGCTCTTGCCACCCGTGGAGGCCTTGAGGCGGACGTGCAGGGAGACCTCGCCGACAGGTACTGGCGCTGCGGGCTCGGGCCCGATCCAGAGCAGGGCCAGGTGGACTTCCTCGAGAGGAATCGGCTCGCGCCGTCGGCCCCGCCAGGCGACGCTGCCCTGGCTCCGCGTGGCGATGCGCACGACTCCCGAAAGGATTTCATCATCGAACCACCTCCCGAGCACCACCTCCGCGAACTCCCGGAACAGGGCCTCCTTCCCCTCCCGCGTCTCGAGGAACCGCGAGAGGGCCTCACCGCGCAAGCTCTGCTCGGGGCCGATGATGGCCTCGCGGAAGGCCTGGGGGTCCTGCCGCATCCGGCGCAGGTGCCACCCGACGGCCAGGTCCCTCCAGGAGAGGCCCGCCCAGACGACGACCGCGGCGACGCCCAGCCCGGCCGCGAGAGTCGCTCTCCTTCCCCGGCCGCGCATCACTCGCCGCCCGCCCGGCGGGAAGCCCGCACGAGGCACGCGCAGTCCTTCCTCGCGAGCGCGCCCTCGGGCCAGAGGCCCAGGGCGCGGGTCGCGGGCACGAGGCTGAAGGCGAGGCCCGGGTGGTCCTCGAGCTCGAGCTCCTGCCCGGCGAGGCGCGGAAGGAGGGCGCGCAGGGCCTCGAGGCGGCGGCGCGCCGGACCCCGCAGTGCGTCCCACTCACGGAAGGAGCCGACGCTCCCCTGCGCGTCCCCGGTCGACTCGCCAACGCCCCGGCTCCCGATCCAGAGGAGCCCCCTCGGGGCCCTGCCCAGCCAGGCGGCGGCCGACGGAGGCCGCCCCGCCGGGCCCAGCTCGCGGAGGACGGCCTCGATGCACGAGAGGAGGAGGGATCGCCTCGCCTCCAGTCTCTCGAGCAAGGCAGCGCGGGCCGCGGCGGGCTCCTCGAGCCGGCCCGGCCAGCTCGCGCAGCCCGCCGCCACCGCCGCGATGGACGCCGCGATCATCGCGGCGATCGTCGCGGCGCCCCAGCGGGCCCTTCCTGGAGTCCATGGTCGGGCCTCCATGGCGGCCATTGTACCTCCGGGCGGCCCCGGGGACAGCCGCCCCACCGCCTCACCGCTTCATCGCGTGCTTCGCGAGCCTCGTCGTCACCTCCCAGATCGGCCCCGGGAAGTGGTGGGCGCGCTCGAGCACGGCCTCGAAGGCCTCGAGGAACCGCGCCACGTCCGCCTCGCCGATCACGAGGGGTGGGATGAGCTTCACCACGTCCGTCCCGTGGCCCGAGACCTGCGTGAGGATCGCGTGGTCCGCCATGAGCGGCATGACGATGGCCTGCGCGAAGAGGTCCCGGGACATCTTGTGGGCCAGGTCCCAGCCCATGCGGAGCGCCAGCGAGGCGGGCCGCCCGAACTCGATCCCGATCATGAGGCCCCTGCCGCGGACATCCCGCACGAGCTCGAAGCGCGCCTTGAGCTCGAGGAGCCCCTTCACGAGGAGGTCCCCCATGCGCGCCGAGCGCTCGACGAGCCTCTCCTCGTCGAGGACGTCGAGGGTGGCCAGGCCAGCCACCATGGCGAGCGCGCCTTGGCCGAACGTCGAGGAGTGGACGACGCAGCGCTCCATCGAGCTGAAGACCTTCAGGAACACGTCGCGGCGCGTCATGACGGCCCCCACGGGCACGTGGCCGCCCGAGAGGGCCTTCGACATGACGAGGATGTCCGGGACGACCCCCGAGTGCTCCCTCGCGAACAGCTTGCCCGTGCGCCCGAGCCCCGTCTGCACCTCGTCGAGAACGAGGAGCGCGCCGTGCTGCCGGCAGAGCTGGGCCGCGCCCAGGAGGAACTCGTCGGTGGCCACGAAGACGCCCTTCCCCTGGATGGGCTCGACGACGAAGCCCGCCACGTCCCCCAGGTCGAGCTCCGCGCGAAGCGCATCGAGGTCGTTGAGGGCGATGGGCACGGCGCCGGGCAGGAACGGCGCGAAGCCCTCGCGGAACGAGGCCTCGCCGTTCAGGGACAGGGAACCGTTCGTGAGGCCGTGGAACGCGTGGTGGCAGTGGATCATGCGGGGCCGCCCCGTGGCGCACCTCGCGAGCTTGATCGCCGTCTCGATCCCCTCGGTCCCGGAGCTCGTGAAGTACACCGTGTCGAGGCTCGAGGGCACGCGCCGCTTGAGCTCCTCGGCGAGGATCCCCGAGGTCAGGGGCGCCTCCATCTGGATCAGGGAAGGGTGGTCCGTACCGAGGAAGTCCGTGAGGACCTTCCGCAGGACGGGATGGTTCCTGCCGACGTTGTACACGCCGTAGCCCGCCAGCATGTCGAGGTACTGGCGACCCTTCGAGTCGTAGAGGTAGGGTCCCTGGCCCCGCACCCAGCTCTGGTCGAAGCCGATGGTCCTCAGGACCTTCGCGAACTGGGGGTTCACGTGCCTCTCGTGGAGGACGACGTTCTCCTCGGCGCGGTCCGCGAGCAGATTCACGATGTCGAGCGCCATGGGACCCCGTCACTTCGCCTGCTGGATCGAGGCCACGAAGGCGTCGAAGCTCGACCGCCACCGCTCCATGGTGGCCTTCGGTCCCCAGGCCTTGAAGAAGACCGACTGATCCATGCCGGGGACCTGCACGATGGCCCCCAGGAGCTTCGTCCCCGGCTCCGCAGCTCCTCCCCCCATGCCCGCGTACGTCCCCTCGAGGTCCACGACGGTGACCTGCAGCCCGCCGGCATCGCGCTTCGTCACCACGGGCTCGGGACGCTCCTGGAACTGGTCTTTCCACCGGTCGATGTTGCGCTCCAGGCCGCCGCCGGAGAGGGAGATCAACATCTCGCCGTCCCTGGAGTCCCCTTCGGCACGCGGCAGGCGGACCGTGGTGAGCCGCATGGGGCGCGGCGTGGGGTCTTCCTTCCAGCCTTCGGGAACCTTCACGGCGAGCCCGAGGCCCTTGAGCTTCGCCTCGACACCTCCGCCCTCGGCTCCGGCTCCGGCCGCGGCCCCCCCCCCGCTGCCTGCAGGCGGCGCGCCGGCGGCCGGCTGGCCCGCGATGGGCGGGTGGTCCGCCGGCAGGGCCGGCGACGCGCCTTTCGCTTGGGGTGCTTCCTTCGAGACCGGCTCGATCATCGCCGGGTGCTTCGGCGGAGCGGCCGGCGCCGCCCCGGGCCCCGTGGGCTCGGGCTGCGCGTCGCAGCCGGCGAGGACCGCGGCCGCCGGGAACAGGAGAGACCCAAGCCCCTTCCAGTGCGTCCGACTCATGATTCACCTCCCGTGCTTCAAGAGCTGAGATTCAAGACCCAAGGACTCCCCGCAACTCCTCGACGACGAGCCGCTCAGGCACGCCCTCGACCACCTTGCAGTGCCCGATGCGCGTGAGGAGCACCCAGCGCAGCCCCGTGGCACCCCGTTTCTTGTCGCGGCCCATGGCCTCGAGGACTCGCGGGACCGGGAGCCGCCGGGCCTTGACCGGAAGCCCGAAGGCCTCGGTGAGGGCGCCGAGCCGCCGCGCCGTCCCCGGGGCCGTTTGCCCCAGGCGCTCCCCGAGACGCGCCGCAAAGACCATCCCCACCGCCACGGCCTCTCCATGGAGGAGGCCGCCGAAGCGCTCGACGGCCTCGATGGCGTGGGCCAGGGTGTGGCC
>JACQVW010000307.1 GCA_016209535.1 Planctomycetota bacterium | reverse complement strand
GTCTGCGCCCGCTCCTGCGCCGGCTCCACAGCCCGCTGGCGGGCCGGCGGAGACCCCGAAGGAGGCGCCACCGGGTCCGTCCCCGGCGCCCGGCGCCAAGTGAGGCGAGGTCGGCAGCGCCGCACGGCCCCGGGGCAGGCGCGAGGAGATTCCCAGGCCCGATGCTCAAGAGCATGACCGGTTACGGAGAGGCGACCGCGGAGGGAAAGAACTTCGTCATCTCGGTGGAGCTCAAGAGCGTCAATAACAGGTTCTTCAAGATCGTCTCCAAGATCCCCGAGGAGGTCTCCTACCTCCAGAACGACGTCGAGGAGCAGGTCCGCAGGTCGGTGCCGCGCGGCTCGGTGTCGCTCACGGTGCGCTTCACGCCCACGCGCTACGCGGACCTCTACGAGATCGACCCGGAGGTCCTCAAGAAGTACCTCAAGACCTTGAACGTGATCCGCGACGAGCTCAACTCCTCCGAGGAGATCCGCATCAAGGACCTCCTCATGCTCCCTGGGGTGATCCACGGCGAGGAAGCCCTCGTCCTGGGCAAGGAGGCGGTGCTGCCGGTGGCTCTCCGGGCCCTCGAGGAGGCCGTCGAGAAGCTCACGCGGATGCGCTCCCTCGAGGGGAGCAGTCTCGAGGCGGAGTTCCAGGAGCGGAGCCGGTGCCTCCGGACCCTCCTCGGGAAGGTGAAGGCCGAAGCCCCTCGGGCGCTTGCGGAGTACCAGCAGAAGCTCGAGGAGCGGGTCAACCTGCTCCTGAGCCAGAAGGGCGTCACCATCGCGCCCGAGGATCTCCTGAAGGAGGTCGCCATCCTCGCCGAGCGTTCGGACATCGCCGAGGAGATCCAGCGCTTCTCGAGCCACCTCGACCAGTTCGTCGCTTCCCTGAACGAGGAGCGGCCGGTGGGCCGCAAGCTCGAGTTCATCGTGCAGGAGATGTTCCGGGAGTCGAACACGATGAGCGCGAAGTCCTCGAACACTGCCTTGAACCAGAGCATCGTGGAGATCAAGGCCGAGGTGGACCGCCTCAAGGAGCAGGTCGTCAACGTGGAATGAGGGAATGAGCCGAGAGGGAAAGCTGATCGTGATCTCGGGACCTTCGGGAGTCGGAAAGACGACGGTCGTGAACGAGCTCTTGAAGCTGCCTGGCTTCGAGCGCGTCGTCACCTGCACCACCCGTGCCCCCCGGCCGGGCGAGGTGGACGGCCGGCACTACCACTTCGTGAACGCGGAGGTCTTCGAGGACGGCATCCGGAACGGACGCTTCCTCGAGCACGCGCGGGTCCACTCGAGCTACTACGGCACCCCCCGGGAGGCCGTGGAGGAGGGCGTCCGGCGCGGGAGCTTCGTCCTCCTCAACATCGACGTCCAGGGGGCGGCCCAGGTGCGGAGCAAGGTGCCCCGGGAGAGGCTCACGACGATCTTCCTGCTCCCCCCGGACGAGGAGACGCTCGAGCGCAGGCTCGGGCGCCGCGGGACCGAAGACGCGGCCGCGGCCGCCTCGAGGCTCCGCGCGGCGCGGTCCGAGATCCGCGAGAAGGACAACTACGACCACTGCATCGTGAACGGCGACCTGGAGGAAGCCGTGCGCGAGATCCTCGGCCGCCTGGGCTACGTCGGGCGGCTGGACGAGAGCAAGGAACCAAGCAAGGACCCAGCCAACTCTTGAGGGAGGCATGAGCTGCATGCTCGATATCGACAACGAAGAGGCCCTGATCAAGAAAGTCGGAGGGAAGTTCGCCCTCACGAAGCTCTTCCAGCTCCGGATGATTGAGCTCAACCGCGGCGCGCACCCCATGATCAAGGCCGACATGTCGAAGGGGAACCTCCGCCGCGTCGTCTGCCAGGAGATCCTCGAGGGGAAGATCGTCCTCGTCGATCGCGGCGAGGCGGCCCCTGCCGTGGCGGAGGTGAGGCAGAGGATGGAGGCCGCCGCGGAGGTCGCGTCGCCGGCCCCGCCGAAGGAGAACGAGAGCGAGGTCTACGGCTCCGACATCAAGAAGATCAAGGAACAGAGGATCAAGGAGCTGGCCCAGCTCCTGAACCCCAAGAAGTAGAGGGAACAGAGGGAGTCTCAGGCTCATGGCCCGCATCCTGCTGGGCGTCTCGGCCGGGGTGGCCATCTACAAGAGCGCGGACCTCGCCTCCAGGCTCACGCAGCGGGGAGACGAGGTGAGGACCATCCTCACGCCGCACGCGCTCAAGTTCATGACGCCCCTCGCGTTCCGCGCCGTGACCCGCCAGCCGGTCCACGTCGACGCCTTCGAGGACGACCCTTCCTACCGCCCGGAGCACATCTCGCTGCCGGAATGGGCCGACGTCCTCTGCATCGCCCCGGCCACTGCGGACACCCTCGCGAGGATCGCCGCGGGCCTCGGCGACAACCTCCTCGTCCTCACCGTGCTCGCCTGCCAGAAGCCCGTGGTCATCGCCCCCTCCATGAACGACAGGATGTGGGCCAACGCCGTCGTCCAGGAGAACGTCGCGAAGCTCAAGAGGCTGGGCCACCGCATCCTCGAGCCCGGGGCCGGCCACCTCGCGTGTGGAGCCTTCGGGCCCGGGCGCATGCCGGAGCCGGAGGAGATCGTGGCCGCGATCGACGCCGCCCTCGAGGGCGGGGGCCAGAGGGCCGCGCCGGCACGGCGGCCGTGAGCTGCGAGCGATGGCGCGCGACATCCGCGTCCTCGTCACCGCCGGCCCGACGCGCGAGCACCTCGACCCGGTCCGCTTCCTCTCCAACGCCTCGACGGGAGCCCAGGGCGCGGCTCTCGCCGAGGAGGCGCTGGCGCGAGGCTTCGCGGTCGACGTGGTTCACGGGCCCATCGAGGCGGCCCTCCCGCCGGGAGCCCGGTCTCACCCCGTGGTCTCGGCGCTCGAGATGCTCGAGGCCGCCCGGAGCCTGCACCCGGCCTGCGACGTCCTGATCGGCGCCGCGGCCGTCAGCGACTTCCGGCCGCGAGAGGCGGCGCCCCGCAAGGTGCGGCGTGGCGGAGGCGTCTGGACCGTCGAGCTCGTCCCCACCGCGGACATCCTCCTCGAGCTGGGCAAGGCCAAGGGAACGCGAGTCCACGCCGGCTTCGCCCTCGAGACGGAGGATCTCGTCGAGGGCGGCCTCAGGAAGCTCCGCGAGAAGGGGCTGGACTGGCTCGTCGCGAATTCCCCCGAGGCGATCGGCGCCGCCGCGGGCCGGTACTGGCTCCTCGGCGCGGACGGGACGCGAGAGGACCTCGGCCAGGTCACGAAGCGCGAGCTCGCGCGGCGGCTCTTCGACGCGATCCTCGGGACTTTATCGGCCGATCAAGCTCCAGGCGGGAGCTGCCGATAAATCTCCCGGCGGCGCCGCGTGCAGGCGCCGAGAGAGAGTCGGCCCACCGGAGGAGAGGGGACCCCGCCGGCGCCGCGCGGCACCGTCGCGCCGCCGGAGGGCGTTCCGGGAACCATGCAGAGAGAGTCCCGCAAGGAGATCGCCGCCTTCCTGGTCATAACGCTCGCCGCGTTCGTCGCCATCTGCCTCTTCACGCGCGACTCGAGGGACGTGCTCGACGAGGGGCGCGCCATCCAGAACGCGTGCGGTCCCGCGGGCGCCCTCGTCGCGTTCCACCTCACGGCCTGGCTGGGCGCCGCGGGCGCCTACGGGCTCACGGCCGCCGCCGGGGCGGCGGGCCTCGCCCTTCTCTTCCGGCACCGGATCGAGGAGTGGGGCTGGAAGGCCGTCGGCGCGGCGCTCACGATCCTCGCGCTGTCCTCCCTCGAGGTCGCGGCGACCCGCGGCGACGCGGCGGCCAGGGACCTGGCCGGCGGCTACTACGGCCAGTTCTTCTACGGCTTCCTCCTCGGGCACCTCTCGACCGCGGGCACGTACCTCCTCCTGGGGTTCGTGCTCCTCGTGGCGTTCATCGTATCCACGGACACGGTCCTCTACCCCGCGCTGGCGAGGGCCGGCGGCTTCGTCCTCGACGCGGACCGCTGGGAGAGGGCCGCGAGGGGCCTCGGGAAGCACATGCCCGAGCTCCGACTGCCCAGGCTCTCCCTGCCCTGGCCGAGGATCACCTGGGAGCGGAAGCAGGCTCCGGCGAGGGAGCCGCGGAGGAGCGCGAAGCGCTCGGCCGGCGAGGAGCCGGCGGCCGAAGGAGCCGCCCCGGCGAGGGAGGAGGCGCCGGAGCCATGGGTCTCGCCGAAGAAGGGCCGCATGCCGGCCCCGGCCGAGCCGGTCGAGGGCGAGGGGGAGCCCGGCGCCGAGGCCGGCGCCGCGGAGGGCGGGGACGAGGAAGACGGCGGCGGCGCCAAGTCTGCCCCCGCGGCGAAGCCGCTCGAAAGGCCTCCCCTGAAGATCCGAGAGCCCCAGGTCCTCCCTGCCCCTGGGCGCAGGAAGCCGCCCGAACGCACCAAGGCGGGGCCCTACAAGCTCCCGCCGCTCGAGCTCCTCGACGCGCCCGTCCAGACCGTGAACCCCATGGACCGCACCATCCTGGAGCAGACCGCCGCGAAGATCGAGGAAACCCTCAGGCACTTCAAGATCGAGGCGCGGGTCGTGGAGGTCCAGAAGGGACCCACCATCACGCAATACGAGGTCGCCCTCGCCGCGGGGATCAAGGTCCACAAGCTCATGAACCTCGCCGATGACCTGGCGATGGCCCTCAAGGCGCCCAGCATCCGCATCGTCGCCCCGATCCCCGGGAAGTCCACGGTGGGCGTCGAGGTGCCCAACAAGACCCGGAGCACCGTGGGCCTGAGGGAGCTCCTCGAGGCGCAGGAGTTCCGCGACGAGGACTACAACCTGCCGCTGGCCCTCGGGAAGGACGTGGCCGGGAACCCGGTGATCGGCGACCTCGGCGAGATGCCCCACCTCCTCATCGCGGGGTCCACGGGCTCGGGCAAGTCCGTGTGCATCAACTCGATCATCATCAACCTCCTCCTCACGCGGACGCCCGACGAGGTCAAGCTGATCCTCGTCGATCCGAAGATGGTGGAGCTCGCCCAGTTCGAGAACATCCCCCACCTCCTCGCGCCGGTGGTCACGGACATGAAGAAGGCCCCCGCCGTCTTGAGCTGGATGGTGGACAAGATGGAGGAGCGCTACGAGCTCTTCGCCCTCACGGGCGTGCGGCACATCACGGCCTACAATGCCCTCGGCCGGGAGAAGCTGCGCGAGCGCCTGCAGGGGAAGGTGGACGACGCCGACATGGAGGACTTCCCCGAGTCCCTGCCCTTCTACGTGGTGATCATCGACGAGCTCGCCGACCTGATGATGACATCCTCGAAGGAGGTGGAGGCCTCGATCACCCGACTCTCGCAGAAGTCCAGGGCCGTGGGGATCCACGTGATCCTGGCCACGCAGCGGCCGTCGGTGGACGTCATCACGGGCCTCATCAAGGC
>JACQVW010000033.1 GCA_016209535.1 Planctomycetota bacterium | reverse complement strand
TTCACGGGCTTCGCTTTTCCGACCGCTCCGCCCTTCGAGTCCCCCCCGCCCTCCTTCTTTTTGCCGACGACGACGGTAGGATCGGACTTCGGCTTGTTCTCCCCGCCGCCTCCGTCGCTCTTGTCGCCGCCGTCTCCGGCGCCCGGGTCGGGGGGCTCGAAGGTCTCGGGCGGGGCACCGTCACGCTTCTGGATCTCGCCGTCGGGTCCGATGCCCAGCTCCTCCCGGATCTTGGCCACTCGCTCCCGAGCTGCCTTCAGCTCGGCCTCCTCCTCGGGAGTCAGGCGCTTCTGGGGGACCACCCGAACGGCAGGCCCCCCCTCCTCGACCACGCGCTCGCCCCCGGCGTCGAGCCCCACTCCAGAGGCGGCCGCCACGACCTTCTTCCTGTTCTTGGGGGGCTCGACGACTTTCAAGATCAGGTCGGTGATGCGGCGGGCGGGCTCGGGGAGCTTCTTCTTGACGCAGCCGTCGGCGATAGCGAACAGCTCTGCGAGGTACTTGTCGACGAGCTTCTTCCGCTCCCGCTTGATCGTGATGTAGGCGTCGTTGACGCGGTTGACGGGCTCGGCGCGCTTCTTCTTCTTGCCCGGCGCCGCCTTCTCTTGGCCCTTCTGCGGTTTCTTACCCGAGTCCTTGCCCGCGGCCTTGTCCGGCTTCTTCTCCTGGAGCCAGGCCGCGGGCGAGGCAGCGAAGACGAGGCCAAGGGCCGTGCACGCAAGGATCACGATCTTGGCGGTGGGGCGGTGCCGTGACTTCATGCTGGGCTCCCGGAAGCGCTGGGGGGTAGGGGGACCTCAGTCCACCAGTCCACCATTTTTAATCCAACCGCCTGTGGAGATCAAATAGACTTGAGCCTTTATGAGCCGAGACCAGCTATCCCCTGCCGCCCGCGTCATGCCCGCCGTCTCCCTTCTGGCCGCCTGCTGCCTGCGCGCACCGGCCCAGGATGCGCCCCAGCCCGTCGCCGCCTGGCGCAAGTCCGCCGACGAGGTCTTCGACGACATGCGCCGCACCGTGCGCAAGCGCGATCTGCTCGCCTTCGAGAAGCAGCTCGCTGCCCTCGTCAGGAGTGGGGCCGAGCCGCGGGCGGAGTTCGTAAAGGAGCTGGTGGCGCGCCTCGGCTCCACGCCGCCGGGCGTCGCTCTCAACGCGCTCGTCGAGCGGCTCGTCCAGGACGGGGGCGCCGAGGCGGTCCTGGGGGTCTTCGAAGCCCTCTCGACCCCGATCTTCAAGGACCTCGCGAGCCGGGAGCTGGGGGAGAAGGAGACCGAGTCGCGCCGGCGGATCCTCGAGTACTATCTGGTGCGGCTCGCCGACCGGGCCTGGGCCGCGCGGAGCGCCGAGCCGCCCGCCGAGGCGCTCCTCAAGCTCTCCCCGGAGCTCGAGGAGCGCCTCCTGCGCGAGGTGGGCGCCGAGGAAACGCGCCGCATCCGCTGTGCGGCCTATCTCCTCGGCGGCGCGGGATCGAAGCGGGCGCTCCAGGGCCTGATCCAGACCGTCGACAAGCTCGAGAAGTTCCCGCTGACCAAGGCCGTCGTCCTCGAGGCCATCGGCCGGATCGACCCCGAGGGCGCCGCCCAGACCCTCGAGGCGGCCGCGGCAACGAGGAGCGAGCAGGTGCGGCTTGCGGCCCTGCCCGCGCTCGGGTACCTCAAGTCGCAGACGTCAGAGGACCTCATCAAGGGGGCCTCGGATAACGCAAGGTGGACGATCCGCCGCGCCGCCATCGAGGCTTGCCGGCTCCGGCGCGACCTCGAGGCCATGGACGTCCTCATGGCGCGATTCCCCAAGGAGACCCCCCGCCTCCAGTACGACATCATCCAGGCCGTCTTCGACATCACCGGCGGCGCGGTGCCGCCGGACCACAAGGAGTGGGCCCGGTGGTGGAAGAAGGCGCGCCTCGGATTCAGGCCGGCCCCGCGCGGCAAGCAAGCCGAGGACGTCGCAAAGGGGAAAACGGTCGTGGTCGCCGCGAGGCCACTCTACTTCGGATTCGAGGTCTGGTCGAGCCAGCTCGCGATCGTGCTCGATGTCTCGGGCAGCATGGCGTCGAGCAACCTGAGCCTGGGGACCTCGGGCGTGGGCATGACCGGCACCCTGAAGGAAGGCGCGCCGATCGACGTCGCGAAGGATCAGATCGCGCGACTGGTGAAGTCGTTCCCCGCGAGGACGCTCTTCAATGTCATCGCGTACAACTCCCAGGTGAAGGCTTTCAAGGAGGCCCTCTTCCCGGCCTCGAAGCCGAACGTCCAGACCGCGCTCAAGTTCGTCGAGGCTCTCAAGGCCGAGGGCGGCACCAATATCAACGACAGCCTCATGGCCGCCCTCAAGGACCAGGATGTGGACACCATCTTCTACCTCTCCGACGGCGAGCCCACCGACGGCCAGCGCGTGCACCCTGACGACATCCTCGAGGGAATGCTCCAGCTCAACCGGTTCCGCAAGACGCGCATCAACACCATCCAGCTCGGCGAGGACCAGGAGCTGATGCGCCATCTGGCCGAGATGAGCGACGGCAAGTACAAGCTCCTCGAGGTCGGCGAGAAGGCGAAGAAGGCCGGGCCGCAGGGGAAGAAGTAGGGAGGCCTCGTGGCGCTGCGGCCAGCGGCCCTCGCGGTCTCCCTGGGCATCCTCGCCGGGCGCTCCGGCGAGGGCTGGAAGGCCGACGCCGCCGGCGAGTGAGCCCGGCCAGGCCCGGGGCAGGACAGCGGGCAAGAAATTCGACGGAATTTAGTTGACTAACAGATCTGAGTTTGTCATAAGATAAATCCCGTCGTTTCGGGGCAATCTCACCAAGGGTCTGATCCAACGTAACCGGAGGATCGCATGGAAGCTCCCCGCGTCTCTCGCGCCGCCTTCTGCGTCGTCAGTCTCGCCCTCCTGGGCGCCGCCTCCGCGGCGTCCCCGGCGCTGCCCGTGCCCGAGCGGGCCGTCGACCTCCTCGTGCCGGCGGTCCCCGTCTCGGACGGGACGCGGCTCCGCCAGGAGGCTCTCGCTCGCCTGCCCGTGAGCCCCATCGGGTTCCCTGCCGACGCGGAGCTCGACGAGCCGCGGCGCGTCGGGGGCCAGACCTGGCTCAACGGCCGCTACCGGCTCCCGGGCGGCGAGGTGTGCGGCGGAGGCTTCGCCTTGGCCTTCGACGAGGAGGAGCGGTGGTTCGCGTTCCTGGGGCCCGCCTTCCGGCGCGAGGCGCTGGAGGCCTATCCGGGCCCCGCGACGTTGACCTCCGAGGACGCGGAGGCCACCGCGCGCCGGGCTTGCGGAGACTGGCCGCTCCGCCTCGCGCCGCTCTGCTACTCGGTCGACCTCGCGAGGTGGATCTACGCGGCCTGTCACTCGGGAGCCGCCGGGCCTCCCGGCGAGCCCGGGACCGCCAAGGCGGTCCTCATCGACGGCAGGTCCGGGGTGGTCCTCGACGTGCTGGATCTCGGGTCCCGCCTCAGCCTCCACGGCACGTGCCGCGGGACGGTCCTCCCCCTCGAGGGCCCCGGCGTCCGGAGGGCCCACGGCGCCGAGAACGGCAACGTCCCCATCGAGATGCCGCTGCCCTTCATCCCCTTGAGGCTCTTCGATCCAGGGCAGCGGAGGTCCGACTCCGTGACGGACGCGGGCGGCTCGTTCCGCTTCGAGCTGGCCGCGGACGGCCTCTGGGGGCTCAAGGCCGTCTTCGACACGGTGGACTTCACCCTCGCGCCCGCGCCGGGGGCGCAGACGATCTGGGCCGAGACCTTCGGGAACGGGGAGCGGGCGCTCGATCTCGAGCTCCAGCCCAGGCCCGGGTCCGACGTCCGGTGCGAGAACATCGTGGGCGCCGCGACGGGCTGGATCCGACTCCACCAGGCCCTGAGGTTCGCCGAGGAGCTCCAGGGGCGGACTTGCACGTGGCCGCGCGGCTTCGGCGGCAAGCAGGAGCTCGTCCGCGGCATGCCGGCCTTCTACAACATCCAGCTCGTCCGCCTGCCCGTCCCCGACGGGCGGGCGCCGGCGCTGGCGGGCGGGTTCCTCGACGCCTTCCCTCCCTTCCGCACGATGTGGATCTCCGAGGGCAACGACCTCTTCCACGACTGGACGAACCCCGCCCTCTGGCACGAGTTCGGCCACGCGCTCGTGTCGGCCTTCACGGGGCAGATCAACGACCCGCCCCCGAACCACCACGACGGGATCGTAGAGGAGTTCGCCGGCGACTTCTTCGCGCTCCTCATGATGGAGCGCCTGGACCCCTCCGGGGAGATCCCCCACGTGATCGGGCGAGGCAAGGAGCGAGGCCGGCCCGAGAGCTTCCAGCGCGACGTGCGCGACTGCCTCAAGTGCGTGCCGGAGCCCAACACGATCGTCCCCTGCCTCCCGAGGAAGGTCCCGTGCACTTGGCCGCCCCCGACCGACTACCACGACGGCAGCCTCATGATCTCGGCCTTCTTTTACGACCTCTGGGTGCACCTCGTGGAGAGGTACGGGCGAGAAGGAGGCTTCCGGCGCATCGCCGACACATTCATTCGCTACATCGATCGGAGCCGCGGCGACAAGCTGCCCCCCTTCGACCGCACCACCGTGTACGACCTCCTCATCATCAACGACAACCCCGACCTGGGCGGCGACAACATCCTCCAGAACGAGTCCCCCGACTGGGACCTGATCGTGGAGGCGGCGTCGCGGCGCAACCTGTGGCTCCACCCCTTCTCACGGGGCGACGCCAACCAGGACGGGACCCGCGACCTCTCGGACGCCATCTTCCTGCTCGGCCACCTGTTCCTGGGCGGCGCCGAGCCTCGCTGCCTGGACGCCGCCGACTCGAACGACGACGCGAGCCTGGACGTCGCGGACTCGATCCACCTGCTCTTGAGCCTCTTCGGCGCCGGCGCCGAGCTCGTGCCGCCCCTCGCGTGCGACGGGCTCGACCCCACGCCCGATGACCGCCTCACGTGCATTTCGTACTCGGCCTGCCCTCGATAGCTCGATAGGAGGTGCCCATGATCCCTGCACTGCTGCCTGCCGCCCTGCTCGTCTTCGGAGCCTGCCCCTCCCCGCCCCCCGAACGCCACCGCGTGGGCCTCAGGGCCCAGTCGGTCGAGGTGCCGGAGGGTGCCGCCACGGTGGAGGTCGACCTGTTCGCGACGGGAGTCTCCGAGAAGTTCCCGGTCTCCTGGGTCACGGCGATCGCGTACGACCCGGAGGTCCTCGAGCTCGTGGACCTCGTGGAGCCTCCGGAGGTCGGCGACCACCCGGGGAACTACTTCTACACGTACCCCGAGTACCCGGGGCTCGGGCTCGCGCTCCTCGACTGCCGCGCCGAGAGTTTCCTGCCCCGGGAGCTCACGCCCGGCGCGGAGGGCGAGGCGAAGCTCGCGACCCTCGTCTTCAGAGTCCTCGCACGGCGCGACAGCCGGGTCGATCCGCTCGCCACTTTCTACTGGCACGGCGGCGGGGAGTACCCCTCGTCGATGGCCTACTGCGGCGGGATCAGTTACTTCGCCGACGGGCCTCTCGTGGCGGGCGAGATCACCGTCGCCCGCCGCGGGCCCGCTTTCATCCGCGGCGACTCCGACTCGAGCGGCAGGATCGACATGACGGATGCGATCGCGGTCCTCTACAAGCTCTTCCTGGGGCGGGACGACGTGGCCTGCGAGGACGCAGCGGACGCGGACGACAGCGGCCGGCTCAACATGACCGACGCGATCTCCATCGCCGACCACCTCTTCCGCGGCGGGCGCTCCCCGCCGCCGCCCTACCCGGAGCCCGGTCCGGACCCGACCCCTGACGGACTGGGCTGCAAGTAGCTCGAGATGCTGAAATGCTGTCCCGGATCGCCCTCTACCAGGAAGCCGACGGGATCTGTCCGGTCGTGGAGTTCCTCCGCCTCAGCCCCGAACGCGTCCGAGCGCAAGCCCGCGAGCGCCTCCGGCTCCTGGCCGAGCGAGGCCACCCGCTTCGTCGGCCGCACGCCGACTACCTGGAGGACGGGCTCTTCGAGCTGCGCTGGCGCACGGGGAGGGTCCGGCACCGGATCCTGTACTTCGTCGACGGCCCTGCTGCCGTCGCCCTGGCCCACGCCGTCTCGAAGGGGGGCGCGGTCCCAGCCGCGGAGATCGACCGGGCCAAGAGGCGCAGGGCCAACTTCCGGGCTGGCCCCGCCACGCACACCTTCACCTCCCTCGGAGGGCTCAGCGATGCCTAAGGCGAGCACGAAGACCCGATCCGCCGGCCGCAGCACGACGGATGGCCTCGCGATCCTCGACGGTCTCTTCTTCCGCACGCCGCGCGCGAGGCGCCTCCTGGAAGAGGAGCGCCAGCGGGTCGCCCTCGGCGACCTGATCCGGGAGATCCGCGAGTCCCAGGGCCTCACCCAGGCCCAGCTCGCCCGGAAAGTCCACACTTCCCAGAGCGCGATCGCCCGCATCGAGGACGCGGACTACACGGGACACAAGCTCGGCACGGTCGCCCGGATCGCCGCCGCCTTGGGGCACCGGGTCGAGGTCCGGCTGGTGCCGGCGGACTCTCGAGCTTGAGCCGGCCTCGAGGAGCGGCGCTTTCCTCCTTCAGGCGGGCCGCGCCTTGTCCGATAATCCCCACGTGGCCGCACCCTCGCCGCCCTTCGAGCCCATCTCGCCCGAGGACTTCGTCCTCTCCGTCGTGGTCCCCGTGTACGACGAGCGGGACACGATCGAGGAGATCTTGAAGCGCGTCCGCGCCGCGCCCTACCGAAAGGAGATCATCGTCGTCGACGACGCATCCACGGACGGCACTCGCGAGAGGCTCCTCGAGCTCGAGGCCCGCCGGGGCCTCATCGACCGCCTCGTCCTCCACGAGCGGAACCGGGGCAAGGGCGCGGCGCTGCGCTCGGGCTTCGAGCAGGTCACCGGGAACATCGTCATCGTGCAGGACGCGGACCTCGAGTACGACCCCTCCGAGTACCCGAAGCTCCTCGCGCCCATCCTCAAGGGGAAGGCCGACGTCGTCTACGGGTCCCGTTTCCTCACGGGCGATGCCCACCGCGTCCTCTTCTTCTGGCACGCCGTGGCGAACCGCGTCCTCACCGTGGTCTCCAACATGATCACGAACCTGAACCTGACCGACATGGAGACCTGCTACAAGGTCTTCCGCACCGAGGTCGTCCGGGCCATCCGGATCCAGGAGGACCGGTTCGGCGTCGAGCCCGAGCTCACGGCGAAGGTGGCGAGGCTCGGCTGCCGGATCTACGAGGTGGGGATCTCCTACGACGGCAGGAGCTACTCCGAGGGGAAGAAGATCGGCTGGAGGGATGCCTTGTGGGCACTCTTCTGCCTCGCGAGGTACGGCATCCTCTCGAGGTCTCCGCGGAGCCTTGCCGCGGCGGGCCAGGCGCGAGTCGCGGGCGCGGGCAGCCCGGCGCCGGGAGCCATACCCGCCTCTCGCCCCGCCGCCGCCGGCGAGGCCGAGGGCCGCCAGGCCCGCGAGGAAGTCCGCTAGCGGTCACCCGGCAGGTCCCCCCCCCGCGCCCGGCCTAGGCTTGTGGGCGCACTTCCTCGTGTTGATGCACTCCGGCGCGAGCCGCAGCCGCTCCACGGGCCTCCCGCCGGCGATGTGGCTCTCGAGGATCTCA
>JACQVW010000038.1 GCA_016209535.1 Planctomycetota bacterium | reverse complement strand
GGCGGGACGTTCACGTTCTCGGTGCCCATGCGCGCCCCGAGCGCCGCGGGCTCGTATCGGGAGGACTGGAAGCTCGTCAGCCCCACGGGGGCCACGATCCTCGTCAGCGGAAGCGGCACGGTGTGGGCCGCCATCGTCGTCGATGCGTCCATCATGGTCCTCTCCCCTGCGGAGGACGAAATAGTCACCGATGAGGTCTTGACGATCGTGTGGGAGGTCAACGGGACCGTCGAGGCCACGGAGGTCTTTGTCGACGACGGAGATACGTTCGGATCGCCCGAGCTCCACCGGACAGTTGCTGGGGGGACGCAGCTCACCCTGGGCGCGAACTTCTTGTCTGAGGGGGAGTGGCACTGCAAGGTCCGCGTGCTCGCAGGAGGGTCCTGGAACGAGAGCGGCGCACGGCGGTTCGCCTACGTCCCGCCGGAGCGCGTTGCGCCGGGCATGGTCCCGTTGCACAGGCTTTACCTGGGTGGCGACTTCCGTGATCACCTCTATACGCTCAGCGACATCGAGGTCGCCTCTGCCCTCGGGCAGGGCTACCGGTACGAGCGTGTCGAGGGCTTCGTCTCCCCTGTGCCGTTCCCAAGGTCGCTTCCGCTTTTGCGGCTCTACCAAAGCACGCAGCGCACCCATTGCTTCACGATAGATCCCACGGACCGCAACACGAGGATCCAGGAGGGCTACGCCTACGAAGGCATCGCTGGCTTCGTGTGGCCCGACGACACGCCGGGCCTGCTCCAGCTCCGCCGCCTGCGGGAGACCGGGGCGCATCCTTTCCACCGGGTGCTGATCACCAGGAAGACCGAGTATGATGGAATCACGTCCAACCCGTCGTGGTCGTTCGTCGACGACGGGTTTGCGGGCCGCGTCTCGCCGGACGGGCTGCGCTGGCCGATCGCGTTCGGGCGACCCATGGCACGCGTGGAGGGGGTAGACGTCGCCGTGGGAGGGTGGCGCCAGTACTTCGCCGACCAGGGGCTTCGACTCGACGGGCGAGGCCCCCAGCTTGCCTTTTTTCACTTCTATAACTCGCATCGTGCCGCGGTCGATGGTCCGCTGGGTCCCGGCTGGTCCCACGGCTTGCATTCCTGCTTGATCGAGGGGGCTCCGCCGTCCCGCGATGTCATCGTCTACCTCGGCGACGGCACGGTCAGGGCCTTCCGGCACGACGCCGCGACGGACCGCTATGAGCCCATCCCCGGGAACTACGATCGCCTGGCCCGCGCCGCGGAAGCGCGCTTCGTGCTTACGCTCAAGGACCAGACTACGCTCGAGTTCTCGAGGTTCGCCGGGATGCCCGGCGGGGACGACGTCTCGTTTCTCACACGTGTCGCCGATCGCCACGGGAACCCCCCTGACGTTCGACTACGACACGGTCCTGGGGGTCCTCGCACGCGTGAGGGATTCCGTAGGGCGAGCCTTCACGTTCGAGTACGGGGCCTCCCACGAGGGGCGGCCCAGGCTGACGCGCGTCGTCGATTCTAGCCTGGACAGATCCATCCGGTTCAGCTACGACCCGGAAGGACGGCTCGCGACCCTCGAGGACGCGCGCGGCACCGGCTTTCAGACGAGCTACACCTACTCGGCCGCGGGCCTTCTCGCACAGGTCCGCCGGCCGCGGGGCAACACCGTCGACGTCGCGTACGACAGCGCAGGGCGTGTCGAACGCGTCCAGCAGGCCCCGGGCAAGGCGATCGTCTTCGCCTACGAGACGCCCGGCACGGGCCGCGTCACGGTCACGGGGCCCGACGGCGACTCCACGACGTACGGGCACGACCAGAGCTTCGCTCTGAGCCTCGTCCGCTCCAAGCTGGGGAGCGCGATGGACGTCACGTACGACCCATCGCACCCGACCCTGCCGAGTGCGATCGTGGACGCTCTTGGCCGCAGCATGTGGTTCAAATACGACGCCAACGGCAACGTGACGCGCTTGATCGACGCCCTCGGCCAGCTTGCCGAGCTCGACTGGGACGGCCGAAACAACCTGGTCCGCATGACCCAATTCCGGGTGCCCGGAGAGACGCTTCGCGAGACCCTGTACCGCTTCGATGCCGCGGGGAACCTACTCCTCGAGGAGACGAACCCGGCAGGGGAGACGACGCGGTACGAGTATTTTCCAGACGGCCAGGTCCGCGCCTCCTACGATGCGCTCGGGGGCGTGACTTCGTACGCGTACGACTCGCAAGGCAACGTCGCCTCGGTCAGGGACCCGGAGGGTGGGGAGTGGCTCTACACGCGCGACGCGGCAGGGCGAATCCTGACCGTCCGCGATGCGGATGCGAAGCTGACGGGATATCACCACGACCCGAACGACGCCGTGGTCCGCATCGCGGATCACGACGGCCACTCCACGGAGATCGAGCTCGATCGGAATGACAACGTGGCGGCGCTGTCGTACCTCCGAGGCGGGGCCAGGGAGTCCTTCCGCTACCGCTACGACGAACAGGACCGCCTGATCGGCGTGGATGACCCGGCCGGGACCACAACATCCTTCAGCTACACGGACGGTGGCCTCCTCCGCTCCCGCACCGACGGGAACGGGGCGACGACGATGTTCTCGCACGACGAGGACCAGCGGCTTGTCAAGGTGGACTATCCGGACGGGGCTGCGACATTCACCTGGGACGCTGCAGGACAGCTCCTGACCGCCGCGAACGAAAACGGCACGATCCGATGGAGTTACGACGAGCTTGGCCGGGTGGCCGCGTGCACCTCAGCTTTCGGGCTGACCGTTTCGTACTCCTACTTTCCGCACGGAGGCCTCCGCGAGGTCACCTACCCCGGCGGAGGGACGGTCCGCTTCGAGCACGGCAGCGTGCCAGGCCGGATCACCCGGGTGACCGACTGGACGGGAGGCTCAACCGAGTACCGCTACGACCCGGCCGGGAACCTGAGCGAGGTGCTTCACTCGAACCGCACCCGCACCACGCTCCAGCACGACCTCGCCTCGCGCGTCGCCTCGCTCGAGCATGCGACTGCGGCTGGAGCCCTGTTCGCGGCATGGCGCTTCACCCTGGACCCTGCCGGGAATCCCCTGAAGGTGGATGCCCTGGAGCCGCTGGAGGCGTTCGCGCCAGCGGCGGAGGACATCACCTTCGCCGTGAGCGAGGGAAACCGCCTCCTCTCGGAGCGTGGGAGCCGTGTCGTGGACTACTCTCACGACGCCAGCGGCAACCGCACCCTGAAGCAATCCGGCGGCGCGACCACGCGCTACGTCCACGACGGCGCAAACCGCCTGCGACGCATCGAAGGGCCCGGCGGGACCGTGGAGCTATTCCACGACGCGCTCGGGAACTTGATCGCGACGCGAGCCGGAGGGGTCCTGACCCGGTACGTGCTCGACCTGACCGGCGAGCGGAGCCATGTGCTCGCCGAGACGGACGCCTCGAACCGCGTCGGGACGCGCTACGTCCACGGGGTGGGCCTTGCGGCGCAGGTGGACGGTGCCGGGAACCGCCACGTGCATCACCACGATGCTCTGGGCAACGTGGTCGCGATCTCGGATCCCGCGGGGCGGATCGCTGCGAGGTACGTTTACGACGAGCTCGGCGCTACCCTGCGCCGGGAGGGGACCGTGACGAGCCCCTTCCGGTGGGGGGGGCGGCACGGTGTCCTCGATCTCGGCGACGGCCTCTACCACATGCGCGCCCGCGTCTATGATGCCCTCACGGGCCGCTTCCTGACGAAGGATCCCTCCGGCTTCGCAGGCGGCGATGCGAACCTCTACGCGTACGTCGCCAATCGCGTCACCACCAGAGTCGACCCGGACGGCCTCAGGGCCATCGACGCGGTCGCCGGTTTCTGGTGGAAGACCGCACGCAAGGGGCTGACCGCGTACGCCGGCAGCCTCGCCTGGGGCGGCGCACGGTTTGGGCTCGAGTACCTCCGGCGTTTCCCCGAGGACGGCCTCGGTTGGGCCGTCAAGGTCGCCCTGGGGAGGGCCTGGCGCCTCCGGGCAGGCGCGAAGGCCTTCGGAGGGCTAGTGAGGGGGCTGGGTGTCGGCATTGCGAGCGGAGGCATGGAGCTCTGGTATCAGCTCCAGGGGTACGACACCTGGGCGCCGGGCATCTTCCGCTGGATCCCTGGTTTCTTCGCGCTCCCGGCCCAGTGACATGAGCGACAAGGCAACCCATGACCACGAAAGGAAGATCCATCATGCGAGCAACATTCGCCCTCACCGCGACGATTGCGCTGCAAAGTACGTCCGCGCCCGCCGTCGAATTCGCCTATGATAATCTCCACCAACTCCTGGCCGTCCGACACGACGACGGGACGGAGATCCGCTACGCCTACGACGAGGCCGGGAACCGCGTCCGGAAGACCGTGATCGTCCCGCCGCCCGCCGTCGTGAGCGTGGAGCCGCCGTCCATCGCCGTCCTGCCCGGGTCGGTGACGATCCGCGTCCTCGGAGGCCCGTTCCGGCGGGACGACTCGGTCCTGCTCCGCCGGACCGGCCAATCGATCGTCTCCGAGGAGTTCGACGTCACGGGGCCCGGGGAGATCCAGGCCTTCTTCGTGCTGCGAGCGGAGCACGCGGGATGCTGGGAGGTGGCCGTCAGGCGCACGACCGGCGAGGAGGGCAGGCTGCCCGCCGCCTTCTGCGCTGGCCGCGTCGAGCCACCCGCGGCCCCCGCGTGCATCCGCCACCCGCAGACTGGCTGCGCCGGCGTCTCGGCCCGGGTGGAGTGGTGCCCCGTGACCGGCGCCACGGGCTACGAGGTCGAGCACCGGTCCGAAGACGCGACCCTGTGGATCCCACTTTGCGGCGTCGCACCTTCTGAGCTCGCCTGCACGTTCGTGCCTGCAGCGCCGGGTGGGATCGTCTTCCGTGTGCGCGCCCTCAGCGCGGCCGGGCCCGGAGCCTGGAGGGAATCCGAGGCGTTCCTGAGGGTCGCCGAGCCGGCTCGTTTGGCAGGGCTCCCCGTGCATGCGGGGACCGCCTGCAGCGGTGTCGAGACGACCGTCTCGTGGAGTAGGGATCCGGCAGCGCTCCGCTACCGCCTCGAGGCGCGCCAGGGCGAAGGGGGCTGGATCGTCCTCGGCACCCTCCTCGATCCCGAGACCGAGTGGCGGTTCGTCCCCGGTGAGGCTGGCGAGATCTCCTTCCGCCTGACCGCCGAGAACGACTGCGGGCCTGGGCCATCCGCGGAAGCGACAGTCCCCCTCCAAGTCCTCGCGCGGCCCAACCCGCCGCCATCCCTGTCGGCGCCGTCCCTGACCTGTGCGGACATTCCGGTCTCTGTGATCGCAGAGACAGCACCGGGGGCGACGTCATATATCCTCGAGCTGGCCCGCGGCAGCGAGGCGTGGGATCGTGTCGCCGTTCATGGCGCTCCCGACTTCGAGCTTGGCGCGCTCGCAGCGGGAGACTACCGCGTACGCGTCCGGGCCGGGAACACCTGCGGCGAGAGCGACCCAGCACCGTCCCCGGCAGGCGCCGCCGTGACCGTCGAGGGAGCACCGGCTCCGCTCTCGGCCCCGCCAGCGCATCCGACCTCCGCCTGCCCCGGCGACGACGTCCTCGTCTTGTGGCCCTGCGACGTGCCGCGGTTGCGCTACGATGTCGAGGCGTGCGGTCCTGGCGCAGGCTGCTCCCGGCTGGCTCCGAACGCCGCGGAGTGCTGGTTTACCTACCGCGCCGGGCAGGCTGGCAGCGTGGTCTTCAGGGTCCGCGCGGTCGGTCCCTGCGGACCCGGCGAGTGGCGCTTGTCCGCCGCGCCCCTGGTGGTGGCTGAGGAGGCGTCCGCGCCGGTGATCGAGGCGAGCCGCAGGGTCGTCTGCCCTCTCGCCGAGATCGAGCTCCACGAAGCATCGGGCGTCGCGGCAAGCGCGTTTCGGTGGGATTTCGGCGATGGGACGACGAGTGATCTCCCAGCGCCGCGGCACGCTTACGCGCGCTGCGGCGCTTTCAGCGTCTCGGTCACCGTCGAGACCGCCTGCGGGACCAGAGTTTCCGACCCTATCGAGATCGTCGTGCCTTGCCCCCTCGTGGGCCTCGCGTGCGTCGCGGACCCGCAGTGCTTCCCGGTCCTCCGCTGGGACGCGCTCGCCGACCCAGAGCGGTGGCGCCTGACGGTGCGGCGCGATGGGCAGGATCTCGCGCTCCTCCCGGGGACCGCCACAAGCTTCACCGACCGCGAGGCCCGGGAAGGCCGCCGTGCCTACGCCATCGTCCCCGTCCTCGGCGATACGCCTTGCGAGGCTGCCGCGGCGGCCTGCGAGGTCGAGGTCTGCGACTCGAGGTGCATCGAGTGCATCGACGATCCCGAGCGCCCCTTCAGCCTCGGCTTCTCGCGCGAGCGCATTCAGAGCGCCGAGCCCTTCGACCCCCGTCTCATCCTCGAGGGGAGCTGCGGCGGCGAGGTCGCTGCGCTGGCCCCGCCGGGGAGACGCGGGCGAGCCACTCTCTTCGCGAACGTGGTCTCCGCAGCGTCGACTGACAAGGGGGTTCAGGGCTGGAGCTTCGGAGTCGCGGCCGAGGGCGAGGCCGACATCGAGTCCGTCGCGACCGACGGGACCTCCGCCGCCAGGGCTCCTGACGGCAGGCGCGCCGACGGGTTCGAGGTCAGCACGGTGGTGGACCCGGAACGGAACGGCGGCCGCAGGGGCGCGGTCAGCGCCGTGGTGCTCTCCTTCACCGAGCCTCTCACATTGGCTCCCGTGGGGACCGAGTCGGTGCTTACCGTCCAGGTGCAGGCGACCCGGAGCCAAGGCGAAGAGGAGGTCCGGGGCGAGCTCCGCTTCGCGGAGGGGCTCCGCGGCTCGGGGCAGCCTGTGGACGTCGACATCACCATCGGCGGCAGCCATGTGAGCCCGTGCAACCTCGAGCGGGCGGGGGTGAGCGTCGTCTTCCGGCCAGGAGGTGCTGGCGCCGCATGGTTCCGGAGGGGCGACGCCAACGCGGACGGGGTCGTCAACATCTCCGACGCCATCTTCAGCCTCGGGGCGCTCTTCCTGGGAGGCGCGAGCCCTCCGTGCCTCGACGCCGTCGACGCAAACGACGATGGCCTCGTCAACATCACGGACCCGGTCTTCCTCCTGGACTGGCTCTTCCGTGGCGGGGGCACGCCGCCCTCACCCGGCCCTCACGAGTGTGGGCCCGACGAGACCCCCGACGGCCTCGATGCGGAGTGCCGCCACGACGGTTGCGCTCGAGGATAGCCGGTGGGAGGCGCCGGAGCCCGCTGTGGCCTTCGCCCGGCGGCCTCCGGCTTCCTCTCCCCGCCCGCTCGTGTCCAGGTTCCTCGGGGTCATCACTCCTCTCCCACCGCCGCGCCGAGCTTCCGCAGCATGCGCTCGACCTCCTTCTGCTTGCGGGCGATGGCGTTGAGCTGGAGCTTCTCCTCGGGCGTCAGGTCGGGGCGCGAGCGGGCCAGGTCGAAGGTCTGCGTGCGCTCGTTGACCCGGGCCTGGAGGGCGCGGACCATCTTGAGCTCGCTCGATAGGGGAAGGAGAGGCCCCGCGCCGCTCCGCGAGCTCCGGCCCTGGTTCGGGTTGGGGGGCGGCGGGCTCCTCTGCGCGACCTCGATGGCCCGCAGGATGTCCTCGAGGGCCTGCTCGACCTCGTGCTGGATCCGCTGCGTCTTGTCGCCGGTGTCGAGCTTCGAGAGGAGGCCGCTCGCGTTGAGGAGGTCCGCCCTCACCTCCTCGACGACGCCGGGGAAGACGAGGGTCGTCCCGTCCTCCTCGAGGAGGTCGAGGACGTCGTCGGCGAGGAGCGTGAGGCCCGCCTCGCGCTTCGAGAGGCCCTCGGAGAGCTGGCGGTCCTTCCGGTCAGGCTCGGGAGGCTGCGAGCCCTGGGCCGCAGCCGCAGCGCGCAGCGCCTTGAGCTTCAGGTCCAGGGACCGCGTGTCGCGGCTCACGAGGCGCTGCTCGTTGAGCATCTTCGTGAACTTCTCGCGCAGGTAGGCGAGGATCCGCTCCCGGAGCGCCCGCTGGAGCTCCTCGAGGGCCTCCTCGGTCTTCTCGCGGCCCGCCTTGAGCTTGTCGGTGGCCTTGGCCTGCTTCGGGGAGGCCTTGCCCGGCTGCCCCTGGCCGAGGTCGCCCGAGGAGGCCTGCATGTCGCCCGCGGCGCTCTCGACGTCGCCCTTCCCGGGGACGCCGCCCTCGGGGGGCGCCACGAAGGGCGGGGACTCCTTCATGCGCTCGGCGATGGAGTCCGTCTCGGCCTTGGTCTCGTCCTGGTCATCCTTCAAGGCCTTGAAGTCCCTCTGGGCCCGGAGGCGCTCGAGGCGGTCCTGGGCCGCGAGGTTCGCCTCCTCGAGGGCCTCGCGGGCCTCCTGGGCCTTCTTCGCTGCGCGGCCGACGTCCCCCCCCTTCATGGCGTCGCGCGCCTCGGCCATGGCCTCCTCGGCGCGCTTCAGGGCCTTCTTGTCG
>JACQVW010000313.1 GCA_016209535.1 Planctomycetota bacterium | reverse complement strand
GTCCGGCTCGAGCCGACCTTCGCCGAGGCCCGCAACAATCTCGGCGCCGTCCTCCTGGGCCAGGGCAAGCTCGCCGAGGCGGAGGAGCAGTTCGAGCGAGCGCTCGAGGCGCGCCCCGACTTCACCGAGGCCCGGCGAAACCTCGAGAGGACGCGCGCCCTGCGGCGGGAGCGCGGAGGCCGGTAGGCGGGAGCGCGGAGGCCGATAGGCGGGAGCGAGGAGGCCGGTAGGCAGGAGCGCGGAGGCCGATAGGCGGGAGCGAGGAGGCCGGTAGGCAGGAGCGCGGAGGCCGGTAGGCAGGAGCGAGGAGGCCGGTAGGCAGGAGCGAGGAGGCCGGTAGGCGGGAGCGAGGAGGCCGGTAGGCGGGAGCGAGGAGGCGGCGCGGACGTCTCGGCGCGAGCGCCGCGGCCGCCGGATCCTCCACGAAGTGCCCGTGACCTGGGTCACGGCCCTCGCTCGGTGGCGGTTATAGCCTTCCCGATGGCTCGAACGAATGCGCGGAAGCGCGGAAAGGACGCCGCCATGGGACCCTTCGAAGCGATCGCCGCTGTCCTGGCCCTGTTTGCCCTCCTCTGCGTCGCCGGGAGGAACCACTGCGACCGCCGGAACGTCACCTGCCCCACCCGGAAGAGGCCGGTGGAGCTCTTGGTGCTCCAGCGGGGCTGCCACCCGGGCGGGAAGGCCCTCAAGGTGAAGTCCTGCTCGGTCTTCGCCGACCCGCGCCGGCTCGAGTGCGGCCAGGAGTGTCTGGGCTGGCTGTAGGAACGGAAGACGGGGCCTGCCTGGGGTCCGCGTCCGGAAGATTCCGTTGCGCCGGGGTCCCTCCGGGACTGTAATGTCCCGGTGGGCCCCGAGCCTCGTACGTCGGCTCGAGGCTCCCGCGAAGAACCGCGTTTCCACGGAGCCTCCCATGCGAACGCCCCTCCTGGTCTCCAGCCTCCTCGCAGCCTGCGCCATCGGCGCCCTCTTCACCCTCGGCATCGGCCGCCTGACGCACGGACCCTCGCCGGCGGCGGGCGACGCCGACGCCGAGCTCCTCTCGAGGCTCGAGGAGCGGCTGCGCGCCGTGGAGGGCCGCCTGGCGGAGCTCGCGAGCCTCCAGGCCGAGGGTTCCGTCACGATGCCCGGGGAGGACGCGCCCCCTCCGGTGCCCGCCGAGCCCGAGGCGAAGCCGCAGCCGGAGGCTAGCGAGGGCGAGGGTGAGGTCGCCCTGGCGGCCCGCGGCGACCCCGAGGCTCCTCGCCCGACGAAGCTCGAGCGGTGGCTCGCGTCGAACGGCATGCGCCAGGACATGGACGACCTCGTCGCCAGCGTGTACATGAAGACCCGGGACTCTCGAAGGCAGAAGGAGCAGGAGGAGGCGGAGGCCCGGGCGCGCGAGGCGCGGGAGCTCTCGGAGGGACCCTACGGGAAGCACAACTACCGCATCAACTCGCTCGCGAAGACGCTGGACCTCGACGAGCGCCAGAAGGAGTACCTCCACGGCCTCTACACGCGGTACGACGAGCGGCGGAAGGAGGTCCAGAAGGAGCTGGCCCTGCCCGATCCCAAGAACGCCACGCCCGCCGACATCGAGCAGCAGGTGCGGCACCTCGCGCAGGCCCACAAGCAGCTCGGTCAAGAGCTCGAGAACGATGTCCTCTTGGGGCTCACCGGGGAACAGCAGGAGGCCTACAAGGCCCTGCCGGAGCACGAACGGGGCGGCGGCGGGGGGATGAACCGGTTCGTCTTCGCCGCGGACGGCGGGGCCGCCGTCGCGGAGTGGGTCGGCGCGGAGGTGCGCGGGGCCTTCGCCGAGCCGATCAAGGCGGCGATCATCGAGAAGGCGGCCGCTCAGGCTGCCGAGGCGGCTCGGGCCGCTCAGGCCGCCGGAGGCGGCGCGAAGAAGTGACGGCGCCTCGCGGGCCCCGCCGGGCCGGCCTCGAGCGCGCTCGGCGGCCGGCCCGGCAAGGTCGCCGTTAGCCGCGGACGGTGCCTAGCCGCAGCTCGTGTAGGTCTCGCAGCCCAGGGTCGTGGCATCGTTGTCTGGGCCGCAGTCGTTCGGCGGCGGTCCCGGAGACTCGGGGGCCACGCCGCCCAGGAACAGGTAGCCCAGGATGCGGATCGCGTCGGTGAGCTGGAGCTGGTTGTTGCCGTCGGCATCCCCGGCGTCCATGCAGGTCGGCGGCGCGCCGCCGAGGAAGAGGAAGCCCAGGACCCGGATCGCATCGGTGAGCTGGAGCTCCGCGTTGTTGTCGGCGTCGCCGCGGTGGAACACGGGGACCACCACCTTGCAAGCGGGGAACTCCGCGCAGTCCTCGTCGTCGCAGTCGGCCTTTCCGTCCTGGTCGTCGTCCGCCTGGTTGTCGCAGACCTCCGGCGGGAGCGGCGGGGGGAACCGGCAGGTGCTGTCCGCCGCCGCGTCGTCGCAGTCCGGCCGGTCGTCCACCGTCACCGTGAAGATGAAGGGCCCCTGGAGATTGCGGAGGATGAACGCCCCCTCGTTGCCCCCTTGGGGCCCGACCGTCCGCAGGAGGCCGCCCGCGTTCGACGCGGTGAAGGTGTAGAGGACCGGATCGCCCGTGTCGTCCGCGGCCGTCGCGGTCACCCGGTGCGTGGGCCCGAAGCCCGCCCCCGTCTCCCGGACCACGATCCCCAGGCAGTGCGTGTCCGCGAAGTCCGGCGACCCCGGCTGCGGGCAGGGCACCTCGTAGAGGGGCAGCTCGACCTCGTAGTTGCTCTGGACCTGGCAGAGCGAGAGCACCTCGTCGTGGATGCGGACCTTCGAGAGGACGAGGCTCCCCTGCAGGGCCGTCGTGAACACCGCCCCGTCCGCCTCGTGCTGCTGCGCGAGGGAGATCTTCGGCTCGGGGAACGTGTTGATGATCCCGGGACCGAGGAGCTCGGAGTTGCAGTAGGCCGTGTCGGCGATGCACCCGTCGGCATAGACGCGCGTCGTCTCCCCGTCGTAGGTGTACACGAGGTGGTGCCACTGGCCCGCGTCGGGCGCGCCGCCCCCGTTGTTCCAGCCCAGGTCGGGCCCGTCGCCGCCCCAGTGGCCCACGGCGCCGTAGAGCTGGTGCGACCCGTAGTTGAAGCTCATGTTCGAGCCGTTCGGGCCGCCGCGCTTGCCCCAGGAGAGGATCGTCTCCTCCGACGGGATCGCCTCGTTGTAGACCCAGACCTCGATGGACCGCGTGGGGTCGGTCCCGACGATGCCCTCCGGCGCCGGGTCCAAGCTCTCGTAGGAGTCCCCGGAGCGGCCCTCGTTGAAGCTCACGCCCTTCACGCCCAGCCGCGAGACCACGACGGGGTTCCCGACCTTCACGAATTCGCTCAGAACGCCGCCGCCGTTCGACCAGGCGTCCGTCCCCGCCGAGGGGTCCCGGGCGTCGAGGTCGACGAGGAGATCGCCCGCGATCTGGAGCTCGTTCGAGATGTCCTGGCGCGTGAGCGTCCAGGTGGCGGTGGCCTCCCCCGCCTGGTTCGTGGCTTTCACCGTCACGGCGAAGGAGGCTGGCGCCGGATCGGGGATGTCGTAGGTGAAGCGGCCCGTGTCGTCGATGGTCGCCCCGGCAGGAGCGACGACGCTCAGCACCGGCGGCGGCGTGCCCGTCGCCTGGAGCCGGGCGGCGTAGACGTCCTCCGACGCGCAGAAGGTCCCGTCCCCCGGCGGGTTCACGAACTCCGGCGGCACGACGTCGGGGTCCGGAACCCCGTAGCGATCGTTCTCGGCGAGGAAGTTCCTGAAGATCTGGGCCGGCGAGAGGACCCCGTCGTGGATCCGCACCTGGCCGAGGGAAAGGGCTCCGCGGAGCCCGAAGTTGAGCGAGGTCGCGTCGTCGTACTGGGCCGCGAGCGCGATGGGAGTGTCCCCGAAGGTGTTGATGGTCCCCGCCCCGAGGAACTCCGAGTTCTGGAGGAGCCCGTCGGAGTACACGCGCGTCGTCTCGCCGTCGTAGGTGTACACGAGGTGGTGCCACAGCCCCGGCTCGGGCGCTCCGCCCGCGTTGTTCCAGCCCAGGTCGGGCCCGTCGCCGCCCCAGTGGCCCACGGCGCCGTAGAGGTTGTGGATCCCGTAGTTGAAGCTCATGTTGGTCCCGTTGGGGCCGCCACGGCGGCCCCAGGAGAGGATCGTCTCCTCCGCGGGGATGTCCGGGTTGAAGACCCAAGCCTCGATGGACCGCGTCGGGTCCAGGCCCACGATCCCCGCGGGCGGGAGCTCGAGGCACTGGTAGGCGTCCAGGGTCGCCGTGGAGTTGAAGTCCACCGCGGGCGAGCTCTCGGGCCCCTGGGCCCCCAGCACGGGGTCCCCGATCTCGAGGAAGTCGCTCAGGGACCCCGCGTTCAGCCAGAGGCCCTCGCCCGCCGACTCGTGGGCCGCGTCCAGGTCCACGAGGAGCTCTTCGGCCACGGCGATGTCGGCCCGCGGCGGCGGGTCCACGAGGGTCACGGTCCAGGTGAAGTCCGCGGTGCCCGGCGCGTTCGTGCACTGCACCTTGACCTGGAAGGACGCCGGCTGGGGGTCCGGCAGCGCGTACTCGAGCCGGCCGGAGGCGTCGATCGTGGCGCCCGCGGGCGCGGCCACGGCGAGGCCCGTGGCGGGCGGCACCGCGTCGAAGCGGAGCTGCCGGACGTACTTCGCCTTCCCCTTGAAGTGGAAGTCGTTCCCCGCCGGGCAGTTCACGCACTCGCAGAGCCCCGGGGGCGGGCAGTACTTGGGGCACTCCTCGTCGAAGTTCTTCCGGACCTGCTCCGGCGTGAGGACCTCGTCGTGGATCCGGAGCTTCGCGATCGAGAGGGTCCCCCGGAGCCCGAAGTTGAGCGTGAGCCCGTCGGGCTCAAGCTGGGCGGCCAGGGTGATCTTGGAGGGCCCGAAGGTGTCGATGGTCCCCAGGCCAAGATCCTCGGTGTTGCAGTAGACCTCGCCGGCGAAGCAGCCGTCGTTGTACACGCGCGTCGTCGCTCCGTCGTAGGTGTAGACCAGGTGGTGCCACCGGCCGGCCGGGGGGGCGCCGCCCCCGTCGTTCCACCCGATGTCGGGCCCGTCGCCCCCCCAGTGCCCGATGGCGCCGAAGAGCGGGTGCGTCCCGTAGTTGAAGCTCATGTTGGTGCCGTTCGGGCCGCCGCGGCGGCCCCAGGCGAGGATGGTCTCCTCGCTCGCGATCTGGGGGTTGAAGACCCAGGCCTCGATGGACCGCGTCGGGTCGAGGCCGATCAGGCCGTCGGGCGCGTCGAGCTGGCTCTGGTAGGAGTCCAGGACGTCGGTCGGATTGAACGTGACGGCCGTGACGCCCTCCACCTCCTCGACGAGGGGGCCCCCGACCCTGTCGAAGTCGCCGATCGAGTCGGGCGCGAGGTTCGCCCAGATCTCGGTCCCCGCCGACGCGTCCTCCGCGTCGAGATCAACGAGGAGGGAGCCCGCGATCTCGACCTGGGCGCGCAGCGAGGCCGCGCTGGATGCCGCGAGGACGAACGAAGCAATGAACAGACCTGCACTGGCCCCTACCCTTTTTTCCGACATCTTGTGATCCTCCTGGTTTTATCTCCCAGCCGAGCTCTTGGCCCTCGGCGATCCTCTCCGGGCGAGCCGGAGCCTCATCGCGCTCGATGATACTCGTCACTCTTCAGCGGTCCAGACGGTAACCTCGAATTCCTGGAGCACTAACGTCTTCCGCACTTCGCTCTGCGTGTTCGCGCCAAACGCCCCGACGAACAGGTCGGCCTCTCCGTCGAGGTAGCCCGGGTGGCGTATGGCGAGGGTGCTGGACCCTCCCGTGGTCCGGTTCTCGACGGTGAGGGAGTATCTTCCACCCACCCGGCGAAGCGTCAGCCGGAGGTCGTCCCCGGTCGACGACAGGCCCACCTCGTAAAGGTCCGCATCCCTGCCGCCCGAGTTGTTGACGAGGAACAGGGAGTAGCTGTCCGGCGCTCGAGTGCTGATGAGCCCCCCCCGGACGACCCGGTCGCTTCGAGCACCGGCGTAGAGGCCGAACTGCCCCACGAACTCCAGCTTGGGGATGTCCGGCATGGACACCGTGACGGCGAAGTCCTCCGTGCCCTTGAACCCGAGGTCCGCCAGCCGCACCCCCAGGTACTCGCCGTGGCCGAGCCGGTACTGCGTGTTGATGTCGCTGTTCGTCGTGGTCAACGCCAGGTGGCCCTTCGCGGCCTCCAGCTCGAGGTTGGGGTCCAGGTCGCGGAGGTCCAGACCCGTTCCCGGCAGGCGGTGCGTCAGCCCCGTGCCGGCCCCGCGGAGGTCCCGCAGCGTGCCCTCGAAGGGCCCCCGGAACTCGAGTCTCCGCGTGCGCGGCGCGGTCCTGAGCCGCGGCACGATCTCCCGGACGAACGGGCCGCCGCCGCCGGGGTCCTGCCCCGGCACGACCCCCTCCCTGCTGAGGACCACGGAGTCGTTCTGCCCGAGGGTGACCGAGCTGGCAGGTGCGCCCCCGGGGAAACCCGGGAACGCCTCGACCTGCCCCTCGAACACGAGGACCCGTGTGTCTCCGTCCTCCTCCACCGCCATGCCGAACTCGGTGCCGAGGTCAACGACCCTTCCCTGGGGGGACAGGAGCGTGAAGCCCTTGGCTGAGCCCGGGACCCTCGCCGTCGCCTTCCCGACGATGAGCCGGGCGCAGCTTGAGGAGACCAGCTCGAGGCTCGCGGGCCCCTCGAGGACGAGTCGAGCGCCGCTCCGGAAGCCCAGCTCGGCAAGGCCCCGCTCGATCCGCAGGGTCCTCCCGGGCCCCATGTCGGCCGCCGGGGACATGTCCGCGGCCCACTGGCAGTCCTGGGCGTTCACGAGCCACGCGAGACCGGAGGGTTCCGGCGCAAGGAGGCCTCGCGAGCCCTCTCGCGGACGGCCCGAGGAGACCCAGACCCAGGCGATCAGGGCCGCGGCGGCGGCCCCGGCCAGGATCCTGGGGAACGAGCCTCCCCTGAACAGGAAGGACAGGAAAGAAGGGAACGGCCTGCGAACGCTTGCAGGAATGGCGGCAGGACCGATCTCGGAGGACGTGATTCGCTGGAGAGCCCGCTTCCCGGCGCGCGAGGCGCGCGCAGCGAGGTGGAGGTCCGTGTGCAGGCGGGAATACCGCACGAAGCGGCGGCGCGCCTCCCCGTCGGCCAGGAGCCGCGACTCCAGCTCGGCGAGCCCGGCCTCGTCGATGGAGCCGTCCAGGTAGTCATCGATCAGGTCGCGCAGGTCGGGGGGAGCTCGATCGGGATCGCTCATGAGACCGTCCCCGGGACCAGGCCCTGCTCGAGCCTTCGGTGGATGCATTCGAAGAGCGCCCGCCGTATCCGGCGCAAGGAGTTGTGCACGCTCTGAGGCGAACGCCCCCGGCGCTCCGCAACCTCGGACACCCTCGCCGGTCCGCCGTAGCAGTCCTCGAGGAGCGCTCGGTCCCGCTGCCGGAGCTTCTCCATGCACAGAGCGAGCGCCTCCCGGCGCCCCTGCACCTCTTCGTGAGCCATCGCATCCTGCGCCTCCAGGAGGAGCAGGTTCAGCTCATCGCTGAAGTAGAGCCGGCTGCGGCTGCGGGTGCGCAGGAAGCTCAAGGCCTCGAGGCGCGCCACGCCGCAGGCCCAGGCGAAGAAGCTGCGGCGGCTGTCGAACTCCTCGCGCTTCCTCCAGAGGATCAAGCAGGTCTGCTGGAAGACGTCGTCGGCATCATCGAGGTCGCGCACGAGCGAGTGGATGTAGCCGAAGAGCCTCGCCTGGGACCGCTCCAGGTCCGCCGTGAACCGAATCCTGCGCTCCGCGTCTCCTTCCATGATCTCTGACCTGCGAGGGCCGACGCGCCAACATCCTATCAGAAGCTATCGTACGCAAGGGCCCCCCAGTAACCGTGAAAATGGGCGCCCGCGGCGCGGACGGCTTCAGGTACACTTCACGGGGAGCTCCCCCCCTTGCCGAAGCCCTCCTCCCAACGTCTGGTGGTCCTCGCCGCGGC